>JBHELF010000142.1:0-13518 GCA_046263155.1 Actinomycetota bacterium
AAGATGCGTCCCTCTTTGACCACCAGCAGGTCGCGTCCGGCTTCGGCGGGAATGCGAGGCGCCTTGCTGAGCCTGATGGGACGCGCTGGTCCGACTACATCGAACTGCTCGCCTCGGGGGCCCGTGATTTTTTCGGGCGGTCGCGATTTGGCGTTGCGGGCCGTCTAGACCCCCTCCACCCGCTCGGGCACCCTCTGAAGGATCTTCATTACTCACCCATCTTTTCTTGTTTTAGGGCGAATGTCTCGATTGCCGAGCGATACGCGGTTTCGTATTTCTCCACCATCCCGGTGACATCGAAGTGCGACCGTGCGCGCTCGCGACAGGTCTCCGGGTCGATGAGCTCGGAGCGTTTGATGGCCTCGGGGAGATCGGCCGGACGATCACAGATGAAGCCGGTCTCGTCGTCCACCACGACCTCGGGCACCGAGCCGCGATTCAGAGCGACGACGGGGGTCCCGCAGGCCATGGCTTCGGCCATCACGATGCCGAAGGGCTCCTCCCAGCGGATCGGAAAGACAAGACAGCGGGCGCGTGCCAGCAGGTCCTTCTTGAGTTCGGTATGGGCCGGTCCGATCCAGTTGACGTCCGGGCCGAGCCGGGGCCGAACCTCGGTCTCGAAATAGGCATGCTCCTTGGCCTCGTTGAGCTTGCCGGCAAGCACCAGAGGGAAGCCGGCTTCGCGCGCCGCCTCGATCGCCAGGTGAGCACCCTTCTCGGGACTCATGCGGCCGAGGAACAAGACGAAGCGATCCTTCTCGGCGACGAAGGGGTACTCGTCGACGGGAATCGAGTTGTGGATGGTCGCAAGCCACGGTAGGCCTGGCGCCCAGCGGCGCTGGGCCTCCGATATCGCGACGAGCCCCACGTGCGGATGCAACCTTCCGTAGTACTCCCCGAGCTCGCCGTCCACCGGCCCGTGCGCGGTCACGATCGTGGGCGCGGGACGGGCGCCTGCGAGCAGCGGTCCCGCAAAGGAATGGTCGTGAACCAGATCGAACTCGAGCTCGCTCAGCTCTCGATCGGCGATGGCGGCATGGAGCAGCTCCGGCAATGGCTCCCCCAGGCGTGCGCTCGGCGGATCGTGATAGGTGCGGATGAATCGGGCGCGCGTATGGGGTTGCCCGGTGGCAACCAGCGTGACCTCGTGGCCGCGGTCGATCAGACCCTCGACCAGCCAGTGGCATACCCACTCGATACCGCCGTAGCCGTGTGGAGGGATCTCGAACCAGGGCGGCGCGACGACTGCGATTCGGAGCCGCGGGTGCGACTTATTCACTCCCATATCCTTCCCTAGATGGACATCTGCTCACGGGACCGAAGAATTCAGTGAAGAGGCGGCGAAAGGAGTCTCGGCCCCCGATGGCCGAGAGCTCGGCGCCCAAACGCCCGGCGGGTCGCTCCGAAGACTCTAACTGGCAGCGCTGGACCCCCCTGGCGTGGGGGCTGGGCGCGATCGTCCTGATCACGGTGCTCCAAAGCACCCTGATGCGCGGCCCTACCGAATTGGCGTTCTCCCGCTTTCTCGATCTGTTGGAGCAGGGCCGAGTCGAAGAGGTCAACATCGCCGAGACCTCGGCGACGGGCAAGTTTGAGACCGATGCGGGCGAGGAGCGCAACTTCGTCTCGACCCTCCCTCCTGGGTTCGAGACCAACCAGCTCGTCGAGGAACTCCGGGCGAACGGCGTCGAGGTCACGGCCACGCAGCCGAGCCCGTGGGGGAGCCTCCTCTTCGGCTGGGTTTTGCCCTTGCTGTTCATCGGAGGCCTCTACTTATTGTTCACGAGGCGACTCCGCAGCCAGCTGAGTGGGGGGCCGCTTTCTTTCGGCCGCAACAAGGCCAAGCTGTACGACCGCACGGATCTAAAGACGACCTTCAGTGACGTTGCCGGGGTCGACGAGGTCGAGGCCGAGTTGGTGGAGCTCGTCGACTACCTCAAGAATCCCCACAAGTATCAACGGATCGGGGCGCGGATTCCCAAGGGCGTCCTCTTGGTGGGACCTCCCGGCACCGGCAAGACGCTGCTGGCGCGGGCTGTCGCGGGCGAGGCCGGTGTGCCTTTCTTCTATATATCCGCATCCGAGTTCATCGAGCTATTCGTCGGGCTGGGTGCCGCGCGCGTGCGCGATCTGTTCCAACAGGCTCGGGAACGTGCTCCGGCCATCGTCTTCATCGACGAAATGGATGCGATCGGCCAGGCCCGCTCGGGAGCGGGCGGCTACCAGGTTGGGTCACACCAGGAACAGGAACAGACGCTCCAGCAGCTACTGACGGAGATGGACGGCTTCGAGCCGAACAGCGGCGTCATCATCGTGGCGGCATCGAACCGTCCCGAGGTACTCGACCCCGCTCTCCTTCGACCCGGCCGCTTCGACCGGCAGATCCAGGTCAACCTGCCCGATGTGCGCGGGCGCGAGCAGATCCTCGAGATCCACGCGCGCAACGTCAGCTTGATGGACGCGGTCGAGCTCAAGGTGATCGCGCGGAGGACGCCGGGCTTCTCAGGCGCGCAACTGGCAAACGTGATCAACGAGGCCGCCCTGTTGGCCGCGCGCGCCGGGAAGGAACGCGTCGGAATGGTCGACCTCGAGGAGGCCATCGACCGGGTGCTCGCGGGGCTGGAGCGACGATCGCAGGTCCTCTCCGACCACGAGCGTCGCCTCGTCGCCTATCACGAGCTCGGTCACGCCCTCGTCGCACTCTCGGTGGAGCATGCCGATCCCGTCCACCGCGTCTCGATCATCCCGCGAGGGATGGGTGCATTGGGCTATACGCAACAGCTTCCGGAACAGGAGCGTTATCTCATGTCCGAACCGGAGCTCCGCGACCGCGTGGCGGTGCTGCTGGGAGGCCGGTCGGCCGAAGAGCTGGTCTTCGGGTTCGCGACCACGGGGGCCCAGGACGATCTTCAGAAGGCCACCGAGATCGCGCGCCGCATGGTGATGGAATTCGGGATGTCGGAGAAGGTGGGACCGATCAACATCGCGGAGCCCGGCGCTCGCTTTCTCAGCCCTGTGTTTCGGCGCGGCGAGGACATCTCTGAGGAGACCGAGGTCGCGATCGACCGCGAGGTCAGATCCATCCTTCGTGACGGCCTGGAAAAGGCGACGGAAATCCTGAAACGGCACCGTCGCGATCTAGACGAGCTGGCGCGCGTCCTACTCGAGCGCGAGACGCTCGACCGCAACGATCTGGAGCGCTATTTCTCGACGGGCGACCCGGAAGTGATCCTTCCGATCGACCGCGTCGAACCCGCTCAGCCCGTCCGAACCGAGAGCACAGGTGGCAGACGCGAGGCCAGCGTCGCCCAGGTAGCGCCCTCGTCACTCGACCCGAATACTTCGCCGGACGTCGCCCCGAAATAGAGACCTAAGGGCTCGCGCCCGTCCTCGCAGAAGGCCTGCCTAAGAATCGTCAGATAGGCGTTTTCCTGCGGCAAGCCTTCGCTCGAGGCCGCCCACGTGGTGCCCCGATCGCGCGTCTCGAAAACTCGCACCCGTCCTTCGGGCGTGGTCCTGTCCATGTCAGCTACAAGGGGAATGACCCAGGCGCGATCCGATCGGCGCGGATCGACGACCAGAGGAAAGCCGAAGTCGGAGGGCAGGCCGGTGTCGGAGCCGATGTCGATCCACGTTTCGCCGGCATCCTCGGAGCGGTAGACACCGCCGTGGAACTGCATGTATAGCGTGGCCGGTTCCACGGGCGAGCGATGCAGGTTATGGACGCAGAAGCTGGTGTTGGCCTCGCGGGCGTCTTCCGGAACATAGCGAGGCGCAAGCCCCTTCACCGCCTGATGCCACGAGCTGCCTCCGTCCTCGGTCAACCACACCCCTGCAGCGGAGATGCCGATCGCCATCCTGTCGGGGTCGCCCGGCCACGGACATATGGAGTGGAGACAGAGTCCGCCGGCGCCGCCCTCCCACTTCTCTCTGCCGGGGACGTCCCAGAGAGGGCGATTGAGGTCCCAGGATCGTCCGCCGTCCTCGCTCCGAAACAGCGCGGCGGGAGCGATACCCGCCCACAGGACGCCTTCTTCCTCGCCGGGATGGATCTTCCAGATCCGAGTGACGGTCGCACCCGTGTCCTCGGGGAACGCGGGCCCCTCGCCGTGATCCCATTTGCCGTTGGGATCGTCGGTGAAGTAAATGCGGGGGCCGAAGTAAGGATTGGTCACGGAGGCGAGATAAGTGCCGGTAGGCGGGTCCTTGATCGCGTACTCGACCTCTTGGCCCTCGAAGGCGCGCGCGGTTACGTCCATTTCGGTGCCGGGCTCGCCGCTCAGAATGAAGAGTCCCTTGCGCGTCCCCACAAGCACCTCTACTGAGTCGGATCCTCCTGAGATCGCCGGGAGGATGCGGATCTCGTCCTTGTCGCCCACGGCGTCGTTCAAACCAACCACCTCTCCATTCAGGAAGACCTTGACATGGGGTCGGAGACGGCCTTGCTCATCCGTAAGCCATCCCGCAGTCTTCGGGTAGCACTCGCGCAGCGTCGTCAGAATGTCGCGGACGCGCGTGCCCTCGAGCTGTAGCCCATCGTTGCCGTCCGTCAGGTCCCGCAGCTGGGCGGGCAGATAGAGAGTGCTCACGGAATGGTGTCGAATCGAGAAGGCTTCTTGCTCATGACGAATGCTCTTTCACATGATTGGGCGGAATCCAGAACGGACGAATCCTAGTTCGCGCGAGCGCCCTGCTTCCGCCTGCCGCAAGGACTTTCTTGCTTCCTTGGGTCGTCGGGTTATCCCTCCGCCCGCAGAACCTGGGCGCCTGCTCACGGGCCATGACTTCTAGCGCGTCTTTCCGGCGCATAGTGTCATGGCGGTGACGCAGACAGTCGATGGGTCTGTTCGGGTGGCCGAGGTCCTCGGGGCTCTCTCACTCTTCACGGATCTCGGGATGGGGCATCCCCCCGAAGAGGCTATGCGAGCCTGTCTTCTAGCTACGCGTCTTGCCCGTGAGATGGATTTTGCCGGGAACGATCTCGCCGACGTCTACTACACCGCGCTGCTGCGATATCTCGGATGCAACGCTGCCGCCCACGAAGAGGCGACGGCGTTCGGGGACGACATCTCGATGCGCGCCGCCGGAGCCGCTACGGATTTTCAAGATCCGAAGGATGTTCTTTCGTTTCTCTTCACGAGGCTCGGACGCGGCCAGCCGCGGTCCCAGAGGGCGCGCATGATCGCGACGGCTATTTCGTCTTTCCGCAGGATGGGTGAGCAGATCGAGACGTCCCATTGCGAGGTGGCGGCTCGCACCGCGGACCGACTTGCGATGTCCGCAGGTACAAAAGACGCGCTGTTCCACGTTCTGGAACGCTGGGACGGCAAGGGCCCTCACGGACTAAGTGGTGAAGCGGTGCCTCTGCCCGCTCGCTTAGCGGCAGCTTGCTCTACGGCGCTCGTCTTTCATCGCTTAATGGGACTGGAGGGTGCTGTTGCCGGGGTAGCTCGGTTGGCTCGCCGCAAGCTCGACCCTGCTATCGCCGAGGTCTTCCTGCAAAAGGGGCCCGACATCCTTCGCTCACTTGAAACCGAGGATTGCGTGGTCTCGCTCGTCGAGGAGGAGCCGGGGCCTCCGCGTGTGATCGAACGTTCGGACCTTGACAAGGCAGCACGCGCGTTCGGCGATCTGGTCGACCTCAAATCGCCGTATTTCCACGGTCACTCGTCGGGCGTTGCCGGGCTGGTCGCGGCAGCCGCACCCGCGTACGGGATCGACGCGGAGGAGGCCGAATCGACCCGTATCGCGGCTCTGCTCCACGATCTCGGGAGGACCGGCGTTCCCACCGGCGTTTGGGAGAAGCGGGGACCTCTGACGACGTCCGAATGGGAGCAAGTGCGCCTGCACGCTTATCACAGCGAACGGATCTTGCAGCGCTCGCCACCGCTCGCACGGATGGCAGCCATCGCGGGGATGCATCACGAACGCGCGGATGGGTCCGGTTATCACCGCCAGGCAAGAGCGAACTCGGTTCCTCCGGGGGCGAGGTTGCTCGCGGCGGCCGACGTCTACCACGCGCTTTTGGAGGATCGCCCGCATCGCCAGAGACTTGCCCCAAGGGACGCCCAAGGGCACATCCGCCGTGAGTCGGCTGACGGGCGCCTCGATCCGGACGCGGTCGCGGCGGTCCTCCAGGTTGTGGGAGCAGGGGGGCGCCCCGAGAAACGACGGTGGCCGGGAGGACTATCCGATCGAGAGGTCGACGTGCTGCGTCTGGTGGTGGCCGGGATGTCAAACAAGCAGATCGCTAAGCAGCTCTTCATCTCGGATCACACCGTGAGGCATCACACGATCCACATCTATCAGAAGCTCGGGGTCACCACCCGCGGAGGCGCGGCCCTCTTCGCTCTGCAAAACGACCTCTTCCAGATCCCGCTCTGATCTGACGCATTCCCCATCGCCGAGCCCGATCGGTGGAAATAGACCACATGGTCGATGGAACGGACCTGTCGTCTCCCTACCGTGGCTTCTAGGCCCGAGAAAAGGGAGGCGACATGGTCACAGCGGAGGTTTCGACGCAGAAGACCGCCACGGTTCGCGGCGTCCAGCTCGCGTACGTGGAGGAAGGATCCGGGACGACGGTCATCTTTGTCCACGGCGGGATCAGCGACTTCACCATCTGGAAGCATCAGGTTCCGGAATTCGCCCGCGGCTACCGGGCCGTCGCCTACAGCCGCAGGTTCGCGTGGCCCAACGAAGAGATCCCCGACGGGACCGACGATCAGATGCTGCCGCACGCTGAGGACCTCATCGCCTTGATCGAACAGCTCGATGCCGGGCCGGCCCATCTCGTGGGCAACTCCTGGGGCGCGTTCATCTGTCTCTTCGTTGCGTTGCGTAGACCCGACCTCGTGCGCACGCTGACGCTCGAGGAACCACCCGTACTACCGCTATTTCTGAGTACACCACCGAGGCCCCAGCAGCTGCTGAAGGTCCTTCTAACCAAACCGGCGACCGGCACCGCCTTGGTCGGCATGATCGCCAAAGGGATGATCCCTGCGACGATCGCCCTCAAGCGAGGCAAGGTGGAGGAAAGTATTCGCATCTTCGCGACGCGCGTCGCCTTGGGCGGCGATTCGTACGACGCACTTCCCGAAGAGATGAAGGAGCACATGCTCCTTAACTCCAAGACGCACGCGGCGCAGTTTCTCGGCGCCGGCTTTCCCGAGTTCACCGATCGGGACGCGCGCTCGATCAAGCATCCGACGCTTCTCGTCTACGGCGAGCGCAGCCCCAACGGTTTGAGAAAACTGAGCGATCGCCTGAAGGAGCTGCTGCCCAATGTCGAGACCGTCGAAATCCCAAACGCTTCGCACGTGATGCATTACGAGAATCCCGACGCGACCAACGCCGCGATCCTGGACTTCCTATCTCGTCACAAATAGTGATCTAGGGGTTCCGAGCTGCCGCGCGGCGCGGCAGGAGTCGCAATTCCTTTGGGATACGGGGATAACCTTCCTTCGCCATCGTCATGTGACTCGATAAGCATGGTTGGCGACAACCACTCGATCGCCGACCGATAGCTGAGGGGGTAATGGCCACCACTTCAGGGGAGTTGCGACGGAGCTTGCCGGCGTTGGGCGCCGCAATTCCCGTCATCATCATCTTCATTGCCGTCCTCAGCATCGTCTTGACCGCCGCGGGCCCTAGGGGATTGAATCTTTCCGACGCTCAGACCAGCGGCTGGATCGCGGTTGTTTACGCGTTGCCGGCCGTCCCCAGTGTGCTGCTCAGCCTTCGCTACCGTCAGCCGCTGCTTCTCACTGGAAACGTGTTCGCGGTGATCTTCCTGGCCTCGCTCGGCGAGCAGTTCACATTCCGAGAGCTGTCAGGAGCTGCATTCATGGCAGGCGCGATCGTGTTTGTGATCGCGTTCTTGGGCCTCGCGACGCAACTTGTCGCGTGGATTCCGGCCCCCATCATGCACGGACTGGTGGCCGGAGTCGTCATGCCCTTTGTTGGGCACATTTTCTCCGGCATGAGCGCCACGAGTGGGGCGGGTGCCCGCGTACCGCTCATGGTTGGAAGCGCGTTCGTGGCTTACCTGCTGAGTCAACGTTTCCTGGCACCGCGCCTACCGGCCATCTTCTTGGCGTTCGTCGCCGGATTGGTCGCGGCCGGGTTGACGGGCCAGTTCGGACGCATGCCCAGTTCGTTTGCGCTGCCCCATTTCGCGCTGAGCTGGCCGGTATTCTCCTGGGCCGCGCTCGTGAGTACGACGCCCGTCCTCGTAGCGCTGATGTTTCTGCAGTCCAACCTCCCGTGCATCATCTACATGCGCAGCCAGGGCTACCGTCCGCCGGAGCGCATCGTGAATCTGGTCAGCGGAGTGGGAACGATGCTCGCCTCGCCGATTGGGCCGAGCACGGTATCGCTGGCCGTGCCCCTAGTGCCTCTAACTGCCGGTCCAACCGCGGGAGACTCGTCGATCCGCTACCGCTCGGTGTTCATCCCGGCGGCCGCACTCGTGCTGATTGGTTTCTTGGCCAGCACTGCCGCGGATCTGGCCGTGCTGGTTCCCCCCGTGTTGCTACTCGCGCTTGCGGGGTTGGCGCTCGTCGGAGTGCTCGTAAGTTCGCTGCGGGAGATTGCTCGCGGCCCGCTGGTGCTCGGGCCCGTTTTCGCATTTGCGATCGCGCTCTCGCCGATGCGCGTGTTCGGCCTGGGTCCGTTCTTCTGGTCGCTGGTTGTAGGAACAGGCGTCTCGTTGCTGGTCGAACGAGAGGAATGGACGCGTCTGCGTGAGCACACGGCACGCGTCACGGCGTAAGCGCGGCTCCGCTCGGTTGAGCCGTCGGGGAGGCCAGGTAGGGGTTCCGATGGGCCGGGCGAAGTATTCCTCCGACGATGACTATGGCTGGTCCCGGCCCCGGACGTCGAGGAGGCACCCATTGAGACGGATCTCCATCACGACCCTGATGCTCACGGTGATGTTCGTATGGGCTCCGGCGCACGCTGCTCCGCCGAAGCCCAGCGTCGAAGACCCGATCAACGATGCGAACTTCGTCAACGATCAGGGAATCGGCGACGGATCCTTTGGTGATTTCGATCAGGCCGGCATGGACGCATCGGCCTTTGCCGATCTGCAGGCAGTCACGTTTACGAGCGACAGGAAGAACCTCTACGTTCACGTCCAGACCGAGGACGTCGCGCCTCCGATGGCGGGCGAGGGTTTTCGCGTGCGGACAAATCCTGACGGTGTCGGCGGAAGCTACTGTCTATATTTCGAGGCCTTTTTCCCGGGGTCCCAAAACAATTTGGATGGATGGAAAGGGCATCTCCGCGACGCGTGCAGCGGTGACATGATCGAAGGCGAGGCGACCGTCGGTCCTCTCGGGGCGGTGATGATCACGATCCCTCGCGCGGGCGTCGACGCGCTCAAGAAGGGTGCGACTTTGACGGCCCCCCAGGCCGCGTCGTTTCTCTGGTCGGGCAGCTACCCCATGGGCGTGGCGGGGCCATATCTCGACACGACCAGACCGGGGACAGATTACAAACTGAAGAACTAGCGCTCAGCGAGAGAGAGTCCCCTGCAAGCGGTTACCCGGGGCGATCATCTTGATCGAGCCAGGATGGTGAGTCCGTCCACCTCAGTGTCAGGCACGCGCCTAGTTGCCGTCTTCGTCGAAGAAACGGTTGACGGTCTCGGCAAAAGCTTCGGGTGAACCTAACATCGCGGCGTGGCTTTCACCCTCGATCTTTTCGATCCGACTCCTCGGCAGGATCTTCACCAACCGCTCGCTGGGCTCGACCAACTCCCGCGGGCTCTCGCCTCCGACGAGCAGAAGAATCGGCGTCCGAATCTGGCGCAGCCGGTCCTCGATCGCGGCAATGTCGTAATCGTTCTCGGCGCGTAGCTCCCGTGACAGCGTGTGAACGTTTCGCAGCCGGGCAGTCCAGGCTTCCTCACCACTCATCGCACGAAACTCATCCGGATCGATGCCTACGATCTCCCTGAAGAGTGTCTCCAGTGCGCCCTGACGATCTCCTTTGTCTATGAACTCCTGGAGGCGATCGATGGTCGGGACCGGCGTCGGATAGATGGCCGGGATCCCGCCCTCGTAGTGAACGAATTTCTTGATGTTGTCCGTTAGGAGCAACGCACCCAAGGTCGTCTCGGCCCCGTAGGAGTGACCGACGACGAAAACGGCGTCACCGATGGTTTCCACCACTGCGGCCACATCCTCGAACTCTCGCTCGATCGAATAGTCATCTCCATCCCCGCTGGCACCTCGACCTCGCCGGTCCATCCGGTACACCGTGAAACGCTGTTCGAGAATGGGGGCCACCTGCTGCCAGGTCGTGGAGTGATCGGCCGTCGCTCCGTGCACCAGGAGGAGAGGGGGGCCGGTGCCTCCCCAGTGCGCGGCTATGTGAGTGCCGTCGCGTGATTCGGCATAGAGAAGATCCATCGTTGCAAAGCTTCCCACCGGCACGGGGCATGGCAAAGTCTGTCTGTGACCGTTCGTCGGCTGCCGCGCGTCGTGCCCTTCGTGGGTGAGGAATGGGAACCGCTACGTCCCGATCATCCGATGCGCCAGGTAACTCGCGAAGTTGCATTGGGCGCGGGCTGGACGCCGGAGATGGCGGCGAGGGTTGGGGGGCTTTTCGATCAACTAGCGGGTGAGTGGCATACGCGTGACAAGCCCGAGCGCTACCTCTCGATCGCCGATGCGCTGGAACGAGGCGGGCCCTTTGGCCATGGTCTCGCCGTAGAACTCGGTTCGGGCACCGGGATGACTACAAAGCTCTTCGCCGAGCGCTTTCCGTGGCTGATCGCGGTCGATCTATCTATGGAGATGCTGCGACTCGCACCGGCAGATATCCCGCGCATTAGGGCCGACGGCTCCCGCCTTCCATTGGCCGACGGAAGTGTCGCCACGCTGGTGCTCGTCAACATGCTGTTGTTTCCGGTCGAGGTGGACCGCATACTCGCCGTCGATGGAGTCCTCCTCTGGGTCAACACCGCGGGTCCGCATACGCCTATCTATCTGAGTCCCGAGGACTTGGATGCTGCGCTACCCCGGGAATGGGACCTCGTCGCAGCTGAGGGGGGCCGGGGCACATGGTGCGTCGCCCGTCGTGATGCATCTCGCTTGCTTGGATGAGCTTCTCGGAACGCGTGCCCTCGTAAAGACGCTGGTCGCTCCGTGAAACACCAAGCGACGAGGTTTTCGTGATTTTTAGTCACAACGCGCAATCGGCAGGGGGGTTACAAATCTCATGGCCACATGCCGCGGAGGGGCGCGCGCGGGGGAGACTTCGCAGATGGGTGATACAGACGCTCCCACAGAGAGCGCCGTGCTGGCGCAACTCTATTCCGAGGGTGCCGTCGTCTACCAAAAGCTGTGGGCCTCTCAGCTGCGGAGCCTCGCCGCCCAACTTCTCGCGGCGCTGCCGCTTCCCGAAGCGCGTAGCGTGCTGGATGTCGGCTGTGGTGTCGGCGCGCTCCTCGACGATCTCGCTTCCGTTGCGCCACGCGCGCACGTCGTTGGAATCGACCGCGCGATCGGAATGATACGGAAGGCCGACGCCCGCCACGGGAGAGTCGTCATGGACGCGGCCGGGCTTGCGTTTGGGCCGGACAGCTTCGACGTCGTCACGATGTGCTTCATGCTTTTCCACGTGCCGGATCCTGCGGCAGCACTGCGTGAGGTCGCGCGCATCTTGCGCCCGGGCGGATCCGTGGGGGTGATTACTTGGGGCGATGATCCGAGCTACCCGGCCCTCGATGTCTGGACAGATGAGCTCGACCGACACGGTGCCGCTCCCGCCGAAAAAGTCTCCACACGACACGAACTCGTGGACACGCCGAGCAAAGTCGAAGCTCTGCTTCTAAGCGCCGGTTGCCATCCCGTTCACTCGTGGACGAGCGCGTTGCAAGAGGGCTTTGATATCGAGGCATTCATTGAAGCTCGCACACGACTCGGGTTCTCCAAGCGGCGTCTCGAATCTCTGGATGACGCTTCCCGCCGCACGTGTTTGGCCCGAGCAATGAGTCGTCTCGAGGAGTTGGAGCCGGAAGATTTCGTAGATAGATCGACGGCGATATTTGTGGTCGCCAGCAAGCCTGAGTCGAGTGTGCGCTGAGGCTCGCTAGGCGGCATCCAGCGCACACTCGACAGTCGTCATCCTTGACCTTCTACTTTGCTTGGGTTCCTTCGTATGCCCGGTTCAGTTCCGCGATATCGAACTTCTTCATCTTGAGGAATGCCTCGGTAACCCGAGCGATCTGCTCCTCGGTGCCGTGGGTCAGCTGCTCGTCCATGACCGACGGAACCACCTGCCACGAGACGCCGTAACGATCCTTGAGCCACCCACATTGCTCGGCCTCCGGAACCGCGGAGAGACTGTCCCAGTAGTAGTCGATCTCGTCCTGCATCTCGCAAGCGACCAGGAGCGAGATCGCCTCGTTGAAATCGAAGTCGTGAGCACGAGCGCTGTCCATGGCGGCGAAGTCCTGGCCCGCCAGCGTGAAGCCGGCATGCCTGACCGTCCCCTCCGTGTCGGGTGGTTCACCTTGCCCGTAGCGATCAATGTGACCGACCTTGGCGTCGGGAAACACCGATGCATAGAAGGTGACGGCCTCCTCGGCTTTGCCGCACACCTTGCCCACGAACATCAGAGTCGGCACGATGCGCTGCGCGATCTCCTCCGCATCGTGCATGACCTGCCACGAGAGGCCGTATCGATCCTCGGTCCACCCATAGCGCTTGCTGAAGGGATACGAATCGAGGGGCATCAGCGCGGTGCCGCCGGCTGAGAGTTTGTCCCAGAAGACCTCGACTTCTTCCTCCGTCCCGCAGCGGACGAGAAATGAGATCGCGCGGGTGAACTTGAAAAGCGGGCCCGCGCTGATCGCCTGGAAGGGCTGCCCGAACAGTTCGAACGAGACGATATCGGTGTCTCTCGACGGTGTCCCTTTGAGAGTGCTCACGTTCGTCACCTTCGAGTACGGGAAGGTCGAGGTATAGAACTCGGCCGCCTCAACCGCCTCGTTGTCGAACCATAGATGGGGGGTGATCTTCTGCAACGCGGTCTCCTTCCTCGGTCGATCTCAGCGTCTGCCGGAGGGCCCGACGCCATTTTGATATCACCTAAGACTCCACGGCCGAGACAAACTCATCGGTCCGGCATCCACAGAATTACCTACGCGGGTGGTCAAGCGATTTCCTTGATTCTCCCGATGTTTTGAGCGAGCCCAGTTCCTACCGTTGGGAGCGTCATCGTGACGTCTATGGGATTGGAGGAGATGATGAGCGAGCATCCGAACGTGGCGGTCATCAACCGCATGACGGAGGCGGCCCTTGCCGGCGACAAGCAGGTTCTGGCCGAGTGCTTTACGGAGGACATGGTGTTCCATGTCCGGGGAAGACCATTGCCACGAGTAGGCGATCATCGGGGGGTTGAGGGCTTCCTCGGAGTTATCGGGACGATCGTGGACCTGACCGCAGGTGACGTGAAGATCGAGCAACAATTCGTCATCGCGAGCGACGACTGGGCTGCCGAGTGGGA
>JBHELF010000143.1:0-1991 GCA_046263155.1 Actinomycetota bacterium
ACATCCCCTACCGCTGGTACTGCTGAGTTTTTCCGCGGTTCGCTAAACGATCGCGATCATGCGCTCGATCGCGAGGCGAGCTCGATCCGCAGTCTCCTTATCGACATCGACCACGTAACGGCCGGTTCGTAGACATTCGAGCAGCTTCGTCGGCGTGATCGTCTTCATGTAGCGACATTCCGCCGCTGGCGCAGCGGCCATGAAATTGGCGGTCGGGTTTTCCTTGCGCAGCCGATGCAGCATCCCGGTCTCTGTGGCGACGATGAATTCGTCCGCCGTCGAAGCACCTGCGTGCTTGACCATCCCGCCCGTGCTGAGGACGAAGGTGCGGTCTTCGGCGAGGTCACCCTCGGCCAGCATGTAGAGCGCGTGCGAGGTGCACCCGCACTCCGGATGGATCAGGAGGTCGGCGTTCGGATGTTCGGCCATAGCTCGCTCGATGTGAGCCGGTTCGATCCCCGCGTGGACATGGCACTCGCCCATCCAGATGTGCATCTTGCGGCCGGTCACGCGCTCGACGTGGGCACCCAGAAACATGTCGGGCAGAAAGAGGATCTCTTGGTCGGGAGGGATCGCCTCCACGACCTTGGCCGCGTTGGCCGACGTGCAGCAGTAATCGCTCTCGGCCTTAACAGCGGCAGAGGTGTTGACGTAACTGACTATCGTGGAGCCGGGATGCTCGGCCTTCCACGCGCGCAGCTGCTCCGCGGTGATCGATGCCGACAGCGAACACCCGGCGCGGAGATCCGGGATCAGAACCGTCTTGTCATACGAGAGGATCTTTGCCGTCTCCGCCATGAAGTGCACACCGCAGAACACAATCGTCGATGCATCGGTGCGCGCCGCGATGCGAGACAGCTCCAGAGAGTCCCCAACGAAATCCGCCACGTCCTGAATGGCGGGCACTTGATAGTTATGAGCGAGGATCACGGCGTCTCGACGGCGCGCCTCGGCTCGAACCTCATCAGCCCAGGTCTCGTCGACGCTGCGCAACGCCTCGGGAGTGAGGACCACTAGTTCACTTCCATGGAGAAGTCGATGGCCCGCACGGAATTGGTCAGGGCTCCTATCGAGATGAAATCGACGCCGGCGGCCGCGTATTCCCGGACGTTGTCGATATCTATCCCACCCGAGGCCTCCAGCAGGAGCTTGCCCCCGGCCCGAGCCACCGCTGATCTCACGACGTCCGGCGTCATGTTGTCGAGCAGAGCAGCATCGGCTCCCGCCGCGAGCGCCTCGTCGAGCTCTTCCAGGGTCGTGACCTCGATCTGCACCCGAAGCCCGTGAGGCAGCGACTCCTTGGCCCGGCGCAAAGCCTCGGAGACTCCTCCGGCGACCGCGATGTGGTTGTCCTTGATGAGGATTCCGTCGTCGAGGCCGAACCGGTGATTGCCGCCACCACCCATGCGGACGGCGTACTTCTCGAGGATTCGCAGCCCCGGGGTCGTCTTGCGTGTGTCGATGATCCTCACCGGCATATCCGCGACGGCGCCAACGTAGCGAGCGGTCGCGGTGGCTATTCCGGAGAGGCGGCCGAGCAGATTGAGGGCCGTGCGTTCGGCCGAGAGCAACCCTTGAAGCGCTCCGCCGAACCGGACGATGTCGCCGGGCTGTGCGTGCTCGCCGTCCCGATACAGAGACTCCCACGGCAGGCCATCGCTCAATTGAGCAAAGCACTCTCTTGCCGCGCCCAGGCCGGCGATAAGGGCAGGCCCTCGTAGCACGATGCGTGCCGATCCGTGTCTCCCCGGCGGAATGACCGCTTGCGTGGTCAGGTCGCCGCGACCGATGTCCTCGGACAGGAAGCCATCAACCATCTCCCGGAGTTGGCGCGGATCGAGTGTGGGTTCCATCCAGGAAGCGTAAGCGCCCGGAGGGCAACTCCGGGAGGGGATTTCGGTAGGCGGACGGCTGAGGAGATCGCGCTAGGGGAGCAAGATCACCTTGATCGCGCCGTCGATTTTCTTCTGGAAGATCTCGTAGCCGCGGGG
>JBHELF010000144.1:0-20818 GCA_046263155.1 Actinomycetota bacterium
CGCTCGGCCCTCACTCTCTGGATGCCCCATATATAGAGGAGGAAGGGGAGCAGGGTCCCCAAAACTCCCACTGCGATCACCCGAGGCAAGTTATCGACGGCGAGGAGCGCGTCCGGAGGATCTCCCATGAAGACGAGGACGATGCTCCAGAAAGCCGTGCCCATCACGAAGGCGCGCAGGACGCCGCCAACCGTCCCATAGGTCGCGGCGGCCCTTTCACTCAAAACGGTGTAGGACGCGAACAGAAGGGCGCTCGCCGCCGCGGCCAGCAGTCCGATGGGATCCACGGCCCCGGCTTCTCCTGCTGCGACTTCGGATATGAGGGCCACTCCCAGCACCGACACGCCGCAGGCCGCCAGAACCGTCCTCGTGGGCGGTCGCCGTGCGATCAGGGCCGCCCAGCCGACGACGAAGATCGGGCCTGTGTACTGAAGCACCACGGCGACCGCGACCGGCAGGCGATCGATCGCCACGTAATAGGTCCCGTTGACCAGGGAAATGGACAGACCAAACGCGACCAGCGCCGTGGGAGCCAGTCGGCCGCGCGGGCGTTCACGGGGCAGAAGCAAAAGGCCCGCTGCGGCAATGACGGAGCGCGCCGCGGTGAGATGAAAGGGAGGGACTCCGGCATCGAAGAGGTCGCTCGCGATGGTGGCGGCTATCGCCCAGAGGCCGGCCGCCAGAGCGCAGGCAAGAAGCCCTCGCAAAGCCTGGCCGGGAGCCGCCATGGCGACCTCGATCGACTCCGCAGCCGACCCGGGTTTAGCCATGTTGAGCAGGGTAAATGCGGGGTGTGGGCCCCCAGGTTAGGTTGCCCTAACTGGTAGGATCGTGAAAAGGTTCACAAGCGCAAGGAGCCGTGGTCGGCATGGATTCGAGACTGACCCGCCCTGCGGTCGAGGCCCTCTCCCAGGCCCTTAACGAGCCCGGCTGGTTGCTCGATCGCCGTTTCGGCGCGTTCGATCTCTTCGAGAAGCTCGAGCTTCCCGACCCCAAGAGCGAGGAGTGGCGCTATACCGACGTGCGCGGGTTCGACTTCGATCGTTTCGCCGCGCCCGCACCGGGCTCGACAGAGGTAACCCTTCCTCCGGAGCTGGCCGCACAGGGCGTGGTCTTTGCCGACCTCCGGACAGCCCTCCGTGATCAGCCCGACTTGTTCAAGGAGCACTTCTTCACCGATGTGGCTCTGGACGAGCACAAGTTCACGGCCCTGCACGGCGCCTTCTTCTCCGAAGGCGTTGTCGTCTACGTCCCCGACGGCGTTGCCGTCGCGCAACCGCTGGAGTTGGTCCGCCGAGTGTCCGGAGGGGGCTCGGTTTTCCCCCACACCACGATTGTGGTGGGGAAGAACGCGAGTCTTACCTTCGTCGACCGGTTCTCCTCCGAGGATTTCGACGCGGCTGCGCTGTGCGCGAGCGTGGTTGAGGTCGAGGCCCACAGCGGAGCCACCGTTAATTACGTCTCGCTGCAGGAATGGGGGCGCGGCGTTCAGCACTTCCAAACGCAACGCTTCAGCGGGCATCGGGACGCCACGGTTCGCAGTTTGGCTGTGAACCTCGGATCGGATTTTGCACGCACTCAGGTCGAGTCGGCACTCATCGGCGAGGGCTCGTTCTCGGAGATGCTCGGCCTCTACTTCGCCGAGGCCGATCAGCATTTTGCCCAGCGAACACTTCAGGCGCACGACGCTCCGCATGCCACCTCGGACCTCCTATACAAGGGAGCGCTCAAGGAGAGGTCGCGGTCCGAGTACTCGGGCCTTATTCGCGTGTCCAAGGGCGCGCAGGGGACCGACGCCTACCAGGCCAACAGAAACCTGGTCCTCTCCGAAGATGCGTTGGCGAAATCCATTCCGCAGCTCGAGATCGAGGCCAACGAGGTGCGCTGCACGCACGGAGCCACCGTCTCTCCGGTCGAGGAGGAACACCTCTTCTATCTAATGAGCCGCGGAATCGACCGTGTGACCGCCCAGAAGCTCGTCGTGTTCGGCTTCTTCAAGGAAGTCTTAGACCGCATCCGCATCCCTTCGCTGCGCGAGGAGCTGTCGCAGTCGATCTCGGCGAAGGTCGAGGGAGCGCAGGCGTTGGAAGTGGGCGTGTGATCGTGGCGGAGTTCGAGACGGTGGCTCGCATCGATGAGATTCCCGACGGCGGCATGAAACAGGTCGTCGCGCACGGCGAGCCCATCGGGCTGTATCGGGTCGGCGAGGACGTTTACGCGGCGAACGACTACTGCACCCACGAGCAAACGTTCTTAACCGACGGTGAGTTCGAGCCCGAGGAGCTCGAAGTGGAGTGCCCGTTGCACGGCTCTCGTTTCAACGTGGCGTCGGGTGATGTCCGGATTCTGCCGGCGACCAAGCCCCTGGCCACCTATGAGGTGCGGCGGGAGGGCGACCTGATCCTGGTCGGCCCGCGCCGCGAAGAGCATGTCCGAGACTGGTAAGGAGATCAGATGACCGAGAACCTGCTGCAGATCGAGGACCTCCACGTCGAGGTCGAGGGCCGCGAGATCCTCAAGGGCCTGACGCTGAACGTCGCCAAGGGCGAGGTCCACGCCATGATGGGTCCGAACGGCTCGGGGAAGTCAACGCTCGCCTACGTGCTGACGGGCCGTCCGGGGTACGAGGTGACGACCGGCAAGGTTCTCTACAGGGGGGAGGACGTCCTCGACCTGCCCCCGGACGAGCGAGCGAAACGGGGCATCTTTCTCGCCTTCCAGTATCCGACTGAGGTCCCGGGGGTGTCCGTCGTCAACTTCCTGAGGACGGCCTATAACGCAATGCACCCGGAGGGCGAGAAGTCCGCGATGGCATTCCGGATGTATCTCCAGGAAAAGATCGATCTCCTGGAGATCCCTTCCGAACTCGTCGATCGCTATGTGAACCAGGGCTTCTCCGGCGGCGAGAAGAAGCGCAACGAGATCTTGCAGATGGCGGTCCTCGAGCCGGAGCTCGCGATCCTCGACGAGACCGATTCGGGGCTCGACATCGACGCGCTCAAGCATGTGTCGGCGGGGGTGAACAAGCTCGCCGGACCCCAGGTTGGGATCCTCCTAATCACGCACTATCAGCGGCTGTTGAATTACATCCGTCCCGATCAGGTGCACGTTCTGCTCGACGGCCGAATAGTCCAGTCGGGAGGGTTCGAATTGGCGGAGCGGCTCGAGGCCGAGGGCTACACCGGCTTCGCGAAAGAGGTTGGCCTCTCCGAGGAAGCGATTGCCGCGGTGGAGCAGACCGAGACCGACGGTAAGCGCAGTCCGGCGCAGACGAGCCGCTAAGGTATGTCTATGACGGCAAACCTCGACGTCGAAGTCGTCCGCAAGGATTTCCCCATCTTTGAGACGACGGCACGTGGCAAGCGGCTCGTCTACCTTGATTCTGCGGCTACCTCTCAGAAGCCCCGTTACGTAATCGATCGCATCGTCAAGTTCTACGAGACCGAAAACGCCAATGTTCATCGCGGTATCTACGAGCTCGGCGAACTGGCGACGGCGGCTTACGAGGGAGCGCGCCAAGCCTGTGCGCGCTTCATCGGAGCCCGCAGCGACCGCAGCATCGTCTTCACACGCGGGACGACTGAGGCGATCAACCTGGTGCGCTTTTCGTGGGGCCGGGCTCATATCTCGGAGGGCGACGAGATCCTTGTCACCGAGATGGAGCACCACTCCAATCTCGTGCCCTGGCAGCTACTGGCCAAGGAGGTAGGTGCCACTCTCAAGCACCTACCGATCGACGATGAGGGGCACCTGCGGGTCGATCTGCTCGAGGACTTCTTGACCGACCGAACGAAGCTGGTGGCCGTGACTCTCATGTCCAACGTCTTGGGTACGGTCAATCCGATCCGTCGTATTGCGGATGCCGCACACGCCGTCGGAGCGCGGGTGCTCGTCGATGCGGCTCAGGCAGCGCCGCACCTGACCTTCGACGTAAACGAGCTGGATGCTGATTTCCTGGCCTACTCGGCCCACAAGATGTGTGGGCCGACCGGCGCCGGTGTTCTGTACGGACGCGAGGACCTGCTCGAGGAGATGCCTCCTTTCCACGGCGGGGGCGAGATGATCCGCGAGGTCTGGGCCGATCGCGCCACGTGGAACGAAATCCCCTACAAGTTCGAAGCAGGCACTCCGAATATCGCTCAAGCAGTCGGCATGGGAGCGGCGGTGGAATATCTCGAGGGTCTCGGGATGGACGCGATCCGCGACCACGAGATCGAGGTCACCACCTACGCGATGGACAAGCTGCGGGACGCGGGGGCAACCGTGTACGGCCCGCCGGCCGCCGACCGCGGCGGCGTCGTGTCCTTCAATCTCGGGGAAGTGCACTCCCACGACCTCGCCACGATCCTCGATCAAGAGGGGATCGCTTTGCGCGCGGGTCACCATTGCGCGCAGCCGTTGATGCGCCGCCTCGGTGTTCCGGCGACCGCCCGGGCCTCGTTTTACGTGTACAACTCGACTGACGATGTCGACGCGCTCGTGGGAGCGCTCGACAAGGCGAAGGAGTGGTTCGTCTGAGCCTCGAGGAGCTGTACAAGGAAGTGATCCTGGATCACTACCGAAAGCCGAGAAATAAGGGGCATCTCGACCCGCACGATGTCGCGCTCGAACGCAACAACCCCCTGTGCGGCGATGAGATCGAACTGTTCTTGAAGTTCGACGGCGAGAATCTCGAGGGCATCTCCTTCGAGGGCAAAGGCTGCTCGATCTCTCAAGCGAGCGCCTCGATGATGACGGAGAAGGTCAAAGGTCTGCCCACCAAGGACGCGCTCAAGATGGCCGAGTCCATCAAGCGCATGATGGCCGGCGAGGAAGAGGGGGATCCAGATGTCCTTGGCGATCTTGTTTCATTGAAGGGCGTGGTCAAGTACCCGGTGCGCATCAAGTGCGCGTTGCTGGGGTGGAACACGCTACTCGAGGGCCTGGAGGGCCAACCCTCCGCCTAGCTCCCGAACGCCGACCTGGTAATCAGTTGCGCTATTCGACTCTTATTGCCGACTCGGCTCTTGTTAGCGGGCGAGTTTGCGGATGCGAGTCGGGTCTTCGTTCATCTTCTTCAGCTTTGCGATGGCTTTGCCGAACAGCTCATTGAAGTTCTGCCGACCCCGTTTGCGTCGGAATGGATCGATGGACGAGATGAGCTGGTAAGGAAAGTACTGGTGCCATACGCCCATCTCTTTTGCCTTGGCCGTTACATCGCGCACGAGTGAGTTGGCCTCGACCACCGTCGCGGCGCGCTCGTCCCGAACGACGTAGGCCTTCTCCATCGCGCGCTTCAGAAAGAAATCGCTCTTCTTCAGCAGCGGCTCGAACGCGCTGCCCGTGGTGCGGCCGCTCTTCTCGTAGGCAAGTCCCAGGGTCACGTAATAGGCGCGCTCGATCGAGACCTCGAGTTCGGAATCGGTCTCCTTGACCTCCGGATTCGTTTCCAGCAACGTGCGGTAAATGCCGAGCGCGACGACCGCTTTCTCCCGAATGTTGAGGTCCTTCTCGACGTTGAGGTTCATCATTCGGGGAGCTAAGCGCTCGGGTACCACCAGGACTGGGAGTTTGCGGATGCCCAGCTCCTGAGCGGCCTGCAGTCGATGTTGCCCGTCGATCACCACGTAGCGATCCTTGCCGTCTTTCTTTACCTGCACGGCGACGAGAGGAACGATGAAACCGATTCGTTCGATCGAAGACACCAGGTGCTCAACATGAGCGGGCCGGGCCTTGCGCTGGTGTCCGACAACCTCCAGTTGACTGGCGGGCAGCGTCTTCAATTTGAGGCTCTGACGCTTGTACGGCTCCTTGAACGTGAGCTCGTCGTTGGTCATCGACCCGACCACCTTTCGGCGTGAATTATCTCGGTCCGCGCACGACGCTCGTGCCTGTCCGCCCGCTGCGCGCAATATCCGATCGCGATGAGTCCGATGGGCCGCACCCGGCGGGGCAAACCCAAAACTTCGCGTACGGCGTCATCGTCGAAGGCCGCGACGAAAGCCGCGCCCAGCCCCGTGTCGACTGCGGCGAGAAGGACGAGCATCGAGGCGAACCCGCCGTCGAGGACGCTGTAGAAGTCGACTCCTCTACTTCCGTAGCGAGTGGCCGATCTGCGCGTGTCCGACACGACGGCGATCACGACCGGGGCCTGCGCGATGAACATCTGGTCGAGCGCTGCCCTGCCGAGCCGATCCTTGACCGCTTGGTCGCGGACGACGATGAATTCCTGTGGCTGAGTATGGCCCGCTGAGGGGAACCGCGCGGCCAGGTCGAGGATGCGATCGACCTGCTCCGGGCTGACGTCGCGCTCCAAGTAGCCGCGACACATTCTTCTGCGCTTCACCACCCGCGCAAATTCCATTTTGACTTTCTAGCCGATTTTGCAATCAGACCCGCTAGGCGGGCGTGATTGCAAACTCACCCCGAGTCCGGTTTAGCGCTCCTTCATCGGAGGCGGGAGCTTGGCCTGCTTCTCGAACTCCTTCATCATCCGGGTGGGGACACTGGCCACCGGCCACGTAAGCATGGCGCTGGCGGGTCTTCCGGCGACGAATTCGTCTCGGTCCCAAGAGAGGAAGGGCAGCGAGAGCGAGCCTTCCGTCACAAGCACTGGGGTCATGGAGAAAACCTGCGGCGTATACCAGAGCGAATCGGAGCCGCTAACAAACACTCCGATGCGGTTGCCCCGAGGAATTCTGTAGTCCTGGGGGTAGAGCTCGAACTCGATCTCCCCCGATCCGGTCGCATACGCGCCGCGGGTCATCAAGCGCGCGCTGCCGCTGGGAGTGACGCTGTAGACGAGCGCGATGAGATTCACCCTCGGGGAGATCGCCTGGACATTGACTTCTAGCTTCGGGACCCCCGCATAGTGAACGTCGTAGGGCATTGGTTGGGTGAAGGTCCAAGCGCCGACGGATGGATTGGTTGCGCTGTTGTCCTGGGGATCATCGGTATATCCGCCGTTGCCGAGTGGCAGGGAGTAGTACTTCGCATCCGCAGGAGGCCACTGCTTCTCCAGTCGCCACTTGCCATCGTTCCCTTGTTGGATGGTCGCGCTCGGATCCTTAGTCACCGGGGCTTTGGAGAGAGGCACACCCTTGACGTAGTAATCGAACCACCGCATGGCTTGGTCCATGAACCCGTCACGCCCGACGAAGTTGACCTCATTGCCGCGCACATGGTCGTATTGGCCGAACCACACCTTCTTCGGGCCGCGCAGCTTTGAGTAGACATCGAGGAAGTTGTCAGGTTTCGTGTTCGCGTCCAACGCTCCGTGCGACCAGAGAGTGGGCACGTCGCTTCTCTGGGCTTGCTCCACGATGTCGCGCTCATTCCAGTAGGTGAAGTCGTGCTCCGGATAGAGCGTCAGAGCATGATTTTCCGCGTAGCAATCGGGATTGGTGGCCGTCCCGCCGAGCGCGTTGACAAATTCGTTTGGGCTGGAGCCCAGGGCAGGAGGAAGCAAGTCGTCGGCTGCGTAGACTGTCGGAGTCAGGTACCAGCCCACGCTGTAATGCACTCCATTCATGTAGAACCCGCGATAGGTCTCGAGCAGGGGAGAGTGAATTACCGTCGCGGCAAGACCCTTTGGTTTCAAGGCGAGGGCCATCACCTGAGTCCAGGCGTCGTAACTCTTGCCCCACATCCCGACTTTGCCGGTCGACCACGGCTGGGAGGCTGCCCACTCCACGGCAGCTTTCGTATCCATCTGTTCACCGGGCCCCCCAAGGTCACCGCAGCCGCCGCTGCTGCCGAAACCCCGCAGATCGACCTGGACCCAGGTATAGCCCCGCTGCATGATCTTGCCCTCCGTGAAAACCTCGGGGAAGCGCATGATGGGACTGGAGTCGGTACCCGAGGTGCCGTAGTAGGGACCGATCGAGAGGATCACCGGCGTCTTGGCTTTTTCCGAGAGGTGCTCGGGACGGAAGACGTCGGCATGGAGGATCGTTCCGTCCTCGGATTCGAAATACTCCTCGTGCCAGACGGCGCCCTTCGGTATCGGGGCTGCTTGAGCGGGGGCCGTCGCGCTGATGAGGACGACAAGGATCAGTACCAGAAGCAGCGCGAGGCTGCTTTTCGGCCGGATCAAAGAGATCGGTCTAGCGCTCGCGCATCGGAGGCGGAAGTTTGGCCTTCTTCTCGCGCTCCTTCATCATCCCCGTGTCCACGGTCGTCACGGGCCAGACCAGCATCGCAGCAGCCGGTTTTCCCGTTACGAACTCGTCCCGGTCCCAGGACAAGAATGGCAGCGAGAGCGAGCCCGACGTCACTTGCACGCTCGCCAAACTAAAGACGTTGGGCAGGAACCAAATGCTGTCGGATCCGCTGATGAAGACGCCTATCCGGTTGCCCTTGGGGACGCGGTAGTCCTGTGGATAGAGCTGAAACTCGATCTCGCCTGAGCCGCTCGCAAACGCGCCGCGGGTCATCAATCGGGCGTCGCCGCTAGGACTCACGCTGTAGACCAGCGCCACTAGGTTTACCCGTGGAGAAGACGTCTCGATCTGGACTTTGAGTTTCGGTGAGCCCGCATAGTGCACGTCGTAGGGCATCGGCTGGGTGAAAGTCCATACGCCGGTTCTCGGGCTAGACGCGGTGTTTTGCATGGGATGATCCTGGAAAGCCCCTTCTCCCAACGGCAGGGAGTAGTACTTGGCGTCCGCAGGAGGCCACTGCTCCTCGAGCCTCCACTTGCCGTCGTTGCCCTGTTGCACGGTGACATTGGGATCTTTATGGATCGGTGCCTTTGCCAGCGGCAGGCCTTTCAGGTAGTGATCGAACCAGCGCATCGCTTGATCCATGAACCCGTCTTTGCCGACGAACTGCACTTCGTTCCCGCGGACGTGGTCGTACTGGCCGAACCAGGCCTTCTTGGGACCCCTGAGCTTGCTGTAAACATCGGGGAAGTTGTTGGGCTTCGTGTTGGCGTCCAGAAAGCCGAAGGACCATAGCGTCGGAGTCTTCGCCTTAGAGGCTTCCGCGATGATGTCGCGCTCTTCCCAATAGGGAATGTCGTGTACGGGCACTTTCGTCATCACGAGGTTCTCCACGTAACAGTGAGGGTTCGTCGCTGTGCCCGCGAGTGGATAGAGAAATTCCTCGGGCGTCGAATCCTGCAGGCTGGGCGGAGCTAGGTCGTAATCCACTGAGTACAACGCGGGGGTGGCGTACCAACCGGCCGCGTAGTGGACGCCGTTCATGAATTGGATCCGATAGGTCTCGAGAACGGGCGACTGGATGACCGCGGCGGCGAGCCCTTTCGGCTTCTGCGCCAGCGCCATCACTTGGGTCCAGGCGTCGTAGCTTTTGCCCCACATGCCGACCTTGCCCGTCGACCAGGGCTGTGACGCTGCCCACTCGACTGCGGCCTTGACGTCCATCTGCTCCCCCGGACCGCCGTAGTCGGTGCAGCCGCCGCTCGACCCATAGCCGCGCGAGTCAACCTGCACCCAGGTGTAGCCGCGCTTGAAGATGTCGCCTTCCACCCATAGATCGCTGAAGCGATCGATTGGCCCCTCGGCGTCCGGATCGTAGGAGAGCAGATCTCCACCCGATCCGAAATAGGGGCCTATAGAGAGAATGACCGGCGTCTTGGCCTTCTCAGACAGATGCGCGGGCCGCAACACATCCGCGTGCAACATCGTCCCGTCCTCGGAGGGGAAGAAGACCTCGGTCCAGACGGCCCCCTTCGGAACGGGCGCCGCGTGACCGGGCGCGAACGGAAATACAGTGGCGAGCAAAGTAACTACCGACAGCAGCAGAAGAGAGCGGTTTTTAGTCATGCTTCGCTGTTCGGCACCGCTCGGGCAACTCCTGTGAGAGAGGCGGCGTCTCCAGCGCGGAGTTAAGAGGAAAAGTACTGTTCGCACTTGATAAAAGTCACTATGTCTGTTAGTAAGCACCCATGACGCCCCCCGAGGACGCCACGACTCGCACCGCAAAGGTTCTGGCCCTCCCGACGCGCCGGGAGCTTCTTGCGTTGCTTCTGTCGTCGGGGCCGAAAACGGTCAAGGAGATCGCCGACGCCTTCGGGATCCATCCCAACGTCGCCCGCTCGCACCTGGACCTCATGGTCGAGGCGGGGTTCCTGGCGACGGAGACCCGGCGTCGCGAGAAGGGCCGGCCCGCGAAGGTGTACTTCACGTGGGAGGGCGAGGCCGGAGCACTGGCGGAGATGGGGGTCGAGGTTTCCGGCCCTGCCCACGGCATGGGCGAGGGCATCGAGCTGGAGGTACGAGTTCTCGAGCGACAACTGGCCGACGCCGCGCGTCAGCTCGGCCGGATCAAAGAGTTACTTGAGGAAGCAAAGAGAAAGGGAGGAGCGAGTGGCTGATTACTTCAATCCCGAGGTGCTGGTCGAGACCGACTGGCTCGAGCACAGCGCCGGCGATCCCTCGATCGCCATCGTGGAGGTCGACGAGGACGCAACTGCCTACGACAAGGGCCACATCCAGAACGCGGTCTCGCTTAATTGGCGCACCGATCTGCAGGACGAGCGCCGCCGGGACTTCGTGACCGCGGACCAACTGGCAAGGCTCTTGGGAAGTAGGGGGATCGGCAACAACCAAACGATCGTGCTCTACGGCGGTAACAACAATTGGTTCGCGGCCTACGCCTATTGGCTGTTCAAGTACCGGGGAATCGAAAACGTGAAGCTCCTCAATGGGGGCCGAAAGAAGTGGGAGCTCGAGAGCCGGCTGCTCACCCAAGAGGTTCCCCAGCGCGCGGCCGCCCAGTACACGATCGAGAAAGAGCAGCCCGAACTGCGGATCTTTCGCGATGAGGTCATCGAGCGGGCGAAGTCCGAGGGAGCCTGGGTTGACGTGCGCTCTCCAGAGGAGTTCCGCGGCGAGCTACTCGCGCCGCCGCACCTGCCACAGGAGCAAGCGCAGGTGCCGGGGCATATTCCGGGGGCCTCGAACATCACCTGGTCCAAAGCCGTGAACGAAGACGGAACGTTCAAGATTGCGGACGAGCTCGAGCAGCTCTATGCCGAAGAGGGCATCACCAAAGACAAGGACGTGGTGACCTATTGCCGCATCGGCGAGCGTTCGTCGCACTCCTGGTTCGTGCTGAAGGAGCTACTCGGTTTTGAGGGCGTCAGGAACTACGACGGCTCGTGGACCGAGTACGGCAGCCTCGTAGGAGTACCGGTCGAACGGTAGTTAAGCGGGGATCTTTCCCGCTTCCCTCGTCTTCTCCTCGAGAAGCTCCTCGATCTGGCCCGGCTGGAGCGGCTTGGCGAAGTAGAAGCCTTGGTAGTGATCGCACTGCAGTGATTGCAAGTGGAGCACTTGCTCGGGCTCCTCGATGCCTTCGGCGACCGTCTGGAGATTCAGGCTCTGACCGAGCTCGATGATCGCCCGGGTCATCGCCCACTCCGTCGAGCCACCCTCCAGACCGGCCACAAAGGAGCGGTCGATCTTGAGGATGTTGACCGGCAGGCGCTGCAGGTAGGCGAGCGACGAGTAGCCGGTGCCGAAGTCGTCGATCGCCAGGCGAACGCCGAGCTTCCGCAGATCGTGAAGCGTCGTCATGGTCTCGTTGGTGTGCGCCATTAGGACGCTCTCGGTGATCTCGAGGACCAGGTACTGCGGGTCGAGCCCGGTCTCGTGCAGTACCGAGACGACGTCCTGAACCAGGCCGGGATCCTGCAGCTGGCGGGCCGAAAGGTTGACGCTGATGCTGAGCGGCTTCTCCTGCGGGAACCGGTCGTGCCATTCCTTCGTCTGACGGCACGCCTCGCGTAGCACGCGGCGGCCGATCGTGACGATGAGCCCGGTCTCCTCGGCCAGGGGGATGAAGTCCAGCGGGGGAACTAGTCCCCGCTCGGGATGCTGCCATCGGACCAAGGCCTCCATGCCCGAGATCGTGCCGGACTGAAGCTCCACGGTCGGCTGGTAGTGAACGACGAACTGACGGTCCTGGATTGCCTTGCGTAGCTCGGCCTCGAGATCGATCTTCGCCACGACCGAGGCGTGCATCGAGGGATCAAACATTGCGTAGCGGTTCTTGCCCTCGGCTTTGGCCGAATACATGGCGACATCGGCGTTTCGCAGAAGATCCTCGGCCGAGACATCGCCGGCGGTGACTGCGATCCCGGCGCTGCACTGGACGATGATCTCCTTGCCCCGAACCTGGATGGGGGTCTTCATCGAATCGACGATTCGGCGCGTGACGATCTCGGCATCCTCTTCGTTTCGAATTCCTTCCAGCAGCACCGCGAACTCGTCCCCTCCAAGGCGCGCCGCCGTGTCCATGTCCCTGAGGCTCTGACGAAGGCGCAGAGCGACCGAGACCAAGAGCGCGTCGCCGGCCTCGTGGCCCTGGCTGTCGTTGATCCGCTTGAAGTTGTCCAGGTCGAGGAACAGGACGGCAACCGGGGAGGCGGATCTCTTCGCCCGCGTGATCGCCTGCGCGACACGGTCTTTGAACAGCGCACGGTTCGCGAGGTCGGTCAAGGAGTCGTGGAACGCCTGGTGTGAGAGTTCCTCTTCGAGATGTTTCCGGTCGCTGATGTCTCGGGTGTTGAGGACAACTCCCTGGACTTCGGGCTCCTTGAGCAGACTGTTCAAAATCGTTTCGGAGTAAAGCCAACGCCCGTCTTTGGTGCGGATGCGGGCTTCAAAAGTTGCCGAGCTCGACTCCTTCATGGCTTTGACCATGACTGCGGCCACGTGAGCCTGGTCGTCGGGGTGCACGAGGTTCATGGAATCCGAACCGATGAGCTCTTCCAGGCTGAAGCCAAGGATGCGGGTGACCGACGGGCTCTGGTAGACGATTTTTCCGTTTACATCGATCAGTGTCGTCACATCCGACGAGTGCTTAACGAGCGAGCTGAAACGCGCCTCGCTACGCCGTGCACCCTCACGCTCTTTTTGGTGCAACAGGTTGACGGTCGTAAATGCCTGCGCGGCTTGGCGCGCAACGGCACGGATGAGGAGCTCGTCCTCAGGGGTAAAAGCTCCACCGTCTGCCTTGGCGAGGCACAGGGCACCCGAGATCTCTCCTTCGCAGTCAACGGTGGCGGTGATGAAGCTCCCGAGCTCAGGGTGTGATGCGGCCTGGAGGTTGATGCCCTTGGGGAAACGGCCGCCGGCGGCAGGTCGAAGCAAGGCCTCCACCTGGGATTGGGCGAGCCCGATCTCGGCTGCCGTGCTTACCTCGTCGCCCTCCCAGACAATCGCGCCGCCCTTGGTGGCCCCCGTTACTTTGCAGGCGACATCAAGGGTTCTCTGGAGGATCTGCTTTTCGTTGTGGTCCGCCCCGATGCCAACGAAGGCGTCGAGGAGGTACTGCATTGACTCAATGTGAGTCGACAGTGTCTCGGAGGTCATGAAGCCCCTTCCCGCGCGATGCTTCAAAAAGGTCTTATTGGTGACTCGCGATTTATCGTCTTTTCAGCCGCGAAACTTGAGACAAACCGGGCACCGAACCGCGTGAAAGGCTCCCGGCTGGGATGAATGTGACGGTCGTGTGCTTCGGACCCATGCGGGAATACCTGCCGGCCGATTCCGGCGGCCATCGGGCCGTGGTTCAGATCCGCAATGGGGGCCGCGTCCGAGACGTGGTGATGGCCCTGGGCGCGCCGGAACGCCTCGTCTTTGCAGTGCTTGTAGACGGAGGAAGAGCGAGCCTCGACTCGGAGGTCCACGAGGGGGCGGAGGTAATCTTGATGCCCCCGTTCACCGGCGGTGCCCTCACAAGGAGTTAGCCCATGGCTCAGGCGACCAGGTCGCGCACGAGGCGGGCTCGGCCCGAAACGCTCAAATCGTTCAATCCGGCAACCGGGCAGATTCAGGGAGAGATAGTCCCGAACACACCGGGCGAGGTCCGCGATGCCGTTACCCACGCTCGAAAGGCCGCCCCCGAGTGGGCGTCGCTGCCCGCGAAGGCCCGAGCACGGATGATGCGCGAGGTGCGGCACCGTATCTATGAGCTCCTCGACGACATCGTGCAGACGGTCGCCGATGAGAACGGAAAGCCTCAAGCGGAGGCGCTTTCGAACGACATCCTTCCCACCGTGCTCACGCTCCGCTACTACGAGAGGATCGCTCCTCGGGCGTTGCGGCCGCAAAAAGTGGGCCGCCTCAGCGGCCCGATACTGGCCCGGGCTTCGTCGCATATCGAGTGGCGACCCTTCGGCGTCGTTGGCTGCATCTCGCCCTGGAACTACCCCTTCTGGCTCGGGCTCCAAGGGGTGATTCCGGCGCTCTTCGCCGGCAACGCTGTCGTGCTGAAACCCTCGGAGGTGACTCCGGGGGTGGGCGAGAGGATCCGCGAGGTGTTCGAGCCCCTACCCGCCGGAGTGGCGACCGTGGTTCAGGGTGGAGCCGAGGTCGGGGCCGCTCTGGTCGATGCCCCCTGCGACAAGCTTTGTTTCATCGGGTCGCCGCGGACGGGCCGGCGGATAGCGGAGGCCGCTTCGAAACATCTCACTCCCGTCGTGATGGAGCTCGGGGGCACGGATCCCGCGATCGTGTGCTCCGACGCAGATCTGGACATGGCTTCGTCGGGCATTCTCTGGGGGGCATTCCAGAACGCCGGCCAGACGTGCTGCTCGATCGAGCGGGCATACGTTGTCGAGTCGGTTGCCGATCGCTTCGAGGAGAGGCTCCTGCACAAGCTTGGAAAGGTGCGCTTCGGAGCAGAGGACAACGAGATCGGAGCGATCACATTCGCGCCCCAGCTCGACATCGTGAGGCGACATGTCGACGACGCAGTGGCCAAGGGGGCCAAGGTGCTCGCGGGTGGACCGAGGGCCGCGAAGCGCGGGCGCAAAGGCGGGCAGTGGTACCCGCCGACGGTGTTGGGCGGCGTCACCACCGAGATGTCGGTGCTGCAGGAAGAGACCTTCGGCCCGGTGCTGCCGATCATCCGGGTGCGAGATGAAGAGGAAGCGGTTCAGCGCGCCAACGAGGAAGGCTTCAATCTGACGTCGTCGGTGTGGACCGCGGACAAGGCGAGGGGACAGCGTCTGGCTTCCAAGATCAAAGCCGGGAGCGTCTCCATCAACGATCACATCTCGCTTGCGAATCTCCCCTGGGCGTCCTGGGGCGGAGTGGGCGAGTCCGGCTATGGCCGGCTTAACGGAGTAGTCGGATTGCGGGAGTTCACGGTGCCGGTGAACGTGGGCCGGGCGCTGTTTCCCAGCATGAAGGGCGCACTCTGGTACCCGTACGACCGCGCCTCACAGGAAACCTTGCGCGGAGCGGTGGCCGCTCTGGCGGCACCGCGCCGGAGCCAGCGCATAAAGGGAGCGCTGAAGGCTCTGAAAAACGCCGGAAGTTCCCTGAAGAACAAGCTGTAGGGCGGAGCTTCCTCACGCGGGATCGGGTAGCTCGAAGGTCCTCGTCTCGACCGCGGCAAGCGCCTTGCCCACCAACGCGTCGATGTCGACATCTTTCTCCGCGGCTTCCGCGTGACCGGGCCGGGCCCGGGTTGCCGGAGACCGGGGCTCGAAGAGCACGCAGCAGTCCTGGTACCGACGTGTGGAGATCTCGTAGGTCCCAATTGCCGTCGCCAGATCGATGATCTCTTGCTTATCCATTCCGACCAGCGGGCGCAGAACGTTGATGCCCGGGATCGCCGCGTCCACCGTCCCCAAGTTCTCGATGGTCTGGGAGGCGACCTGCCCCAGCGAGTCGCCGGTGATCAGAGCCTGGGCCTCGCGCTGTTGCGCAAGCGCGGCCGCGATTCGCATCATCGTTCGTCGGTACAGAACGACGCGCAGATTCGACGGAGCATGTGTGACGATCTCTCGCTGTGCGTCGGCAAGTGGAATCAGATGCAAGGTCGAGCTCAGCTGGTAATGGGTCAGGACCTCGGTCAGCTCGGCCGCCTGGCGAACCGACGAAGGGTCCGTGAACGGCTGACCGTGGAAGTGGACGAGCTCAACGTCGGCGCCCCTTCGCGCCATACGCCACGCCGCTACGGGGGAGTCGATCCCGCCGGACAGCAGAGCCAGCATGCGCCCGGAGCTTCCGACGGGAAGCCCGCCCGGCCCGGGCAAACGTTTGCGATAGACGATGCAGCTTGGTCCGAATAGTTCGATCCAGAAGGTGACTTGCGGATGCTTCAGGTCGACTCGGGCACCGCTTGCATCCTTGATCCTCTGTCCCACAACTTCATTGATCTCCTGCGAGCGGTGGCCGAAGCTCGAGTGGCTACGACGGGCGCGCACGCTGAAAGATTCGACGGGTTCGCTCTGGGCAAGTTCGAGCGCGACGTCACCGATGGCTTGCAGATCAAGCGGCACCCTGATCCCCAGCCCGATGTAGGCCAAGCCGAATACCCTCGCGACACGATCGGCCGCTTCATCCAGTCGCGCATCGGGATAGAAGTCCACGGTTACGCGTCCGAACCCCCGGCGCAGTTTCCTGTAGCCGGTGCCGCGCAGGGCACGCAGTACGTTGCGCGCGAGCGCTTCTTCGAAGAAACCGCGGTTGCGTCCCTTGAGACCGATCTCGTGGTAGTGCGCTACGAGCGCGTCCACACTCAGTCCGCTTCTTCGAACCCCAGCGAGAAGAGGGCATCCATGTCGTGGCGTGAATAAACCTTGAAAGCAACGAGGGTCTGGGTCCGCTGCACGCCGGGAACCCGGGCGATCTCCTCGCTGACCACGCGGGCCAGATCGTCGTGCTCCTTCACCCGAACCATGATCACGAGGTCGTAGTCGCCCGCAACGGAATAGACCTCGGTTACCTCATCGATGTCGGCGATGGTCTGCGCCGTCTCCGGGATGCGATGGATGTCGCACACCGCAAGCACCACGGTGGTGATCATTGATGCAGTCTCGCAGGTTGCTGCGTTAGATCGTCACCATGTCCCGGAGCTTGCCGGGAGTGCTCGGGTGGCGGAGCTTCGAAAGTGCCTTGGCCTCGATCTGGCGGATGCGCTCGCGCGTGAGGTTGAATTCCTTGCCCACCTCTTCGAGAGTGCGCGGCTCGCCGGTGATCAGGCCGAACCGAAGCGCGAGGACCTTGCGCTCGCGCTCCGAAAGAGAGCCGAGCATGTCCCACAGATCCTCCTGGCGCAGCGCTACCGCTGCTGCCTGGAAGGGGCCCTCAACATCCTCGTCCTCGATGAAGTCGCCGAGCTCCGCGTCCTCATCGCCGACCGGCTCATGCAACGACACCGGCTCGGGCAGCACGCGGAAAGCCTCCCGCACCTTGTCGGGCGTGAGATCGGCCTGGAGCGCGATCTCGTCGATCGTCGGCTCCCGGCCCAGTTTCTCGAGAAGCTCGGACTGGACCTTCCTTACTCGGTAGAGGGTCTCCACCATGTGAACCGGAATGCGGATCGTGCGGGCCTTGTCCGCAATGGCCCGCGTGATGGCCTGCCGGATCCACCATGTGGCGTAGGTCGAGAACTTGAATCCGCGCTGATAGTCGAATTTCTCGACGGCGCGCATCAGGCCGAGGTTGCCCTCCTGAATCAGGTCGAGCAGTGGAAGGCCCGCGGCGGAGTACTTCTTGGCGATCGAGACCACGAGGCGCAGGTTCGACTGGATGAAGCGGCGCTTAGCGGCGCGGCCTTGGCGGATCTTCTGATCCAGCTCGACGCGCTGCTTGTCCGACATCTTCCGCGAGGACTTGTGACGCCGCTCGTAGGCGCGTTCGCCTTCCTCGATGGCGCGCGCGAGCTCTACTTCCTGAATATCGGTAAGCAGGGGGTACTGACCGATCTCGCGCAAATACTGGCGAACGAGATCTTCATGTGCGGCCTCTTCCCGGCCGTCGAAGGGGCGCGATGCCTGACTCATGTAATCAACCCTTTTTCGAGATCGTGTTTACGAAGCTCTCGGAAAAGCGTTCGCGTATCGCGACCGCTCCGCCCCATTCCGAGGGTCGGCCGGCGAGGACCTCTCATTCAGATGCCGCAAAGGCGGCGGGTCGCTCTGTCCGACTCCTCAAGACCCGAAGGCTCCGAGCCTGCCTTTAGTTCGTTGGGACCGATTCTCCACATCGTAAGGGAATCCCTTCCTCGGCGGAAGGGGCAATTGCTTGTCCCTTACACACAAAAACAGTGGGGCCCGGTCGGTTATTCCTCCTCCCCCGGTCGGCTCTGTCGGCGCGCCTAGGATCGATTCGTGAGCGAATCGAGCCCGGCCACAAACCGATCTCTATTGCCCCAAACCCCCACCTTTATTCCTTTGTCGGGCCCCGTGTTGGTCTCCGCCTGCCTGGCCGGCTGCAAGTGCCGCTACGACGGGTCCTCCAACCCCGATGGCAGGATCGGACGTCTTGTCGCCGACGGTCGGGCGGTTTTGGTGTGTCCCGAGGAGGACGGGGGCCTGGGTACGCCCCGCCCGCGGGCCGAGATAGTCGGCGGCTCAGGCGAGGATGTGCTCGCGGGAAGAGCCCGGGTGATGACGGTCGAGGGCCGCGATGTGACCGCCGAGTACGTCAGGGGCGCCGAGCGGGCGCTCGAGGCGGCCCGCCGCGCGGGAGCGCGGGTGGCGATCCTGAAAGCGCGCAGCCCCTCCTGTGGCAAGGGCGAGATCTACGACGGCGCCTTCGAGGGGGGCCGAAGAGCAGGCAACGGGGTGACGGTCGCTCTGCTGGAGCAGGCGGGGATCGAGGTGCTCTCGGATGAGGGGGCCGGCGCGCAGGATTGACCTGGCCAGCGCCGAACTTCCATGCACAATCCGAGACCACGAGGTGACTTCAGTGCGCAAGCTGATTCTTTTGACGGTTCTTTCTGGGCTCATCTTGAGCTCCGCCGCGGTGCCTGCACAGGCGAAGAAGAAGGCCAAGCCGCGCGTGATCGAGATCGCTTACACGCACCCCGGGATCGGTGTGGCTCCAGTCGGGGGCTACCCGGCGGACTTTCCGATGGGTTCCGAGATCCAGACCCTTCCCACGGAGAGGTACATCAAGATAGAGGTGACCGACGCGTCGGGTCAGAAGGTGTGGGGGTTCATCTCCCAGGGTGACCTCAACGGCAACAATGTCAACGACGACGGCTACGCCAATTTCTGCGGCGCACACCCGCTCCCCGTTCCGCTCGCGGATCCGGGAGCTCCGATCATTGGGATCTACGCGTTCAGCGGAGCGTGCGAGGACGGATCCATGTCGGTGATGACGACCGGCACCATCAAGATCTCACTGTCGGCCAAGCCTTTCTAGGTCAGCGGCTGTAGGAGGGCGCGTCATGAAGCGATTGATCGCCGTCGGATTGATCGCAGGCCTGATGGTTGGGAGTCTCGGCGCGCCCGTCCATGCCCAGAAGAAAAAGAAGCCTCGAGTCGTGGAGATCGCCTATAACGTGCCCGGCCGTGGAGTCGCGCCAGTGGGTGGGTTCCCCGTACCCGGGTCGCAGATTCCGCTCCTGCCTGGAGAGAAGTTCATCCGGATCGAAGTAACCGAGACGACGGGCCAAAAGGTATTCGGATGGATCGGACAAGGCGACCTGGACGGCAACGGAATGAACGACGACCTGTACGGACCTTTCTGCGGTAGCCATCCTGGACCGATACCGATAGCCGATCCGAAGCAGCCAATTGCAGGGATCTACATGTACAACGGTGTTTGTAACGACTTAGCAACACCATCGGTCATGACTCGCGGAACCATCAAAGTCACCCTGTCGAGGCGGCCCTTCTAGGCTCGACCTTATCCATCGGGAGGAAGAGGAATGAAGAAGCTGATTGTGGCTGGTCTGGTGGCCGGCTTGATGATGGGAGTGATCGGTGGCCCGGCGGACGCCCAGAAGAAAAAGAAGAAGAAGGGGCCAACGAGGATCGAGCGAACCGTCGAGCATGAATATGCAATTGGTTCTCCGGGCATCGCGACGGGCGCGGGGGTCTCCGCAGGGGCGTGCCTGGCGAGCCTGACTGATCAGACGGCCTGCGTGAACGTTCCGCTGGCCGAGGGAGAGCTCTACGTCAAGGTCAGTGTGGAGGACGCATCAGGCCGCCAACCCTATGGAATTCTCGCCCAGGACACAGATGAATCAACTCCTGCCGTTGAGATTTTCGCTGAGTTCTGCGGCGAGACGCCTCAAGCGATTCCTGTAACACCGGGCCTCGACCTGAGGGTCTCGCTTTACGAAGTCGGCCCCCCTAGCTGCCCGGGTCCCACGGGCACAGGCACGATGACCATCGTTCTCTCGAATCTGCCCTAGAAGGGAGTTCCATTGAAGAAGCTCGTCGTGCTCGTTGCGTTAGCCGGCCTTCTGCTGGCCTCATTGGCCGCGCCGGCCGACGCCCAGAAGAAGAAAAAGAAGAAGCCACAGCGCACCGAGCGGGAAGTGTCGTCCGAGTATCAGGCTCCCGCGATCGGCAGCGCCGACGCCGGTGGGGCGTGCCTTGCTGCAACTAATAGTTGCGGCACATTCACCGCGACCGCGGAAGAGCACTACATGAAGGTTGTCATCGAAGATGCTGCGGGGGGCCCGGTTTCCGCGTCCGTAGGTTGGGATGTCGATGGGGATGGTCTCTCGGATACCCAATTCACCCTGTGCGGCGAGACCGCGAGCTTCATGCCAATAGATAACACGTTTGAAATCAATGTCTTTATTTGGGCGTTGCCGAGCTCCAGTTGTCCCGATGGCCACGCAACGACGGGCACCGTCACCGCGACGTTCTCGAACTTGCCCTGACGTAGCACATCTGATGTGACGGCTGGTGTTCGCTTAGCGCACGTCAGCCGTCACAATTCCTTCGGCTTAGGGGGTTGACTGGCTGAGACGCGTCGCGACCTCGTCCCAGTTGACGACGTTCCACCAGGCCTCGATGTAGTCCGGCCTCTTGTTCTGATACTTGAGGTAATAGGCGTGCTCCCACACGTCGATACCGAGGACCGGCGTGTTGCCCTCCATCAGGGGTGAA
>JBHELF010000145.1:0-1743 GCA_046263155.1 Actinomycetota bacterium
GGCGAGAGGTGCTGCGGTGCACCGTGGCGCGTGCGCGCGCCGTACGGGTGGAAGTTCCACAACAGCGCCATGGCTCGCAGGGCTAGCCTCGCGCTCTCGTGCGTGCCGTGCAGGTACCGCATCGCATACAGGTGTCGATCCTGGTGGTTCATCAGCCGGTCCACGGCATTCGACGTCCGATGTGCCTCTGGGAACCTGAAGGCCGGCACGAAGCGCTGCGCCCGCCTGCACAGCTTCAGCACCGCCTCGCGCACTGGCCCCTCACTGAGTTGGGCACTCGCCCACTCTCGAAAGCGCCGGATGCGCTGGCCGAACTGTGCGCGCGTCGCCGCGTGGTAGACGCGCCAGGCCCTGTCGGTCACTTCGGCCCGCAACGGCCGGTTCTTCGTGCAGCGATCCCAAAGCATGAGCACCGAGTGCAGAAAGCACAGGATCACAGTAATGGCCGGAAAGATCTTCTCCCAGGCCGACTGCGTCGCCTCCCATCCATCGGTGCAGACCGTCTCGGGCGCGTAGTCCTCATCCAGGAGCCGAGTCTCAGCGGCGAACACACCGTAGGCCTTCTCGAGCGCGTCGGCCGACGCGCTCTCGGTCAACTCGGCGCCGAGCATGCTTCCGCCTGCGGCCGTCGTGGCGACATAGACCTTCTCGCCCTCGAGCCAGGTGTGCTTCTCGTCGGCGACCCAGTGCTTGGGGAGCTTGGAGGGATCCTTGACCGTGGTGCCGACGATCGAGGGGCGGCCCAAGGTGCACCAAGCTCGGTACCAGTACATCGGGTCACGCCCCAAGACGTAGGCCAAGGCGTCAAACGGCACGTCAAACTGCCGTAAATACAGGGCCTTCTCGACCTCCTCGGTCTTACCAATGAGATACGGCATCAGAAACGACGGGCGGATCTGGAAGACGTCGCCGGTGGCCGCAAGCCGGATGCGACGAAGCGCGATCGGCTGCTTTCGCGACCGGTAGGAGCCATAAAAGCAGAAGCCCTCTCCCATCTCGGGTGGGAACAGTTCCGGAGCGTCGGCCAAAACCTGCTCGATAGAGCGGCGAAAAGTCTCCGTATCTCGGAGGCAGCTCGCGTAGTGGGCTTCGCTTTCAAACGGCATACAGATCGTCTTGCTCAGGGGGTGAGAGGGTTCCATCGGCTTCCTCCGTGTCAGATTTGCATTCAGCACAGTGTGAAGTCTTCGATGGAATTATCCTAATTGATTTTGAACGGCCTTCCTCCATCAACATAATCCGGTAGAGTCAGAGTTTTTAGTAGCAGAGTTTTAGGGGACAGACCATGTTTTTGGTAGGGGGTAATAACCGCAGTGCCTGTTTCTTTGCTGAAGAGTCAATGTAGGTGTAGCGGCCCGCAATAAGAATTGTCTGGGACCGCAACGATGATCGTAGCCGACAGAAGGATCTTAAGGGCGTAGTAAGTCATCGCGCCGCAGTCCCCGGTGGAGATGCTCGTGCAAGCTCGTGCAAGCCTGGTGAAGCGACGGGCTCTGCTCTTTGGAGCACGGATCCGAAACGCAGATAGAACACCGGCACCACGCTCATGTTGAGTGCTGTGGAGGAGAGCAGACCGAAGAGGATGACAATGGCCATCGGCGTCTGGATCTCGCTCCCCGGCTCACCCCCGCTTAGAGACAGCGGGATCAGCGCCAGCCCCGCAGCCAGTGCGGTCATGAGGATCGGGATGAGCCGCTCCCGTGCACCGCGGACCACCGCATCCACAGAATCAGTGACCCCTTC
>JBHELF010000146.1:0-3793 GCA_046263155.1 Actinomycetota bacterium
GGATGCCCTCCAGAGCGGCCTCGGCCGTGTGGGCGTCGATTCCCTTGGCTTCGAGCTCGGCCCTGAGAGTCTTGGGTCCCACGCCCTTGCGGCTTCGCTCTTCCACCAGCTGCTGGGCAAAGGCCAGGTCATCGAGGACCCTCAGCTCGAGTAGACGGGTGATCGCTCCCTCGACGGTTTTTGGATCGAATCCTCCGTCTCCCAAGCGAGCGCGCATCTCGGCGACGGTGCGAGGTCGCAGGGCCAGCCAGCGCCCCGCCCGTGTCATGGCTCGCTGATGCGCATCGCCCTGGGAGCCACGCGAAGGAGGCGTCTTGGCCGCGAGGGTGAGCTGCTTCGCGTTCCTGGGCCGCGTAGCCACGAGGGCCTCCTTCCATTCCTGCGTTCTAGGGCTCTACCTCGACCTCCGGCGTATCGGCCACATCGACCACCTCCGTCGAGTCGCCGTTTTCGGAACCCGCCACGAGGCCGAGTTTGTCTTTGATTTTGAGCTCGATCTCGGTCGCGATGTCCGGGTGCTCAGTGAGGAAGGTCTTGGCGTTCTCCCGTCCCTGGCCGAGCTGATCGTCGCCGTAGAGGAACCAGGCCCCCGATTTCCGCACGATCTCGTGCTCGATCGCGACATCGAGGAGGCTGCCTTCCTTCGAGATCCCGGTTCCGTACTGGATGTCGAACTCGGCCTTGCGGAACGGAGCCGCCACCTTGTTCTTCACCACTTTCACGCGCACCCGCGCGCCGACGACCTCGGATCCGTCCTTCAGCGAGTCAATCCGCCGCACGTCGAGCCGCACCGATGAGTAGAACTTCAGAGCTCGTCCTCCGGGAGTTGTCTCTGGCGAATTGTGAACCATCACACCGTCGACAAAGTAGTTGTGGCTTCCCTCCACCTCAATATCGAATCGCTCCATGCTGCGCGTCAGCGGTTTCCGATGGACGTCAACGATTGGATAGGCGGAGAGCACATAACGCAATTCGGTGAAGACTGGTTCAACTTTGAATCGCCCCCGGAACTGAGGCAACAACTTGTACTGCATCGTCGGGTGGACATATGGGGCGACGATCATCTGGAACTCCTCGGACGCGAGCTTAGAGAAGTTGAGAATGGACTTTCCTCGAACGGAGGTAAGCCGGACATCGACATCCCACGTATCGCGAAGATATTGGCTCAATCTCTCGCGCGTTTCAGGTGTCATCGCCTGAACGCAGATCTGTATACGGCCGGACTTCTGAGCCTCGTCGCGAATGGACAAACACCCATCGTCCATGTACCAGATCGCCAGCGAGAGTGGCGTAAGGGCCTTCAAGTAGTCCCAGGAGAAGTCCTTTTTCTTTCCGACATAGACATTCCGTCGCAAGTCGGCAAGCTCCGGGAGGGGGGTTAGATCGGCAAATACATCACCTTTCTCATTAACGCTGTGGCTCATGGGGATGTTTGCATACAATGACGCTTTCCACTGCAGATATGCGGCTTGCTTAGCCCCATGACCCATCCTGAAGCGAATCCCGGCATCAATCAGATCCGAGCGACGCGTCTTCGAGAGGGCGCTGTCACCCATCAGTGAACCGCGCAGAACAGTCCATTGGAAATCGCTTAACCGCTCCTCAGTAGCCAACATCACTCGATCGCCAGGCTTGAGGTCCTTGGCCTCGATCCACCCATGCGCTGTGCGAACTCTGTGGTTCGGAGTAGCCGCAAATTGCGCCTTCCCGTTGCCACCCGGCCGTAACGCGGTGAACTGAAGGAAATGGTCGGTTCTTCCGTTCTTGAACCAGCTGATTACTTTTCGCGGTTCAATCTCGCCACTTTCAAAGTTGTAGGACAAAACCTCGACCGGCATCTTCTGATTCACGATCTTGCCGATACGTTCCTGGGTCCCGTCGGCGAGCGTTACCCGAGTTCCGTAGGAAAAGCAGCCGAACATTACGCCGATCTTTTCGCGTAGTTGATTGATGAAGATAAGGATCGTCTTTGAGCGGCTTACGTTTCCCGCAAGCTTGCGCAGAGCCTGACTCATGAGCCGCGCTTGTAACCCCACGTGGGTATCGCCCATCTCACCCTCGAGCTCCGCGCGGGGCACCAGCGCAGCCACCGAGTCGACGACGATCACGTCCATCGCGCCCGAGCGCACAAGGGTGTCGGCGATCTCGAGAGCTTGCTCGCCGGTATCCGGCTGCGATACCAGCAGACCGTCGATATCGACACCCAGAGCTTTTGCATAGGCCGCGTCGAGCGCGTGCTCAGCATCGACAAATGCGGCGAGTCCGCCGGCCTTTTGAGCTTCGGCGATCACGTGGAGGCTAAGGGAGCTCTTCCCCGAACCTTCCGGACCGTACAGCTCGACGATCCGACCTCGCGGCAGACCTCCGATTCCCAACGCAAGATCGAGGGCTAATGATCCAGTCGGTATGGCCTCGACGGCCATGCGCGACGACTCGTCGCCCAGCCGCATGATCGAGCCCTTGCCGTGCTGCTTCTCGATGTGGGCGAGGGCAAGCTCGAGCGCCTTGTCCCGGCCCGCTATGTCCCGTCCGCCGTCTCGTCCCGTCATCTCTCGGCTCCTGGTAGCTGCCACGTTGCCTCCTTCGTCGTGAGCCCCAAAGGCTCGGGTTGATCCCTCGGGCTCAACCTAAAGAGGGGGTGCGACAATTATCGAACGTATGTTCTACTCAGGGCGGAAATCGCCAAAATAAATTCCCCCGGTGTAGTTACCAGGGTGTCATTCTAGCCACCGTCCGGCCCGCCAGGGAAGAGCCCGGGGCAAGAAGGGAGTTCTTCCTGTCGCAGGCGTCGAAAAACGACGCTTGGCTCCGGAAGTAATCGGTCTAGAAGCTCGAAAGAAAAGTGTTGTTTAGCGGCCGGCGAAGGCCAGGACGTGCCCTCGGATCACGGTGGCCTCGAGCGTCCCGAAGTGCGCCGACTGGAAGTCGGAGTAGTTGAACATCACGGTGCACGGCGCCGGGTTGAGATCCCGGACTATGTCGGTGCTCACGCCCTCGGCGCAGTTGGCGTAGTGGTGGTGGGCCCCCAGCAGATGACCGATCTCATGCGCCGCGATCTTGCCGGTTCCGTCGACGTAGAAATTGAGGCCAAGGTTCAGCTCGTCGGCGAGCTCACCCACCGCGAATGCCCGGTCGGGGTAGCGCACGCCTCCGATGCAATCGGCGAAACCGGCAGCATCGGTCAGAAGCTTGGAAGAGATCGTGTAAACGACATCAGCCCCCTCGGGCCGCACCCCCCCCACCAAGGCTTTAGACGCATCGATCAGCCCCTGTGCGCTGATGGCGGGGCGCCCCTCTTCAAATCCCTCGGGCGCGAACGCCGCTTCGAGGAAGCTCACCTGCAGATCGATGTTCCACTCTCGGTAGGCCCCTGCCGCGACCGCCATGGCCTCCTCGCCTTCCGCCAGGGCCACCTCATCCAGAATCGTCAGGACCGAGACCGACACCATGCGGCCGTCGTCGGTGACACCTCGAACGGAGCTCTCGGCCGGGATGAACTCGTCGCAGTCCTGCTCTTCGTCGGTCCGAGGACCCTCTCGGTACTCGTCCCACGCAAGGGCCTGTCGGGCCGCTGCACTTCCGGCGAAGCTGAGGAGAAGAAGAATGCCGCCGATGACTCCGAGAACTGCGGAACGGCGGGTCCTGGTCCGAAGCACTTATGTCCTGCACTTTCGTGTCGTCCGATGTCACTCGGGGGACGATTTTCCTGTCGCCGTCGTGACCGCTTTTGTGTCGCTAGGGAGACTATCGGTGGCGTACCCAAAACCCTAAGGGAAATGCAAGAAATTCCGGC
>JBHELF010000147.1:0-28213 GCA_046263155.1 Actinomycetota bacterium
TGTCAGCGTGCTTCGATCCCATGGATATTCGACGGCAGGTATTGGTGGACGAAGAACGATCTAGGAGAAGACTTCTGGCTTGATGAGAGGACAAATCAATGGGTGCGCCACGTCCCCGCACCGGCTCCGCCTCCGTCAGGCTGAGGATGGCAACCACGCGCCACTAAGTTCTTTCGCTGTCTAACCAGTTCAGCGTGACCCTCTCTTGTGCTCGTACCAATCCGTTTCGAGGCCCTGGGGTTAGCCAAGCGGCGCGGGTTTCTGACGGGGGCCGCCGATACACTGACTTTCATGAGGAGGATGAAAGTCGGCGTGATATTCGGCGGTCGTTCGGTCGAGCACGACGTCTCGATCATTACGGCGCACCAGGTGATGGCACAGCTCGCGGAGCGCCACGACGTCGTGCCCATCTACATCACGCGAGAGGGACGCTGGCTCAGCGGAGCGGCCCTAAATGATCTCGACGTCTACCGAACCGCCCGTTATGCGGACGTCGGGGATGAGGCACATATCGCGCCCCTCGCCGGCAGCGGCGGTCTGACCGTGGCCGGAGGGCGCCTGCGCGGCCCCCGTATCGTTCCGCTCGACGCCGTCATGCCCGCGGTCCACGGCACGTATGGTGAGGACGGCACGCTTCAGGGCCTGCTGGAACTCGCCGACATCCCCTACGCGGGGTCTGGCGTCGTTGCCTCCGCGGTGGGCATGGACAAGGTGGCGATGAAGAGCGCGTTCGCAGCCGCGGGTCTACCGATAGTGCCCGACGTCGTCGTGGACGAGCAGCACCTGCAAGCGGATCCCGAGGGCGTTGCCCAGGAGGCCGAGACAGAACTCGACTACCCCCTGTTCGTGAAACCGAGTCGGCTCGGTTCGAGTGTCGGCATCGCGAAGGCCTCCGACAGGTCCCAACTTATGGACGCTCTCGAGGTAGCGCGCCTTTACGACACTCGCATCCTCATCGAGAAGGCGATGGAGGGATGTCTCGAGATCAACTGCTCGGTTCTGGGCGGAACGGGGACGGAGCCGCGGGTGTCGGTGTGTGAGCAGCCGGTTGGCTGGCAGGAGTTCCTTTCTTTCTCGGACAAATACCTGCGCGGGAGCAAGACGAAGACGACTCAGGGCATGGCCTCGCAGGAGCGTCGCATACCGGCTCCGATCTCGGAGCAGTTGACGAAGCAGGTTCAGGAGAACGCGCTGCAAGCCTTCGCCACCGTCGGTGCGGCGGGTGTGGCCCGTGTGGATTCCTTCGTCGATGAAGCAACCGGCGAGACATGGGTCATGGAGATAAACACCGTCCCCGGATCCTTTGCCTTTTACCTCTGGGAGGAGACCGGCCTTTCTTTTGGGGACCTTCTCGACGAACTCATCGCGATCGCTCTCAAGACACAGGAGCGCAAGCAGAGCCTGATGTTCACTTTCGACTCGGATCTGCTCGCACGAGCGCCCGGGAGCAAAGCCAGTGGCTGATCCGTCCCCCACATCCCTCACGCTCGAGGACAAGCAGCGCTTTCAGTCCGAAGCCATTCCTCTGCTCGACTCGCTCTACGCCGCGGCCATGCGCATGACGCGCAACCCCGCCGATGCAGAGGATCTAGTCCAGGACACGATGATGCGCGCTTACCGGTCGTTCAACCGATTCGAGCCGGGCACAAACCTGAAAGCCTGGTTGTTCCGAATAATGACGAACGCGTACATCAATACCTACCGGAAGCGCCAGCGCGAGCCGCAGAAGCTGTCCCAAGAGGATGTCGAGGACTTCGATCTCTACCGGCAGTTGAAGGACCACGATCCTCGCTTTTCTGAGACGCCGGAGACCCTCGTGCTTGATTCGCTGTTGGACGCCGACATCGCCAGGGCCCTAGACGAGCTTCCGGAGCAGTTCCGCCTGGCGGTGATCCTGTCCGACCTGCAGGACTTCACCTACGCGGAGATGGCCGAGATCATGGATGTCCCCATGGGGACAGTGATGTCTCGGCTACACCGGGGAAGAAAAGCTCTTCAGAGGCGGTTATGGGAACTAGCGCGAGAGCGAGGAATCGTCAGAGGCAGTCCACCGGACGAGGGGTGATCGTCGTGCAGCCGGTACGGGGGAGGCAAGTCGGCAGATGAGCTGCGATTGTCGTGACGTCCTCGAGCGCGCCTATCTCTTCTTAGACAAAGAGGGTCTCTCGGAGGCCGAACGGCAGGAGATCCAGCAGCATCTCGACGACTGCTCTTCCTGCTTCGAGCGCCTGGGTCTTGAGACCGAGGTCAATCACCTGATCGCTCGCCTAAAGAGCGGCCCCGCCTGCCCCGAGCGTCTGAAAGCCAAGATTCTCACCCTTCTAGACCAGGACTGAGAGACCAAAAAAAAGCTCCTTCGCCGCTCAGGTGGCGGCCCAAACCGGTCGATAGAGTCGATGCGGACTATTACCGCGGGCCAGACAAAGCAGGCCGAGTTAAGGAGCTGAAATGGGAATGGCGACGCCCGAGCCCGTGGAGACGAACGGGACTTATATAAAGACTGCGGAGGTAGCACGAATCCTGCGCGTCTCTCCCAAGACCGTCTCCCGTTGGGCCCGTGAGGGCAGGCTTCCCCACCTTGTGACCCTTGGCGGTCACAGGCGCTTTCCGGAGGGAGATATCCGGGAACTAGCACGCAAGCTAGAGGTCGTCTGAACTTTATGTTTTGATGGAGCCGAAGACGCCCCTAGCAGATCGGGCGCCTGGCTCGATTCAGACGATTCCTGGAAGGCGGGGCTTGCTGTGGCCCGGACGAATCTTCACGAGTTGGCTAACAAGTTGCTATCCGGTCTCCGGAATTCCGCGTCCGACGGCGTTTTCGAAGGCAAGCTACGTCAGGTAGCGGCGGACGCGGGCTTGAACTCGGTCCGCAGCGCCGAGGCCATCAAGCTGTTATCCGAACTTGGTCGTATCGAGGTCGTTCAACGAGGTCGCCGTGGTCGCGACACGATTATCTCGATCCAATCGACCGAGCCGATCACACTGGCCGACGCCGAGGCCATGCTTCCCAGCCGAGCCGCAAAGCGCAATTCCCGAGTTAGCTACGAGGATCTCGGGCAGGCGGTCGTAGAGCGGCTCCTGGAGCTTTCGCGTGACGACGGACTCCGGACCGCGCAGGTAGAAGCCTTTGCACACGAGGCCGCTCAGCTGCGCGAGCGCGTCAAAGAATTGGAGGCAGCGCTGGAAGAGGCCGCCGAGCGCGAGACAGACCTCAGGGTAAAGCTGCGCAGCAGCGAGGAATCTCTCTCCCGGGCGGAGGAAAACCTTCGCAAGACCTTTGGACCAGTACGGCCGGCTACCGAAGCTCGTCCCGTCGAGGACGAGGACGCGCGGGCCCTGCTAGACGTGCTGCGCTCGGGTCGGGGTTGAGCGACAAGCTCACCTACACCGTTGACGGGCACGTTGCCCATCTGACAATCAATCGGCCGAACCGTCGCAACGCGATCGACCTCGATGTGGTCCGTGGTCTCGGGGAGGCGCTCGCCCAGGCGGAGGCCGACGAGGACGTGAGAGCCGTCGTGCTGTCGGGCGCCGGCGACCGGGCATTTTGCGCAGGTGCGGACTTGGGGGGCATGACGGCCTCGGGGAAAGTTGGCCAGCATTTCGAGCGGGCCGAACTCGGGGAACTCCTCAAGCAAATTCGGGCCTCGCGACTTCCCGTCATCGGTCGGATCAACGGCTTGGCCTTGGCCGGTGGCTTTGGGTTGGTCCTGGCCTGCGACTTAGTTATCGCGGTCGACGATGCCGAGTTCGGCACTCCAGAGATCGACGTCGGGTTGTGGCCCTTCATGATCACCGCTCTTATCCATCGAAGCGTGCCTCGAAAGGCGTCCTTCGAAATGATGCTGACGGGACGGCGCATATCCGCGGAGGAGGGTCGGCAGCTCGGCTTTGTCAATCGCGTCGTGTCGCGCGACGAACTCGACTCCGCGGTGAATGAGCTCGCCGAGCAGATCGCGTCCAAAAGCCCGCTCGTCGTGTCTCTCGGCAAGCGCTCCTTCTACAAGGCCGACGGGCTGCCGTTCGAGGCTGCTCTCGAATACCTCGCCGGGATGCTGACCCTGTGTCTCGAATCCGAGGACACGGTCGAAGGCGTCAGCGCGTTCCTGGAGAAGCGCGCCCCCGAATGGAAGGGCCGCTAACTCTCCAGACGCAGGCGAACTTGGCGGACCAGCAACCAGGCGATCAGCGCCAATAACGCCAGCGGCGCCAGGAATCCGGCGGCGACGATTAGCGCCGCGACCACGGCGAGGGCCGCGGCAACCGCGCGGTCCCAGGCGCGGCGCAGGGTGCTCGGAGCGCCGGCCGGCTTCGGATCGGAACTGAACTTGGCCGTGATGGTCGACAGTGACGTCTGATCCTGCAGGTAGCGGAGCTGGCCGCGGATGCGCTCTATCTCCAGTTGAACCGAGCTGAGCTCACCCTGGACGCGAATCGTCTCCGCGACCGTGGTCGCCCGGTCCATCAAGCGAAGAAGCACGGCTTCTTGGGTCCGCCAGTTTCTAAGGCGAGCCTCGAGGTCGACGAATTCCTGGCCCACGTCCTCGCCCCGGATCTCGGCGAGGGTGATATCGCCCAGATCTCTGAGGTCCGCGACTGCCATCTCGAACCGGCGCGCGGGAACGCGCAGAGACACCCGGGCCTCGCGGCCCCCGCGGTCGTCAAGGCTCGTGGCGAGAACGAAACCGCCGTGGCGACCTGCGATCGCGATCGCGTCCTGGATCGCACCGTCGACCTCGCCTTTCTCGACCGTGATGCCGAGGTCCGCCGTCTTGATAACGGAGGGTCCGACCGAGGGCAGTCTCGTGGCCGGCGAACGACCCCGCCCACTGCCGCTTTCGAGAGCAAACTGATCGCCACCTCCGTACGAGACCCCGGTCCCGTTGCTGCCGGGCGCTCTCCGAGGTTGCTCCGAATCCAACCCCACCTGGGCTGCACCGGACGCGCCGCCGTCTGCATCGCTACCGCCGCATGCCGCGGTGATAAGCAGTAGGCCCAACAGCAATCCGACGATGAGTGACCGTCGAGATCGACTCACTTGTCCTCCCTCCTCCATCTGCTTAATGAGACGGAACAAGGGGGCCGTAGGTTCCACGGCGAGCCCGCGGTCCACCATCGCCATGCTACTACATCGATAGTAGAACGGTTGGAGGGTAGCCTTGGACGGACGAGGCCCGGGTAGGCATCGGCGCTCCGGGCGCCGGCGAAGGGCCCGCAAGGTGGTGCCTGATGTCCGACGCGAACCAGGCCGCTCCGGCCGAACCCGCGCCCGATCCCACGCCGAGTGCCGCTCCGGCGACCGCGCCCGAGGACCGAGCCGCGATCACCTATGCGTACGAAGGCCCGTCGCTGGCCGAGGCGACGGCGGAGCTTCAAGAGAAGAAGGACAAGTTCCGTGCCATGGGGGGGCCCGACAGGGTCACTCGCCAGAAGCAACAGGACAAACTGACGGTTCGAGAGCGACTCGAGCTCTTATTCGACGAAGGTACGTTTTTCGAATATTCCTTGCTCGCTCATCACCAATCGCAATCCCCTGCGATGCAGGGCAAATTCACTCCGGCAGACGGAGTCGTTACCGGGATCGGCGAAATCGATGGGCGCAAAACTGCCGTTATCGCCTACGACTTCACCGTGATGGCGGGATCGATCGGAATGATCACCGAACTAAAGGCAACGCGATTGCGAGAGCTCGCGCTGAGGGAACGTATGCCACTCGTCTGGTTGATCGATTCCGCGGGCGCTCGGATCCAAGAAGCTACCGGATCGATGTTCGCGCGCACGGGGGATCTGTTCCGCGAACAGGTGATCATGAGCGGCGTGATCCCTCAGGTCGCGGCGATGATGGGCCCGGGCGCGGCCGGCACTGCGTACATCCCGGGCCTCGCAGATTTCGTGCCGATGGTCAAGGGCACATCGAACATGGCGCTGGCGGGACCCCACCTAGTCAAGGCCGCGGTGGGGGAGGATGTCACCGCCGAGGAGATGGGGGGCTCCAAGGTCCACTGCAAGATCTCCGGCGTGGGCGATCTCGAGGTTGAGGACGACGCGGCGTGTCTCGCGGCGGTGCGCAAGTATCTGTCCTATTTCCCTTCTTCGAATCTCGATCAACCTCCGGTTGTCGCTTCGGACGACCCAATCGATCGTCGTGCCGAAGAGCTTCTCGACATCGTCCCCGCGAACCCCCGTCAGGCCTACGACATCCACAAAGTGATAGCGGCGATCACCGATGACGGAGATTTCTTTCCCATGAAGCCGGATTGGGCCCGCAACATCGTCACCGGGTTCGCGCGCTTTGGCGGCCGTCCCGTCGGCATCGTTGCCAATCAACCGAAGTTCTTGGGCGGCGCACTCGACGTCAATGCGGCCGATAAGGCGGCCCGCTTCGTGTGGCTATGCGACGCTTTCAATCTGCCGCTGGTGTTCTTGATGGACTGCCCCGGCTTCATCGTCGGAAGCGCGGTCGAGAAACAGGGAATCATTCGGCATGGGGCGAAGATGCTCTTCGCCGTGGCCGAGGCGACCGTGCCAAAAGTCACCGTCGTGCTACGCAAGGGTTACGGGGCCGGCTACTACGTCATGAACGGACGCGCCTACGAGCCGGACTTGATCGTGGGCTGGCCCACGGCGGAGATCTCGGTGATGGGTCCCGAGGGAGCCGTGAACATCATCTTTCGCAAGCAGATCGAGGCGTTGCCGGAGGCGGAGCGTGACGGCGCCCGCAACGACATGGTCTCGATGATCCGCGACCAGATCTCGCCATATATCGCGGCCGGGTGGTCATTCGTCGACGATCTGATCGACCCAGCCGAGACACGAGCGGTCGTAGCGCGCGGCTTGGAGGCGGCGGCGACCAAGAAGATGGAGCGACCCTGGCGTAAACACGGCGTGCTCCCGGTGTGAGCGATGCGACGACCGATAAGCCCGTGGCGTCCCCTGCGATGGCCCCTTCTGCTGCTGGCCGTCGTCGTGGTCTACGGGACGGTGGGGTACATCCTGCTCGAGGGCTGGAGCTTCGTCGACTCGCTCTACATGACCTTGCTGACCTTGACGACCGTCGGGTTCCGCGAGGTCCATCCCTTGGACACGACCGGCAGGATTTTTACTATCAGCTTGCTTGTACTCGGCGTGACCCTGGTGGTCGTCACGCTGTCGCTTGCGGCCGGTTCGATTGCCGAGGGGGGCCTGGGTGAAAGGACGAGGAGGAGGCGGATGCAGCGCCGCATAGATGCGCTGAAGCAGCACTTCATCATCTGCGCCTACGGGCGGGTAGGGCGCACAGTGGCTCGCGAGCTCGAAGCGGAGGGACTTCCCTTCGTCGTGATCGATCGCGATGACGAAGTGGAGGACGATCTTCTGCAAGACGGCGTCGTCTACGTTATCGGCGATCCCACGTCGGAGAGCGTGCTTCGGGGAGCCGGAATCCTGAAGGCACGAGGTCTCGTCTGCGCGGTAGACGACGATGCCGATAACGTCTTCATAACCCTGGCCGCGCGTTCCTTGAACCCGGAGCTCTTCATTGTGGCGCGCGCCTCGGAGACGACCTCGGCCGACCGCCTCTACCGGGCCGGCGCAGACCGCGTGGTCTCTCCTTATGCCACCAGCGGTCGGCAGATGGCCCTGCTCGTAACCAAGCCGAGGGTCGTCGACTACATCGATCTCGTAGCTCGAGAGATGACTCCGCTGCGAATCGAGGAAATTCTCGTCGAGGCGGGATCGGAGCTCGAGGGACGCAGGCTCAGCGAGGCCGCCGCGGTCAACGTCGTCGTGGCAGTTCGACGCGAGGACGGCGAATTGGTTCGCAACCCGGATCCGGACTTGATCCTCCAGAACGGCGATCTACTCATTCTTCTCGGCGAGAGGGAAGCGTTGCGCCCCATGGAGCAGCAGCCAACGCGGGCCCTTCGAGCAGCTCGGGCCGCGCGCGCCGGACGACGAACGTGACCGATGCGGCGATCATCACCTGCGCTCTGAGCGGGGTCGCGGCCAGTAGAGACCAATGTCCCGTCATTCCTTACACACCGGAGGAGTACGCCGCCGAGTCGCGGCGCGCTCGCGAGGCCGGCGCGGCGGTCGTTCACATACACGCCCGTTACCCAGACGGACGTCCGAGCTTCCGCGTCGAGGAATATGTCGCAATCACGCGAGCGATCATCGAGGAAGTGCCCGACATCATCATCAATTTCTCGACCGGCGCGGTGGGCGTTCCGATGGAGGAACGTGTTCATCACATCACCGAGCTCAAGCCCGAGCTCGGCGCGCTCAACATGGGCTCGATGAACTATGCCAAGTACTCCTCCAAGCGCAAAGCGCTCGTCTTCGATTTCGTCTTCGCCAATCCATTCTCCGACATCACCTATCTGCTCGAGCGGATGAACTCGGTCGCAGTGAAGCCCGAGTGCGAGTGCTTCGATACAGGACATATCGGGAATGTCGAACCGCTCATGGATATGGGTTTGATACGGACACCGATCCAGTTCTCGCTGATCCTTGGGGTGTTGGGTGGCGCCGGCGCAACGGCCCGCAATCTGGCTCACATGGCAAGCCTCCTGCCTCAGCCGAACACCTGGGAAGTCATCGCCATCAGCCGTGAGCAGTGGAAGATGGTCGCTGCCGCGGCGGGGCTCGGGGGGAACGTCCGCGTCGGACTCGAGGACAACTTCTACGTACCGTCCGGCGAGATGGCTACCTCGAATGGGGATCTCGTGAGGGCTGCCGCTCGTCTGATCGAGCTTGCCGGCCGACGAGTCGCCGACCCGGCCGAAGCGCGACACCTTCTGTCTCTGCCCGATCCTCCGGATCGTTCGGCCTTGCGGGGGGCGGGCTCCGAGACGTCGTCTGCGCCTGATGTTGAACTGGCCGATGGCTGAGGAAGTGCTCGCCGAAATGGTCGCCAACGTCTGGAAAGTGTTGGTCGGCCAAGGCGACTCCGTCACCTCAGGGGACACCATCTGCATTCTCGAGTCCATGAAGATGGAGATTCCCGTCGAGGCCACCGCCGACGGAACGATCTCTGCGATCAATGTTTCAGAGGGCAGTACCGTTCAAGAAGGCGACGTCATCGCGGTGATCGACTAGTGCGGCGTTAGCGGCCGTGCCCCCAGTCGAGGTCAATCGGGAAGAGAGCGTCGCCTGGATCACGCTCAACCGTCCTGAGGTGCGCAACGCTCTCTCGGGGGAGATGTGCGAGGACCTGGTGGTCGCTCTCCATGGGGTGGAGAGAGAGCCGGACGTTCGCGCCGTGGTCTTTCGCGGAGCAGGCCCCGTCTTTTGTGCGGGCGCCGACATAGCCGGTCTTTCGGGCCCCGCTGCGGCTGACTTTCTTCAATCGTTTGAGCAAATGCTGGAGGCGGTGGCGCGCTCGCGTCTTCCGACCATCGCGGCGATAAACGGCGCGGCCCTCGGGGGAGGTTTTCAGCTGGCTACCGTTTGCGACTTTCGTGTCGCGGGGCGGACAGCAAAACTAGGCGTGCCAGCTGCCAAGCTCGGCATTCTCGTCAACTTTGAAAACGTGCAGCGCCTCGTCCTACTGGCGGGTATCGGGCATGCCAAGGAGATGCTGCTTGCCGGATCCACCTACACGGGTGAGGAGGCACTCCCTGCCGGTTTGGTGAACGCCGTTGCCGAAGATGACCGCGTCGACTCCGCCGCGCGCCATCTAGGGGTTCGCATCGCCGGGCTCGCGCCGTTGTCCGTGCAGGGAGCCAAACGCGCCATTCAAGCGGTCATCGATCACCTGGCCTCGGCGAGGGCCACGCAGGACGTTGCCGTTGCCGAAATCGATCGCCTGGTCCTCGAGGCCTACGCCAGCCAGGACCTTGCCGAGGGGATCGCCGCGCTCGGCGACAAGCGACCCCCGAACTTCACCGGCCGCTAGCTAGAGAGGTTTGCGGGAGCTGAAGCCTTCCTCGCTTGAATGCCAATAGGCTACTTCCGCTTCGCCCAGACGCCAACAGAGCCAGGCATCGGCGCCGTCGATCGTCGTTGGAAAGTCGATCAGGCCGGTGGACACGTCGCGCAGCACGATCTCCCACTCGTCCAGCCGGCCCAGGAGCTGTCCCACTCGGCTCAATGTTTCGTGCCAGTCGTCGCGCTGCGGCGATCCTCCGTTCGTAGCCGCTGCTTGCGCCACGAGCTCACGGATCTTGACCGCGTCTTCGAATTTTTCCCGCAGTTCTACGAGCGTGGGAGCGACATAAGGAAGTAGGGAGTTCGCCTCTTCCGGCGTGTAGCGCTTTTCGGCCATCAGGCGGAGCCTATGTCCGTGGCAGCCCGGCGTACGCCGGCCGACTTAGCATCAAGTCATGACTCTGGCCGATCGTATCTTGGCGACCTCAGATCTCTCCCGCGATCAGGCGGAGTATCTGCGGCAACTCTGCTCCTCGTGGCAGGTGCTCGCCGACCTTTCGTTCTCCGACCTGCTCCTCTATGTCCGCGTCCGCGGCGAAGAGGCCTTTGAGATAGCGGCGCAGGTTCGCCCCTTCACCTCTCAAACCCTTTACCCCCACGACATGGTGGGGACTCGCTTCACTCAGCCCGAGCAGCCGATAGTGGAGCGGGCACTTCGCGAGGGCCGCATCTGGACGCAGGACGACCCCGTCCTGGTCGATGGCATTCCCATCCAGATGGACGCCGTGCCGGTGCGCCGAAATCAGCAGGTGATCGCGGTGGTCACCAAGGAGGGAAGTCCCGCGACCTCGCGACGACCGGGCCGGCTGGAGCAGGTCTATCTTCAGGCTGCAGAGCAGGTCTCGCGCATGGTGGCGAGCGGAGACTTCCCCTACCGCGAAGTGCCCGGCGAGGAATGGCCCCGGGTGGGCGACGGGCTCTTCGTTCTCGATGAGTCGGCCCGCATAACTTGGGCGTCGCCGAATGCGTTGTCGGCGCTGGGAAGGCTTGGCTTCCGACTCAACATCCTTGGACGCGCGATCGACGAACTCGGCCTCGGTGAAGCGCCCGTGCGCCGGGCCCTCAGTTCGATGAACCTCCTCGATGGTGAACTCGTGCGCGGAGATACGCACGTCCGACTGCGGGTGATGCCTTTGATCGAGCAGAAGGCCCCTGTCGGAGCGCTCGCCATTGCACGCGACGTCACCGAGGTCAGGCAAAAGGAACGTGTCATATCGGTCAAGGATCAGAGCATTCGAGAGATTCACCATCGCGTGAAGAACAATCTGCAGACCATAGCCAGCCTGCTGCGACTGCAGGCCCGCCGGCTCAATTCAGAAGAAGCGCGGGCCGCCCTCAGAGAGAGCGTTCTTCGGATCGGGTCCATCGCGTTGGTGCACGAGACGCTGTCCGAGGATCCGGCCGACGTCGGGGAGTTCGGACAGGTGGCGCGCCGCATCGCCCGGATGGTGGGCGAAGGCCTGGTGCTGCCCGATCAACAGATCGATATCAAGGTCACCGGCTCGACTGGGTCTCTCGGGGCGCAGCTGGCTACGCCTCTCGCGGTCACGTTGACTGAGCTACTTCAGAATGCGGTGGAACACGCATTTCCGAAAGGACTCTCGGGCACGGTCGCGGTCGAGATGTCGCGTGCGGACAGCGAGGTCGTGATCGTCGTGCGAGACGACGGCATCGGGCTGCCCGACCATGTCGCCAACCCCCAACCGGCCGAAGGGACACGACTCGGACTGCAGATTGTGAGATCGCTGACGGAGGAACTCGGCGGCCGGCTCAGCCTTACGTCCAACGGCGGCACGCGCGCCGAGGTTCGCATCCCGACTGAGCGCTAACTGTCGGACTCGGCCGCCGACCGCGGCCTAGTGGTTGCTGCCACGCGGAACTATTCAGCACGAGAGCAGCAACTAGGGACGACTGTTGCCCGACGGCGTAGGCGAGGGCTCGGGTTCCGGCTCGGGACTGGGCTCCGGCTCCGGTTCGGGCTCCGATGTCTTCGAAGGTTTGGGCTCCGGTGAGTCCTCCGGTTCCGGTTCGGCGGTCGGCGAGCGTCCGGGCCCTTCTCGCTGGTCGATGGGCACGTCGGTGCCGGGCTCGAAGACCTCCGGCGCCGGAGCGGGGCAATAGCTTCGAGGGGCGAGCTGACGCAGCATCGTCTTCGGCTTTCCCGGACACCAGGGCGCGGCCAGCAGCCCGCTGCGTGGGTCGATCAAGACCGTTATGACGTCGGAGCGCGGCAGCCGGAAGGGTCGGGGAGGGATGTCCTCTAAGGCCCGCAGCATGAAGTTCCGCCAGATCAGCGCGGGGAACGTGCCCCCAAAAACGCGGATGCCGTGGACGTTCGTCATAGGGATCGTCCCATGGGGATATCCCACCCATACGGCCGTGACGAGGTCCGGGGTGTAACCGACAAACCAGGCGTCGGTGTAATCGTTGGTGGTCCCTGTCTTTCCCGCGGCCGGCCGGCCGATGTCGGCAGCCGTCCCCGTGCCTCTCTCGATCACCTGCTGCAAGACTTTCGAGATCAGGTACGCGTTCCCGGGTGCCACCGCGCTGATGACTGTTTTCTGCTGTGGATGAAGGATCTCTCCGTTCGCGAGCCGGACCTCACGAATTGTCGTCGGCTCAACCGCCGTGCCGTTATTGGCAAGAGTTGCGTAGGCGGCGGCCATGTCGAGGACGCTCACTTCGGCGGAACCGAGAGCGATCGAGGGATAGCTCGGCAGGGAAGCTTTGACACCCATCAGTTCGGCTTGGGTCGCGATGCGGCCGGCTCCCAATTGCAGCGCGAGCCGAGCAAAGACGCCGTTCACCGATCGAACGGTCGCCTCGTCGAGCGGCAGCGTGCCCCCGGCGGTCCCCTCGGAGTTGCTGACGGGCCAGGGGTCGGCATTCTCAAACGTGAACACGGCCGGGCCGGCCGCATAGCGCGCGTCCAGAGTGATGCCGCCTTCGAGCGCGGCCGCTAGAACCAACGGCTTGAAGGCCGAACCCGTTTGCCGGCCGGACCCTCCGCCTCCGCGACCGAGTGCGAGGTTGACCTGGCTCACGCTGAAATCGCGCCCCCCGACCATCGCCACGATCTCTCCCGTCGAGGGTCGGATCGCGACGAGTGCCGCCTCCGGATCGCCCTTCTGATCCAGGACATCTCTCACCGCGTGCTCGGCCGCCTCCTGATACTCCGGAACGAGAGTGGTCTCCACATGTAGCCCGCCCTTCCAGAGGGCGCCGGCGCGCTGTGCTTCGCTCTGACCGAGCCGCCGGTCGCTCAAGATCTCTTGCTTCACGGCCTCCACGAAATAGGGCTGCTTCGTCGCGATCCGTCGCGGGGCGGGACTTACCTCGATCGGCCGCGCGCGCGCCGAAGCAGCCTGCGCGGGACTGAGCCACTTCAACGCCTCGAGACGATCTATTACGTAGTTGCGTCGCGCCAGCGCGCGCCTGGGATGTTCGCGCGGGTCGTATCGGGCCGGGAAGCGGATCATTGCGGCCAGGAGTGCGGAATCCTCGAGAGAGAGGCCCCCGACCCCATGCCCGAAATATGTCTCGGCCCCGGCCTTGACCCCGTAGGCACCCTCGCCGAGGTAGACGGTGTTCAGGTAGCGCTCCAAGATCTCCCGCTTTGAGTACTGCCGCTCCACTTCGAGCGCGAGCCGAAGCTCGCGCGCCTTGCGCTCGAAGGTCTTCTCGGGGTTACGGAAGAAGGTGTTCTTTACGTATTGCTGAGTGATGGTGCTACCGCCCTGAACGACTTCACCCCTGCCGATATTGACGAGAGCGGCGCGGACGATGGCTCGAATGTCGAAACCCTCATGCTGGAAGAAGCGTTGGTCCTCCGCCGCAAGTACGGCGTCGATCAGATGCTCCGGCATGCCCTCTATATCCACCAAGGCCCGGTTCTCGCGAAAGAGGCGAGCCAAGACGGTTCCATCGGACGCGGTGATCGTCGATCGGAGAGCCAGCGGCTTCTGGGCCTCGAGCTCTACGGGACTGAGTGAACAGGCGGCGGCCGCGCAGCTGAATGCCAGCGCAATGAGTATTGGACGCATGGGGGCCCGACGTTTCATTCCTCCAGGGCCTCCCGAAGATGCGCGAGCGTCCTCGTCAAGAGCCGTGATACGTGCATCTGCGAGATGCCTAGCCGCTCGGCTATCTCCGACTGGGTAAGACCTTTGAAGAATCTCAGATAGAGGATGCGGCGTTCGCGTTCGGGCAGTTTGGCCATCTCCGGAGCGAGCGAGGCGCGGTACTCGAGGTTTTCGAGGTGTTCGTCCTCCACTCCCAACTGATCAGCGAACGAGGTCGAGCCCATGCCCTCGGAATCGATCGGAGCATCGAGCGACGTGAAGTTGTAGGCCTGCGCAATCTCGAGGCCTTCGAGTACCTCTTCCTCACTGGTGCCCGCCGCGCCCGCTATCTCGGAGACCTTTGGCGACCGTCCGAGATCCTGACCGAGCTGCGCCACGACCTTGGAGAGCTCGAGATGTAGCTCCTGCAAGCGTCGCGGCACACGTACCGCCCATCCCTTGTCGCGGAAATGCCGCTTGAGTTCTCCGACGATCGTCGGCGTCGCATAAGTCGAGAACTCGACGGCGCGGTCGAGATCAAAACGTTCGATGGCCTTTAACAGCCCGATCGTCCCCACTTGAATTAGATCCTCCAGTGGCTCACCGCGATTGCGGAAGCGGCGTGCGAGAAACTCAACGAGTCCTATGTATTGCTCGACAAGTTGCTCCCTGTACCTGAGGCGCTCTTCCTCCTCGTCCGCCTTGGCGTAAGCGGCGAACAAGTCGCGCACCTCATCCTTCGTGAGGGGCGTTCGGTCGGGAACCGCCTCGCCCATCGCCATCAATGGCTCCGCTTGTTCTTGAGGAGCCGAAAGCGCGGCATTCCATTGGACTTATCGAGCGTGGCCGAGTCGGCAACCGTCTCGAGGATCTGGCGCGAGAAGTCGGTCAGTTCGGTTCTAACCGTGAAGCCCGGCGCGAAAAGCGCCTCGCCTGTGATCTCGATTCCCTCGTCCAGGACCGTGAATCGAATCTCGAGTGTTCCCTCGCGACCGCGGGTGCCCGTTAAGTAAGAGCAGAGTTCGTCCACCGCGATCTTGAGGTCCTCGATCTCGTCCCAGGTGAACTCGAGTCGCGATGCGAGCCCCGAAGCCACGAGACGCACCACGCCAACGTAGACCGGAGATGCAGGGATCTCGATCGAGACCTGGTCCATGTCGGCCCCCCCGGCGGGCACTTTTATGAAGCCGAGGCCCGGCGAGTGGTCTTTTTCTTCGCGGTCGTCTTTGCGGGAGCCTTCTTCTTCTTGGCCTCGGCGACCGAGGCCTTAAGTGCCTCCATCAGGTCCACGACCTTAGTGGGCTCGGGGGCCGCCTCCTCGGCGACCGTGATCTCCTCGCCCTCCACCTTTTGCTTGACCATCTCTTCGAGACGCGTGCGGTACTCATCCTGAAAATCCTCGGGACGGAATTCGGCCGTCAGCTGACGGATGAGCTCGCGCGCCATCTTCACCTCGTTGTCGCGCACCGACACGCGCTTGGTCAGCTCGGGAAACTCGGCCTGCCGAATCTCGTCCGGCCAGTACATGGTCTCTAAAACGAAGACGTCATCTTTGAGGCGCACGGTGGCCAGGTGTTCCTTGTCTCGCAGAGCGACCTTGGCTAGTCCCACCTGGCCCTCGGCCTCCAGCGCGTCGGCCAGCAGCTTGTAGGCCTTGAGCCCCGGGCCCTCGGGAACCACGTAATAGGTCTTGTTGAAATAGATGGGATCGATATCGCCCAAGGGCACGAAGGCGACCACGTCTATTGCACGGATCGAGTCCACGTCGAGGCCCTCGAGCTCCTCGTCGGTGAATACGACGTAGTGGTCCTTCGAATACTCGTAGCCCCGGACGATGTCCCCCCAGTCCACCTCCTTGCCGCACTTCGAGCAGGTCCTCTGGTAGCGGATGCGGCCCCCGTCCTCGTCGTGGAGGAGATGGAACCGCAGGCTCTTCTCCTGCACGGCGGAAAAGAGGCGCACGGGGATGCTTATGAGGCCGAAGGTTATGGCTCCGGTCCACAAAGCTCTCATGCATGGGATTCTATGGGCGAGAACACTTCCCCCAGGCGGTTTGAACGCGTAGAGTAGCGATTTCCGAAGGGTTTGATCCCTCTCCGTCGAACAGCTGGGGACGTGCACGTCCGCGGGGGGTCTGATTGGAGCGTGAATCGATGGTGAATCGCGAGTACGCAAAGGCGCTCGGTGAGCGCCTGCGCAAGATCAGAGCCCAGAAGGGCATGTCCCTGCAGGACGTTCAGCAAGCCTCCGAGGGGCGCTGGAAGGCAGCCGTGGTCGGGGCCTATGAGCGAGGCGATCGAAACGTGAGTGTCTCCCGGCTCTACGAGCTCGCCGGCTTCTACGGAGTCCCGGTGTCCGAGATCCTTCCCGAGGAGGAGGGCGAGAAGAGCGCGGCGCATGTCGAGGGCCGCCGCCGTGTGGTTCTGGATCTGGAGGGTCTGACGAAGGTCCCCGAGAACGACCGCGACCCCTTGTCCCGCTTTACGAAAGCGATTCAGATTCAACGAGGCGACTTCAACGGCAGGGTTCTCACCATCAGGGAGGACGACTTGATGGCGTTGGCGCTTCTCTATCAAACGACGGCCGCCGAGTTATCTCGGAGGCTCTCGGAGTGGGGGCTTCTCTCCGAGGTAGGTTGACTAACTAAAGAAGCAACGCGCTCACAACTATTGCGGCAAGCGACAACCAATAGACGGCGGTAAACGCGTAGTCGACGGCAGCCGGCCGCATCGGGATCAACACGCCCAGGACCCACACCGGCATCACGATCGTCCCAAACAAAAGGCCGTAGAAAAGCGCGGGCCAGCGAGCCCAGGTGGCACCTGCCGCAAGCGCGACGGCAAGGCCCGCCAGCAGTAACCCAAGAATCGCCTGACCGATCACGTCCGCGAGAGGCCCACCCTTGCTGAGACGATGGGCGCGGTAGCCAAACCCTCCGGCGGCGTTCAAGGCAAGGGCGGCGATAAGAACCTGGCCCCAGAGGTCGTCCGCCATTGCGCGATCAAGATAGCCTCCCTCGAATGCCGAAAAGCCAGCCCAAGAAGAAGCCGCGTAGGCGTGGCGCCGCAACTCCTGGGGTCGATCCGAATGAGGCGCGCCGGCATCGCCTCGAGGCTCGACGCGCCCAAAAGGCCGCGGCGCTCGAGGCGCTGAGGCGGCGACAGCGGCGCGCGCGGCTCGTTCGACTGGGCGTGCTTGCCGCGCTCGCGGCGGGGGCCGGGTTTCTCGTGATCCGTAGCTTCCAACCTGAGGACATCGCCGGCCATGCCGTTCAGGAATTGAGCGCCACGGGGGTCGGGGATCACCGATCGGGTCCTCAGCAGTACGAGTCCGTGCCTCCGGTCTCCGGTCCTCACGATCCTGGCGCCGCCCCGTGCGGGGTCCACGATACGCAGCCCACGGACGAAAACTTCGTCCATACCCTCGAGCACGGCGCGGTTGCGATCCTCTACGACCCGACGCTCGAGCTGGAGGAGATCCAGGCAATCGAAGCGATAGTGAGCGACTTCGACTCTCACACGGTGTCGGCGCCGTACACCGGCATGCCCGATCCCATCGCGGTCGCGTCCTGGTCTCGCCTGATGAGGCTTGAGACACTCGACGAAGACGCCGTGCGCGAATACATCGACAAATATCGACAGAATGGACCCGAGGACCAGGACTGCCCGAACACGCAGGAGAGCCCGTTCGGGGCGATCCCGAGTCCTTCCCCCGCCGGCTCGCCGCCGGCCGAACCCACCGAGACGGGTGACGACAAGGGATCGCGGCGAAAGAAAAACGACTAATCGATTTCCGTTGATCAGTTTGGCTAGCCGCCCGGTCGTCCCGACAGTCTCAAGACCATGGCGCTGGGCGGTACTCGGGGCCGCTTTTCTCAGCGGGCTTCAGTTGTCGACTGCTACTGCTCAGCAGGTTCCCGCTCCGAAGACCGTCGTCACAGGACTCGCGTTCCCGACCGGCATCGCCTTCGGGCCTGATGGGACGATGTACGTGAACGAGCGCAGCGGTCGGGTTCGTGTCGTGAGGAAGGGCGAACTCGAATCGCAACCGCTGGCCGAGATCGGGACGAGCACCTCGGGCGAGCAGGGCCTCCTCGGGATAACGGTCGCGCCCGATTTGAAGCGAGACGCGGCCGTGTACGTCTTCGCCTCCGACGAAACCGGAGGAGAGAACCGGGTTTACCGCGTCCCGCTCGATGGTTCCGGTGCGCAACTGATCATCTCGGGGCTTCCGGCCTCGAGCTATCACAACGGGGGCGGGGTCGCGTTCATCGACGACGGCTCATTGCTCGTCACGAATGGGGAGCGACACGAAGCTGAGATAGCCCAAGACCCTCAAGCCCTGGGAGGGAAGGTCTACCGGTACACCGCCGCGGGCCGAGTGCCTCGCGACAATCCCTTCGGCGACTCGCCTGCCTACGCCATCGGCCTTCGCAATCCATTTGGCCTCGCCATCGATCCCATCTCCGGCGCACCCTTCGTCACCGAGAACGGACCGAGCTCACACGACGAAGTTAATCGAATAGAGGCCGGGGCTAACTATGGATGGCCGGTCACCTCGGGCCCGGCGCCCGGCGCGCCGCCCGGGCTCGTCGGGACGTACCACGACCCGCTGCTCGATTACCCGGACATCATCGTGCCCACGGGACTCGCGTTCGCCGATCCCGTCAACGCGCGCCCCGAGTTCGCGGGCGATCTGTTCTTCGGTGCTTACTCGGAGGGTTCAATCCATCGGGTTCGGCTCGACGCCGATCGGCGCACGGCCCTATCCGACGAGATCTTCCTGGAGACGCCGGAGCCCGTCGCTCTGGCGTGGGGGCCTGAAGGGCTCTACTACTCGACCCCCGATGCGGTGAAGGTCGTGCCGATCGCGCGCGCCGGTTCCTCCGCGACGGATCCCACCACCGAGGCCGATGAGCGGTCGCCCGAGGCGGCAGTGCCCCAACCGCTGTCCGAGCCCGTCTCCGGCGGGGTGCCGTGGACGCTCCTTGTACCGATGGTCGCGGTCATAGGGGCGGCGCTGATTCTGCTCTCCCGCCGCTACATGTAAAAGGGGGTGGGGTCCGAGAGCCGTCTGTGCCCGGTTTCGATAAATGGCAGCTCTCGCTATTCCGGCTTCGTGCACATTAGAAAAAAGAAGGGCCGTCCGGAGACGGCCCCTCGGTTAGTTGGTGGCGGAACGAGTTAGCGAATTTGGCCGAGCCAGATGATGAGCTGCATCGGCCGGCCGGGGCTCGTGAAGGCCCGGCTCTCGATCGTGATGCCCATGCAGCGCGACCCCAAGAGGCCGAGCACCTGCTCGTAGCCGGGACCCCCGTCGCCGCTTCCCAGTGTGTTCGGCGCGATATCGCCTGTGAGGTTGAACTCACCCGACGATCCGATCTGCGCTCCGCTCTTGTCGTAGAGGTAGAGATCCATGTCATCCGGAGAGTTCGGCTCCCACTGCTGCCGGATGTAGACGCCGATATCTCTCGCCTTGGTGTTGAGCTGGATGTTGAACCACTTCGTGTCCTCGATCGGACCCCACTGGCCCTCTGCATCGCGCGGGTCCTGGATGAACCAGAAAGCGGGTCCGTGCTCGTAGTCGATGACGAGCGGCTTGCTCTCCGTATATTTCTCGGTGACCTGCATCACCTTCGCGGTCGTGGCCTCGGCGCGATTCTCGGAGTCCGTGATCGGCTCCTGCGGCTTGTATTTCGGACAGGCGGCACGCGCTCCCGCGGGAGCCGCAATCAGCGCTGCCCCGACCAGAGCAACCGTCGATAGAACTATGCCGAACTTCATCGAGCGTGACATTTCAACTCCTCCTCTGTAGAGCTTCATTTACGAGCTAACCGATGTCGCCGAGCCAGATCACGAGCTGCATGGCGCGTCCCGGTGTGGTGAAGGCGCGGCTTTCGATCGTCAGCCCTTGGCAACGGCTCACGAGAAGACCCAGGACCTGCTCGTAACCAAGGCCCCCATCGCCTCCTCCCAGCGTCCCCGGTGCAGCTGCTTCGGCCCAGTTGAAGGTGGCCGACTGGCCGTATGCGCCGCCGCTCTTGTCGTAAAGGTAGAGGTCCATGTCGTCCGGAGAGTTCGGCTCCCACTGCTGACGGATGTAAAGCCCGACATCGCGAGCCTTGGAGTCGACCTGGATGTTGAACCACTTCGTGTCTTCGATGAGTGCGCGCTGACCTTCGCCATCGACGGGATCCTGGATGAACCAAAAGGCCGGACCATGCTCGTAGTCGATGACGAGAGGCTTCGCCTCGGTTGCCTTGTCCGTGATCTTGACGACTTTCGCCAGTTGGGCGTCGGCTCGATTCTCGGAGTCCGAAACAGGCTCCTTAGGCTTGTACTTGGGACATGCGGCTGCCGCGGCTGTGGGCGCGGCCACAACGGCTGAGGCGACAAGTCCGGCCAGCGACGCAAAGGCGAAGCTTTTGAATATCCGACTACTCATACGGTGCTCCTCGTAGCGTTCCGTGAGATGACGCTTGAAGGTTCGCTCCGCTGGATTCCCTTCCTGCAAGTACGCAGAGGGGCCGCAGGTGGGTACACTCCCGCAACCATGAGGGCCCGGGCCGTTTGTTCAGTCCTTGCTTTGCTGACGTGCGCGGCGACCTTGTGGGCTCCGGGTTGGGCCGTTGCGGACACGCTTCCTCCGAGCGAATGGGTGATTGGTCCTCGCAAACCGGTAGTTCTGCTGACCTTCGAGGGTCAGACGAAGGCCGAGCCGTTGCGCGACCTGCTCGCAACGCTGAAGGAAAAGGGCGTACGCGCCACCTTCTTCTTCTCCGGCGAATGGATCCAGACCCACCCTCGACGGGCCGAGCGGGTGCTGCGTGCGGGTCACCTACTGGGCAATCGTGGGTACGGCCCCGAGCGCTTCACCGAACTGGACGATTCCGCGCTGGCGGCGTCGATCGAACGTGCCACGGACGTCCTCCGAGAAGTGGGTTCATATCCGCGTCCCTTCCTCCGGACGCCGGACGGCGCGCGCGATCTTCGTGTCCTGCAGGTCGCCGGGTCACTTGGCTATCGCTCGGTCGGCTCGACCTACCACGCCGGAGGAGGGCTCGCAGGGAAGGTCGCCGGGCGCGTCGCTCGCAACGCGCGCTGGGGATCCATCATCACGCTCGATACCTGGAGAACCAGCCATCGGCGCGCCCTTCCGATCCTTATCGAGCGATTGCGATCCAAGGGTCTCGGTTTCCGCACAGTCAAAACTCTTGAGAACGTCCACCCCATTCGTTGGGACGTGACGGTGCGAAGTGGTTCCGCAGGTCCTGAAGTCGCTTATTTGGAGCGCACATTGCGACGTATCTCTTACCCGGGCGGCAAAGCAGACGGGAACTTCGACGATGCGACATTGCAAGCGGTCTATGCGTTTGAGAAGGTGAAGGGCCTGGCGCGCGACGGTGTCGTGCCTCCGGAGCAGATGAGGGCCATCGCGTTGGCTTCGCGTCCGGTGCGGGCCAAGCGGGCCCCGGGCCGATTCATAGAGATCGATATCTCCCGTCAGGTCCTCTTCGAGGTGGTCGATGGAAAGGTCACCAAGACGCTTCCGATCTCGAGCGGCAACGAGGGTTACTACTCGGTCGACGGCCAGACCTATCGGTCGCACACGCCGCGCGGCGAGTTCACGATCGAGCGCAAGATCCCGGGCTGGCGCACCAGTCGTCTCGGCCGTCTGTGGTATCCGTCGTATTTCGTGGGCGGGTTCGCGATCCACGGATCCACCTCCGTCCCCACGTACCCGGCCAGCCATGGCTGCGTCCGCTTGCCGATGTACGTGACGGTCGGCTTCTACAACCGAAACCCAATGGGCACCCCCACCTTCGTCCACGATTAATAGAAAGGTTGGGCGGGGCAGCCCGCCCACCGAGCTCAGGACACCCAATGATCGGTCAAGGATTCCCTTAGCGTTCGTCGAAAGTGAGCCTCTGACGAATAAGTAACCAATAGGTAACCAAGGAGGACTCCTCCATGCGCCGCGCAATCGTGCTGACAACCGCTCTCATTGTCGTCGCCGCCCTGGCCCCCATGGCCCGTACGAGCGACTTCGTTCAGGCGATCGTGAGGGTGAAGGTCACCACCCCCGCCCAAGGCAGCTTCATCAACGCGACCTTCGACGAGACTCACGTCTACGACCCCGGTTATGTGCACATCCTCTTGTGGCCCGGCGACGAAGCACGGCTCAACCAGCTCGGCTTCGAATACGAGGTCGTCGTCCCCGATGTCTACGCACGGGACAAGCGGGCCCTGGAGGAAGCGGAGGAGACGGCCGCGGTTGTCAGCTTGCCGGGCCCCGATCGCACCGACTATCGGAGGCTGGTCGACTACAACACCGAGATGGAAGAGCTGGCTCAAAAGCATCCGTCACTGGTCAGGCGCTTCAAGCTTCCATTGCAGAGTCTGGAGGGACGCGACGTCTTCGGGATTGAGATCGCAGCGGATGTAAAGCAGAAGGTCAACGATGGCAGGCCCACGTTCTACGTGGACGGTATCCATCACGCACGGGAGTGGCCCGCGGCCGAATATCCGATGATCTTCGCCCATTACCTGGTTGAGGGCTTCGGCAAGAATCCGGAGATCACAAGGCTGCTTAAGAACGAGCGCGTCGTGATCGTCCCCATCGTGAACGTCGATGGCTTCAACTATTCGCGGGAGTTCCTTCTGGGAGCCCAGGCCAATTTAGATGCGGCTCATGGCGCGGGATGTGGGCTTGCTCATTGCGGCGCGTACTGGCGCAAGAATCGCCGTTCCTACACGGGCATCACGGCGCCCGTTGTCCAGCTGAATCCGGATGCCTACGGCGTCGACCCCAACCGGAACTACAGCTATCACTGGGGGGGAGGAGGATCGAACTCCGGCGTTCCGATAGCGGGAACTTACGTTCCGCACCCGACCGGCGACAACACCAACCGCGGCAGCGCACCTTTCTCCGAGCCGGAGACCGTGAATGTCCAACGCCTGATCCTCAAGGACAACGTCACGTCGATCGTGACCAACCACACCTACTCCCGCCTCGTATTGCGCCCGTGGGGAGATACCTATAAGCACGCGCCGGACGAGAAGTACCTCTTCGATCTCGGCGCCAAGATGTCAAAGGCCATGGGCGGTTACCAGAACATCAAGGGCATCCAGCTGTACATCACGACGGGCACGATGTCGGAATGGGGCTATGGAGTACTTGGTGTACCGAGCTACACATTCGAGCATGGTCTTGCTTTTCACCCGCCGTACACCGGCTGCGAAGCGGATTGTGTCGGCGAGGAATGGCGCGGCGTCATGACTGCTCTCATGCACGGGGCGAAGGCTGGACTCGAACTCGCGCTGCACGGGCTCGTTAAAGGAGAGGTCGTCGACTCGAAGGGCAATCCCGTACCCGCGAAACTGACGATCACTAAGAAGGTGCCCACCCCTCTCGCGCCGGAGAATCCCCTGGGTGAGAAGTCGTACACCGAAAGGATCAAGACCTCGCTCGCGGTGGACGGACCCTTCTCCTGGCATCTGCCGGCAAGCACGCGTCCCGTGATGGTCGAGGCCGGGAAGACCGACAGCTACACCCTGACGCTCACCGCCCCCGGCTTGGGCCAGAAGACTTTGACGTTCGTGTTGAGAAAAGGGCAGACGCTGGACTTGGGCAAGATCGAGCTTTAGCCCGGGGAACTCCCGGCCCGATTTGTCCGGTTTCAGGAATGGACCGGCGCCGTCTTGCGTTGCCGTAGGAAACCTGCTGGAATCGGCTAACTAGCTTTTCGAGCCGGTAAATCCCGTCCAGAAAGAGGAGTTGGTACATGCGTCGCGCGCTGATTTTGGTCTTCACAGCCCTGCTCGTTATCGGAATCCTGGCCCCCATGGCCCGCACCGACGATCGAGCCGGCGGCCTCGCTCTCGTCAAGGTCTCGGGACGACACCAGGCGAGTCTCATCGCCAACAACTTCGACGAGACCCACCGGCTGATTCCAGGCGCCGTCGAGGTCTATCTGTGGCCTGGGGATGCCGACCGTCTCGACGCGATGGGCTACGAGTTCGAGATCACGATCGCCGATCTGTGGGCTCACGACCGGCGGCTCGAAAACCAGGAGAATCTCCAGGTCGTTCCCATGCCCGGTCCGGACATGACCGACTATCGCCGCCTCGCCGACTACAACGCCGAGATGGCGGATCTGGCCGACAAGAACCCCAAGCTGGTGAAACTGCTCGAGCTTCCTAACCCATCTCTCGAGGGCCGGACCATCTACGGACTCGAGATCGCCGCGAACGTGAAGGAGAAGGTCAACGACGGACGCCCCACTTTCTATGTCGACGGAATCCACCACGCGCGGGAGTGGCCGGCCGCCGAGTACCCGATGATCTTTGCCCACTATCTCGTCGAGGGTTACGGCAAGAACCCCAACGTCACGAGCCTCCTGAACACCGAGCGCGTGATAGTGGTGCCAGTCGTCAACGTTGACGGCTTCAACTTCTCGCGCGAATCGGTGCTGGGGGCACAGGCCAACATCGACGCCGCCCACGGCACCGCTTGTGGCGTCGCTCACTGCGCCGCCTACTGGCGCAAGAACCGCCGTTCCTACACTGGCGTCACGGTGCCGGTGGTCCAGACAAACCCCGATGCCTACGGCGTCGATCCGAACCGCAACTACAGCTACCACTGGGGCGGCGGCGGCTCGAACTCGGGCGTGGCCGTCGGGCCGACCCACGTGCCCCAACCAATCGCCGACCAGACCAACCGCGGAGCGGCGCCGTTCTCGGAACCCGAGAGCCGCAACGTTGAGCAGACGGTCCTGAGGCGAAACGTGACGTCGTTGATCACCAACCACACGTCCGGGAATCTCGTGTTGCGTCCCTGGGGCGATACCTACAAGCACGCGCCGGACGAGAAGTACCTGTTCACCCTCGGCGCGGCGATGTCGAAGGCGATGGGCGGCTACCAGAACATCAAGGGCATCCAGCTGTACATCACCACCGGCACGACCTCGGAGTGGGCCTACGGCGTGCTCGGCATCCCGAGCTACACGTTCGAGCATGGCCAGTCGTTCCATCCGCCCTACACGGACTGCGAAGCCGCCGCGAAGGGACGTGCCGCGACGTGTGTGGCACAGCAGTTCCCCGGCGTGATGAAGGCCTACGTGCTCGCGGCTCAGGCCGGACTCGATCGAGCGATGCACGGAGTAATTGAAGGCGAGATCGTGGATTCCAAGGGGAACCCGGTCGCCGCGAAGCTGACGCTCTCGAAGAAGGTCCCGACGCCGCTCGCTCCGGAAAACCCGTTGGGCGGAAAGAGCTTCAAAGAGGTTGTCAAGATGTCGCTTCAAGTCGATCGGGCCTTCGTCTGGCACGTTCCTGCGAGCACTCGTCCGGTGATGGTCGAGAAGGGCAAGACGGAGACCTACACACTCACGATCACGGCGCCCGGCTTCGAGAAGCAAACCCTGACGCTTCTCGTGAAGAAGGGTCAAGTGCTCGACCTGGGCACGATCAGGCTTTAACGAATTCTGAGTTGGGAGCGGGCGGCCGCCTAGCCGGCGCCGCCCGTTTTCGTTTGAGGGAGGGAGTTTCAATGCGGCTCGCAGTCACAAGGTTCCGACACGGAGCGGCGCTTGCCGCGCTCTCCGCGCTGTTGCTGGCCGGTCTCTCCGGGGTGAGTCGCGGTGACGAGTCCCGGTTTTCAATAGTTCGCATCGAGCCCTCGTCGCGGCAAGAGGCCGCCTTCCTACTGAGCGCCTTCGACGAAACGCACAACCACCGAGACGGCTACGTAGAGCTTCTGCTCTGGCCCGGCGACGCTTCACGTCTGGAGGCTGCCGGTTTCGACTATGACGTCATCGTTTCCGACGTGTGGGCTCGGGATCAAAGAGCCCGCGAGGAAGCCCCCGCCCGCTTTGTTCACTTCCCCGGACCCGACCGCACCGACTACCGCCACCTCCTGGACTACAACACCGAGATGGCACAGCTTGCGAAAGATCACCCGAGCCTTGTGCGCCTGCTTGAGTTGCCGGAACCGACGCTCGAGGGTCGGACGGTGTACGGGGTCGAGATCGCGGCCGGCGTAAAGAACAAAGTCAACGACGGGCGTCCCGTTTTCTATGTCGACGGGATTCACCACGCACGCGAGTGGCCGGCCGGTGAGTATCCGATGATCTTCGCTCATCATCTCGCTGAGAGGTTCGGCAACGACCCGCGCATTACCAGTTTGCTCAAGGCGCTACGTGTCGTCATCGTGCCGATCGTGAACCCGGACGGCTTCGATGTGTCCCGCGAGGGCGTGGTGGCCTTGAACGCGAACGTCGACTCGGTCACAAGCCTGCCGCTCGCCTTGGCGGGCCAGGATGCCTACTGGCGCAAGAACCGTCGTTCTCTAACCGGCGTCACGATCCCCGCGGTCAACAAGAACCCCGACGCCTATGGCGTCGACCCGAACCGAAACTACGCATTCGAATGGGGTATGGCCGGGGGCTCCTCCGATGTCGAAGCGATGCAGGACTACCGTGGGACCGCTCCTTTCTCGGAGCCCGAAACAAAGAACATTCGCGCGCTCGCGCTTTCCAGACACATCACGGGCGTGGTCACGAACCACACCTACGGAAACACGGTCCTGCGTGCGTGGGGGCACACCTTCGACAATCCGCCCGACGAGAAGGCCTTGAAGCCGATTGGCGATGCAATGGCCAAAGCCATGGAGGGTTACGTCAGTCAGAAGGGAGTGCAGCTCTATCCCACCACGGGCACGACCGACGACTGGATCTATGCGGCCACGGGCGGTTTCGGTTTCACCTATGAGCACGGGGCCGCGTTCCACCCACCGTACGCGGGTTGCTCGGCGGACTGCGTCGAGGCCGAATGGGCCGGAGTGATGGAGGCCTTCACGATCGGGGCGGAGGCCGCAGCCCAGCCTCGTCACCATGGAGTTCTGTCCGGACGAGTCGTGGACGCGGCGGGCCGTCCGGTCCAGGCCACCTTGACTCTGACCAAGAAATTCAAAACTCCGCTGGGAGCCGACAACGGCACCGGCGAGGGGTTCCTCCAAGAGAAGCTCCAGACGCGACTCGTCACCGACGAGCGCGGCCGCTTCCTCTGGCACGTGAACCCCAGCACCCGACCGACCGTCGTGGCCAAGAACGGCCGAGAGACCTACACGCTGCTGGTGAGAGCGGAAGGCGGTGCAACGTCCTTGAAGATCTATGTCGTCAGGGGCCGGCGCCTGAACCTCGGCACCATCAGGCTCACCGGCGAGGCTGTCAGGTCCTCGACCGCCTACCGACAAGGAGCCCGACCCGCAGAGCCGAACTAGACAAAGAAGATCCGAGACTGGGAGGTCATTGGATGCGTCGCGTAAGACTGTTGCTCGTTCCACTTCTTTTGGCAGCGGTTCTGCCGCTGGCTGGACAGGCGCTCTCGAAGCCCGTGAGCTGTCCTTCGGTAAAGCCGCCCGCCCTCAAGTTCGGAAAGCCGATTTTCATCGATGAGAACCGCGCCGGCGGCGAGCCCGTGAGCATCGTCGCGCAGGACGGGTCCATCTCGGTCTCGGCCCATGCCGGCACAACCCATGTCTACAAGGATCCCGGCGCGGCTCCAGGAGCGAGCGACTTCGCGGTGGGCTACTTCAACCAGACTCTGAACTGGCGGTCGACCGACGGGGGCAAGACGTGGAAGTACGTCGGAATCGCGGGCCAGGAGGTAGGTCCTCACAGCCCGACGTCTACCGGCTTCTCGGATCCCGACTTCGCGATGGATGCCTCCGGGCGTATCTACAACGTCGAGATCGATCTCGCCAACATCTCGGTGTTTTCAAGCTCCGATGATGGTCAGAGCTACCCGCGCGCCAATCCCATCGCCGCATCTGGAGATCGTCCCTGGGTGACCGGCGCTGAGGCCGACGAGGTCTTCCTCTACGTCAACTCGCCGAAACAGCTGTGGCGTTCCACGGACGGTGGATTGACCTATTCATTGGTGACGACGAGCTTTCCCCCGTCCAGCAAGCTGTTGGTCGATCCCAAGGAGCCGAAGACGGGACTGATCGGTGCGGTCGGACCCTTCGGCAGCGCACCGACCGGAATCGCGATCTCCGCCGATGATGGTGCCACCTGGAAGGAGTATCCGGGCGCCAGCCTCGGGCTCGCGACGCAGTTCTTCGGCATCCCCGGAGTCGATCGCGCCGGAAACGTCTACCTCGCCGCGGCCGGTGGCTACAGCGGAACCGGAGACACCGAGCCGAACGGTCTAGTCACGTTCAATTACTTCGATCGCAGCACCAAC
>JBHELF010000148.1:0-9415 GCA_046263155.1 Actinomycetota bacterium
CACACCAGTGATCGCGAGCACCGGCGTGTGATCGAGCTTCGCGTCGTAGAGACCATTTATTAGATGCAAGCCGCCGGGTCCTGACGTGGCGAGGCAGACGCCCAAGCGCCCGGTACTTTTCGCATAGCCGGTCGCCATGAATGCAGCCGCCTCCTCATGATGTACGAGGACAAAACGCAGCTTGTCGGAGTTGCGTCTTAGGCCCTCCATGATCCCGTTGATCCCATCGCCAGGAAGACCGAAGACGGTGTCAACCCCCCAGTCGATGAGCCGTTCGGCGAGAAGCTCGGATGCAATCTTGGCCATGGTTACCTCCCGGCTCCCGAGCTACGGGCTCGTCGCTCTCGCGCTTAAACGCCGTTCGACTCTTACCCACTTTGCCGGGGGCTGCAGCCGGCCACCCGGCATCCGCCGGACGCGTCCTCGACCTTCTGAGTCGCTGCGATTCCTAGACCGCTGATTCTCCGTCCGGGGCGGCAATCACTCGCCCTCGAGAAACGTCCTTCTTGCCGGGACCCATTGAGGAGAGTTCATGACATCACCGAGGCATCCGCGGGGGGAGAGGACTGCGTTCCAACCCGAAACCGAGTTGTGGCAGGGTGGATGAGCGTGGGTTCACGCGAGCACGATGAATTCCTCAGCGTCACGCTGCCGATGCTCGACCACCTCTATAACCTGGCGCGACGGCTTGTCCCCACAGGCCAAGTTGAGGACATCGTCCAGGAGACCTATGTCCGGGCCTTCGAGGCGTGGATGAAGGGACGCAAGCCGAGGGCAATCAAGCCGTGGATCGTGACGATCTGCCTGAACACAGGTCGTAGCCTTTGGCGTCAGGCATCGATTCGTCGAGAAATCCCGACCGAGGACTTCTTTCAGGCAGACAGCTCGGACGTAGAAGCCGAGGCGATCGCTGCGGTCGACCGCGAGGCCGTGCACGAAGCTCTCTGGAGTCTGCCCGAGGAGCAACGGATCGCGATCGCTCTAATGGACCTGGACGGCTTCACGGCCTCCGAGGTGGCTCGCTTAACGGGCGCGCCTCGCGGCACCGTTCTGGCGCGCGTCCACCGCGGACGGAAGAAACTCGCGCGCAGGCTGTCGAAGAAGGTGATCGCAATTGATCCATGATCCGGAGAAGAATGCGGTCGCGTACCTCGGTGGCGCGATGTCGCACAGGCGTCGCAACGCGTTTGAGGCCCACATGCTCGAATGCGAGGACTGCTGGCGTGAAGTTGAACTCGGTCGCGAGGGACGCGCCCTGGCCGAATCGGCACGCGAGGTAGCTCCTCAACGGCTTCGCGAGTTCGTACGCGCATCCGTCGCCACCGTCAGCCCTAGTCCCCGCCGCTGGGGCTGGAAACTCGGTTTGGGCCTGGCGATCACTGCCGCAGTTCTGGTGCCGCTGATCTGGGTCGCCGTGCGCCCCGAGCCGCAGCCGCGCGGGATCGATGCGGTGATGGCGAACTTCGAGAGGTCGGCAGACCTCGATCCTGCAGCCAGGGAGCTTCCCAATCGACTCGGTGATATGCGTCTGCGCTCGAGTGAGGCGGGACGACTGGGAGACCTGCAGGTCGTAGCACATCGGTATGGGGACGAAGCCGGTCACGTCGTCGTCGTCTACCAGTCGCGCGAAAGCTTCCCCGTGGCGGTGGGCGCCGATCACAACGGCGCGACGTGGACGGCCACCCTCGACGGGACCCATCTCTTCTGCGCAGACATACCAGTGCCTTCGCTCGTCGTGGGCGACGATCGAATGGAAGTCGCGATGGTGGTAGAGAAGCTCGGGCTCCGCTGAGCTTCGGTGCGACAACGAATCTGTCGCAATCACTCAGTGCCCTGCCGCGTCCTTACCTGGGAAACGTCGGCCACAATGGGAGGCGATGACGATGGCGGTATCGACGGCAAGCCCCAGTTCGAGATGGGCGGGAGCTGGAACAGCTCCTGTGGCTCGCACGGTAAGCAGCGGGATCATCGGCGGCGGGATCGCCGCCGTCGTAATGGGACTCTTCGCGATGATCGCAGCTGCGACCTACCAGGGCACCGGCTTCTTCACGCCGATGTATCACATCGCGTCGACGTTCATCGAACCCACGGCGATGATGGCTTCGATGGAAAGAGCGGGAACCGAGCAGCTCTTCTACTTCTCGGCAGGTCCTGCACTCGTCGGAATGCTGGTACATCTGGCGACCGGTGCGATCTATGGAGTTGTATTCGCTCTACTTGCGCGCGCCGCGCGTCTCCACGGTGTCGTCACAGTTGTGGCCGGAGCGGTATTCGGAATCGCGGCGATGCTCTTCAGCAGCCTGGTGGGACTCCCACTTGCGGCGTCGTTGTTCGGAGGCGGAGAGCCGATCTCCGAGATGCCCACGATGGTTGGCTGGAGTACTTTCACCGTCGAACACCTGATCTTCGGAATCGTGCTTGGGATCTGGGTCGCAATGCGTCCACAAGATGTCGCAACGGACTTGCAGACTCCGATGGAGCCGCGCATACCCTAAGGGGATGCCGACAGAGATTCACGACGTCGCAGAACTGCAGAAGCTGATCGCCGACGGCGCTCAACTGGTCGAGGTATTGCCCTCGGGCGAGTACGAAGAAGAGCACATTGCCGGTGCCATCAATATTCCTCTGAAGAGCTTGAACGCCGAGACCGCGAGGAGGCTCGACTCTGCCCGGCCCGTGATCGTCTATTGCTGGGACGAAGCCTGAGACATGAGCCCACGAGCTGCGTGGCAGCTCGAAGCCCTCGGTTTCAACGATGTGTACGACTTCGTGCCGGGAAAAGTGGAGTGGGTCATCAACCGACTTCCGCTGGAGGGTTCGGGCCCCCACTACCCCGTGGTCGGCGAAGCCGCCCGCCGAGACCGCGTCCTGGAGTGCCGGGCGGGTGATGACGTGTCCGGTCCCGCGAAAGCCTTGGCCTCCGGCGGGCACGACTTCTGCGTGGTGCTCAATGACGAAGACATTCTTCTCGGTCGGCTTCGCAAGAAAGCCGCCGCGTCGGCACCGCCCGACGCCAAGGTCGAGGACGTCATGGAAATAGGGCCCACGACGGTTCGGCCGAGCGCAGGAGCGGAGGGCCTTCTTCAGCGCATGCAAAAAAGGACCGTGCCCGCGGTGTTGGTTACTACGGAAAAAGGGAAATTCCTCGGAATCGCCCGGCAGCGCGATCTGAACAATCTCGTCAACAAGGCCAAATCAGAAAAACCTGTGAGCGGCTTCGAGCGACGCCGCTAAAAAGCCATTCGGTCCCAATTAGGGGCTGAAACGCTCTCGGATTGCCTGAACGATCTCCTCCGGAGCGTCCTCTTGAATGAAATGACTTGCGTTCTCGAGTTCGACGACGCGCACATCTGAGAAGACATCTTTCATTCGACCGATGTTGCGTGGCCGCAGGGCGAAATCCTTCATACCCCACACGAGCAGAACGGGTTTGGAGGCAAGCCGTGCCTGCACGCACTCGCTCAGGTCTGCGAGAAACGGACCCGATCGTGTGAGCTCGCGCGGGAAGGCCGCGACCCCGGCGCGTGCTTGTGGAGACGGCTGCGTCTTACGGTAGTGGTCAAGTACGTGTTGAGACGGGCGGCGAATGTGGCCCATCGGATAGAGCCGCTCAACAAAGAAGTTCTTGTCGCTGATTTGTCTCTGCATAAACCCCGTCGACATCAATGCGCTGAAGAACTTCACGTTCAATTCGTTTGCGGGCCAGAACCAGGTGTTCCCGAGGACGAGGCCACGTACCTTCTCGGCGCGGTTGCACGCGACCTTCAGGCCGATTGGCCCTCCCCAGTCCTGACCCATCACCACGAAACCGTCGAGACCCAGATGATCAATGAGCTCGCCAATGACCGCGGCATGCTCGGCAGGCGTGTAGGCGTAATCGGAGGGTCGTTCCGAGAGACCGAAGCCCGGATAGTCGGCCGCGACGCAACGGAAGCTGTCTTTCAGTCCTTTGATGATGTCGCGGTACAGGAAGCTCCACGTCGGGTTCCCATGGAAGAACACGATGGGTGGCCCGGCTCCCTCATCGACGTAGTGGAGCTTGCCTGCCGAACTGTCGAAAAAGCGCGATTCAAACGGGAAGAGGCTGGGATCGGGACGAAAGTCGATTTCCATCGCGGCATTCTGGCATCCCGCTAAGCATTCGCTGGCTGCCTAGAGACGGCTCTCTCTTCGGGTTAACTGCGCGAACCGCACGTTCTCAGTTGCCTCTGAGCGCTGTAACTAAACGACGGAGCGCGCCGCCGAGGCCGGCCCGCTCGGCGACTGCGTAAAGCGCCTTCTTCGGCTCCTCGCGAGGTCGACGGAGATCGACATCGGGCAGCGGTAGGTCCGTCGGAATCGTTACCACCTTCACGGCCCTCTTCACGTAGTCGAGATCGCGTCGAACCTTCCCCAGCATCACGTTCTGATCCGGGCCGGCGGCGGCCTCCACGATGGCGTCGAGACTTCCGTAGCGCGCCACAAGGGCACTCGCCAACTTCTCGCCGATCCCCCGAACTCCCGGCAGCCCATCGGACGGATCCCCTCGGAGCACGGCAAAGTCACGATAGGCCCGGCCGGGAATGCCGTAGCGGGCCGCGATATAGCTCTCGTCGACGACGTCCAGCTGACTGACACCCTTCTTCGGGTAGAGCACGGAGATCTTCGGATCCCGCACGAGCTGGAACAGGTCGCGATCCCCGGAGACGATCCCGACGCGGCCAGGGGCACGTTCCGCGAGGGTGCCGATCACGTCTTCGGCCTCGTAACCGACGTGCCCCACAACCGGTACGCCACAGCCCTCGAGAATGTGGAACAAGACCGGAAGCTGCGGAGCGAGCAAGTCTTCGGCGACCTCCTGCGCACTGCCAACCTCGGCCCGGAAACTCTTGTAGGAGTCGATCAGCTCGACCCGCCACTCGGGTCGCCAGTCCTCATCGGTCGCGCAGCAGAGGTACTCGGGGTCGTGATCGCCGACGAGTCGCGCCAGCATGTTCAGAAATCCATGGGCGGCATTGATGGGTTGACCGTCCTCGGTGCGGACCGTGTCGGGCGTTGAGAAGAGCGCCCGGAAGATAAGGCTCGAGGCGTCGACGAGAAGTGTGAGGCCGGCCAAACTCCTCAGTGCTCTTCCGCGCGGCCCGGCAGAGCCGTCATTCGGTGGGTAGGTCCCCTTCGGGGGCCGGGGGTTTCGGTTCGAACGATTGAGAGATCGCGCGCACGCCGACCTGAGCGACCCAATGCGAGTAGCACAGGTAGTCGGGATTCCCGAGGTACATCTCCCCCATGTACAGATCGGGACGGCTCACGTGATAGCGAATGAGCTCGACGTAATTGTCGCGGTAACGTGTGTCGCCCGTCAGCTGATAGAGCTGATAGAGGGCAAACGAGCGCGTGAAATTGAGGCCTCCGGCATGACAGCCGTTCGGCTCGGTGATCGGGGGCACGTAGTAATCGTCCGGGATGCGCGAGGTCACCCACTGCTTCGCCTTCTTGCCCCAGATCTGAGCAACCGCCGCCAACCGCATAAGGCAAGCGGGTTGGAACCCCGTGGCATTCGTCGCCTGGTCGAGCGTGAGGGGGCAGGGTGCATCGAGATCGGGATCTAGAAGCGGCTTGCTCGCTTCTTGAACGGCAGCCAGGATCGCCTCGTCCTGCGTATGTTTGGCCCAGACATCGAGATTGATCAAGGACCAGCTGTAGTTCGGATGTGCTCGGTTGAGGATGAAGGTCGAGGCGTCCTCGCTCGACAAACGCTCTTCAAACCAAGACATCATTTGGCTCGCGGCGAAATTCGCCATGTCGGCGAAATCGGTCTGTTCGGTAGATAGCTCTCGCTCGCGCGCCAGAATGAGAAACCACCCGAATCCGTAGGGATTCTCGGTCAGCGGGTAGTCGGGGGCCTTGGCTTGTTCGTAGATCTCCTCGGCGGGGATCAAAGAGATTCCGTTGGGAGCTATCTGGGCCTCGGCCAGATCGAGATAGTCCTCGTCCCCGGTCCGGCGGTAGAGGACATGGTGGGAATACGCGGCGTGCACGGCCGAATGCCAGTCGATGCAGCCGTGAAAGATCGGACTCAGAGGGTCGACCAAGGAATCGCGTCTCTGAAAACAGCTCACGAATGCGGGGGCCAGTTCCTCGTACAGCGAGTTGCGGTCAGCCGCAAAGCTTTTCCAAATTGTCTTTGTGTTCTCCGCCTTCTGCGCCATCGCAGGTTGGGCGAAGATGGGAACCAGGGCGACGAACAGCGAGCCAATAGCGATGATGATTCGGAAAGTCCTGGGCATGACGAATCGACTGTACGCCGCCTGCCGACAGGTTCCTGCTTAAGGCTCCAAGCGAGCAAAAGGGCCTGCCCATCGTTTCGGTCAGGCGACAGTCGCCTGCTGAGCTTCCTCCCGCCTGACGAGCAATTCACCCATCGCGTCGGCGAATCGCACAAAAAGCGGTCCGACGATGGCGAGGAGGAACACGTAACTGATGGCAAGTGCTTCGAAGTCCGCAACCACGCCCGCCGCGGTAGCAAGGCCAGCGATCGCAATCGAGAATTCGCCGCGGGCAGTCAACATCGCCCCGGCTCGGGTGCGCCCGCGCGGCCCTACACCCAGACGGGAGGCACCGATCCAGCCCGTCGCGAACTTCGTAACGAGGGTAACGATGGCGAGAGCGCCGGCAGGTGCTAGCACCGGTGGGATCGAGGCCGGATCCACCGACAATCCCACAAAGGCAAAGAACATGGCGGCGAATAGATCTCGCAGCGGCGTCAGGAGGCCTTGGACGGCCTCGGCGGCAGGTCCCGACAGCACGATCCCTACAAGCAGAGCCGCGACGGCCGCGGACAGACCAAATACTTCAGCAGTGCCGGCAAGGAAAATTGTCATGCCCAGGATAGTTAGAAGCAGAGATTCGTCCGAGCGGCTGAACACAAGTCGGCTGACGCCCACTTCGATCCTTGTAGCTGCGCCCAGAACGGCAACAACCAAAACAGCGGCTAAGAGGGCTGGAGCCAGGCTGCCGATATCCCCCCTTCCAACCAGCAGAGCGGCTGCGACCGGCAAGTAGAGGGCCATCACCAGGTCCTCGATCACGAGGACAGAAAGGACCGCCGGCGTCTCACGGTTTCCAGTCCAACCGTTGTCCGACAGGATCTTTGCGATGATGCCGGACGACGAGACGTAGGTCACGCCTCCGAGGACGATGGCCAACACGACTCCCCATCCGAGAATCAAGCCCGCCAGGAACCCCGGCGTGAAGTTCAAGGCAAAGTCGATGCCGCCCACGCTTGCTTGCGCGCGCAAGGTGGACGTCAGTTCTGCCGCGGTGTACTCAAGGCCTAACATGAAAAGTAGAAGAATCAGACCGATCTCGGCCCCCACCTGAACGAACTCCTCGGCCGTGACGAGAGGCAGTATTCCGCCTTTACCGAAAGCGAGTCCGGCGCTCAGATAGAGCGGGATCGTCGGCATCCCCACGCGGACGGCCAGGCGGGACAGAATCGCCAACCCCAGAAGAATGGCTCCGAGTTCGACGAGGAGCTCAGGATGCTCCACTGGTTAACCCGCGCGCAGTAACTCGACGGCTTGCTCGACCCCCCGTCCGGTGCCCACCACCACGAGGTAGTCGCCGCCCTGCAGCCTCTCCTCGGGGCCCGGAGCCGGTACCGCGTCCTCTCCGCGCACGATCGCGACGACCGATACGCCCGTCCGCGTTCGGAGGCGCGTTTCACCGATCGTCCGACTCGTGTAGTGAGAATCCTCTCGCACGGGCAGCCAGTCGATGACCAATCCCTCGATCCGTTGCTGTAGATCTGCCAGCTGTTCCGCGACGCGCGTCGCACCCAGGAGCTCCGCTAGCGTGCGGGCATCGTCGGGCGACAATCCGAGGACACGCCTGAACTCGTCCGGGTCGTCGGGGCGTGACACATAGATCTCTCGCAAGCCGGTTCGATGTGAGATGACGCCGATGCGTTTGCCTTCGGCGGTCTCGAACTCGTACCGCACTCCGACACCGGGCAGCTTCACCTCCTGGATTTCGCTCACCGCCAACCTCCTTTCGAGACTCAGGGCGGAACCGGAACACCGTCGTCGCGTAGTTTCTCCTCCAGCTCGGGTGGCACTTCTACGCGCCAATCAGCGTCGATGAGTTCGTTCCTCGTGAAGTCAAGCTGCACGGGCTGGTATCTCCCATAGGAGAACCGAAACGTCCACATGTCTCCCTGTTCGATGACCTCCGCCACCTGGGCGGTCTCCCCCGCTGACACGGTCGTGAGACCGAGCCATCCGCCGGTCGAAGTGCGGACGTCGACGTGCACGTGGTAATCCGTCTCGTTTACGAAGACGATGCGGTCAACGAACCTCACGTCGTTGCACGCCGTGATTACCAGCGCACACGCGAGCCAAATCAATTGTCGTGACAGATGGACACCTCCTGAATCGGCCGTCTCGCGGCCGGTCGACCTAAACGGTCAGGAGGTGCGGTGGGGCGCGCTGGGCCCCGAAACCCGAGAGTTGACGCCAGACAAAAAGCACCACAGCCAGAACCGAGCCCAGGAGCAGCTGGCTGGGTGCCTGAGTTAGCGCCGCGTTCGGAAGGAGTGCCATGATGTTATGCGGCAAGGTCTGCGGCCCACTACGACCAACTCGCTCCTTGAAGGCCGCCGCTCCCAGCGGTTCGGCGCTGGCCTCCTCGAACGTGGGGGCAAGGATTCGCCCTACGAGATCGGCGCCGGTCGAGGCTCTGGAGGAAATGTCCCCGTCGGCCCAACCAGGGGCAAAGACGATTGAGATGGTCGCAAGCCAGACGACTCTCTTCCGCACAGTCCCTTCCTCCGTCGGTCAAGCCACGATACAGCCATGCGAGAGCGGTCTCTTAGCCAGGACTGAACTCGAGCCGCGTCTTAGAAAGCCGTCGGCGTGAATTGTGGTGATGACCGATGATGCCGGCTTAATGGATTAATCCGACGACCAGATCAAGAGGGCGCCCCCGTGACCGAGCTCCAATTTCCCAGCACAAGCGGTTCGGAGAGGCAGCTCCTGAACGAGTATCTCGATTGGTATAGAGCCGCGATATTGCGAAAGATCGACGGAGCTTCCGACGAGATGCTGAGGGCCCGACTCGTCCCTTCAAAGACGACGTTGCTCGGAATCGTGAAGCACCTCGCATGGGTCGAAATCTGGTGGTTTCAGATTGTTTTCGCCGGCCGCGACGTCGAGGGCTACCGAAGGGATGATTCCGATTGGGATTGGGACATCGCTTCCGACGAAACCACGCAAGGCGTGATCGAGCTCTACAAAGATGCCTGTCACCAGAGTCGAGCCATCGTCGAGGAAGCGACGGACCTCGATGCCGTGTCGGTCCGAGGTCGTCGCGAGGACGGTAAGAAGTACAACCTGAGGCGCACCCTCATCCACATGATCGAGGAAACGGCTCGTCATGC
>JBHELF010000149.1:0-7813 GCA_046263155.1 Actinomycetota bacterium
CTTCGCGTCATCGCGAAGTACGCCTGGTCGCCCTCCATCGCGAAGAAGCGCCTGGGGACACCCGTCCAAACCTCGCGTCCATCTGCCGCGTGGCAGCGCGGTTCGAGCCTGGGCAGAATCTTGTTTGGCTTCACGTCCTCTGGAACCAAGGCTTCTCCCGTCACGCGCACGTCGTCACCTACGCCCACCTCAGGTCCTTGGGACCAGCCGGGCAGCGATTGTCCGCCGAGTCTCACTTCGCACGTGGGTGTAGCGGCGCGTACGCCGCTGTTCCGCAGGACGAACGAGTAGTCGATCACCGTCACGTAGCCATGCTCCTCAAGAGACGGCTCCCAAGAGGACAGGAACTCAAATCGGGCGGGGCCGCCCTCCGGGAGTCCGACCGGCGGGTGCGAGCCGCTCTCACATCCAAGGAGTGCGATAAGTAGGACGGGGAGTAATCGCTGCATGTTTCTTCGACGTCGAGGCATGCCTCTATGTTCCCAACCACGCAACCCGCCTCTCGTCGGCAGGGCACATCATCAGGACCGGGCGAGCTTCTAGTTCCTAACCCCTAGACACCGCTGCGGTGCGCAGCCAAAGTTGTGTGCACTCGTCGCACGAGCGGCGGACATTTCGGAGGAGGCGACTATGCGCAGGAGGCTCGGCATCGCGATTTGCTTAGTGATTCTGGCGACCACTGGAGGGCTGCTCATGACGACGACCGCCAGCGGTCAACCGGTCGTCCACGTCGTTTTCGGCCCTGTGGAAGACATCAGGTCGGCCTTCGTCGATATCCACCGGGACGGCTTGCGGTTGGGTGACCGAATAGCGTCGCGAGGCCCCTTGCTCGACGAGTCTCAGACGGATCGAGTCGGAACCGCGTATGGGCAGTGCCTTGTGCACAAGCGCATCATCGATCCGGATCGGGGTCTCTGGAACTGCAACTACGTTCTGAAATTCGCAGACGGCGAGATCGTGCTCCAGGGGCTGGACCCGCGCGGCCCGGGGGAGTATGAGATGGCCGTGCTTGGGGGTACGGGTTCGTACGCGGGCGCAAACGGAGACTCCACTTTTACAGATGTCGGTAGTGATGACAGCGCCTACACCGACATCGTGATAAGGCTAGGACGTTAAAGGCTCGCAGGGGCGTTTCGGCTGACGAGAAGCAGGGCGCGTAAGCCCGCGCTTGCTCGGATCTCGCACACGGTTCAGTGACGGCAGGGGACTGCCGATAGCTGATGCGATGAAAGAAAAGCCGGAGGCAGAATCGGTTTCCTTCACGCGTCACAGCCTGGAGCTGAATTGGGACGACGCCGTCCCGAGGCCTCCGTGGGTCGCGACCTTTGCACGTCGTTGCCGGCGCCTCTTCGTCTTTGGGCTGGCTTTGCCGACGATCGTCTTGACCATGGCACTGCTGATCGGCCAGGTCGTCTATGGGCTTCTCGGGGCGGCTTTCGGCGTGGTCGGCCTGCCGTGGTTCGCCAGTTGGGCGTGGCGTGCGGCCAAGCGACAGTCGGCGACGGGAGAGCCGGACTGGGTAGATCGCTACTTTCCGTGGATTGTGGTCGCGTACATCGTCTCGGCGATGACCGGACTCCTGCTTCTCTTGGCAGCGATGCCGGGATGAGCGGATTGGATTGCTCCCAGAGTGCTGCGCGTGCCCCAAATTGGCCTTCAGCGTCGTCAGTCACTCCCTAGCGGGAGGCCCGACCGTCTCGCAGGTCTTACGTCGGTCGTTCCGTCTCCTGATGGCCGCCCCTGCGCTTGACAGACTGCGTTGATGAACCAATCCCTACCGCTGCTCGTACGCGGGGCTTGTCCCCATGATTGCCCGGACACCTGTGCTTGGAGCGTCCGCGTAGAGGACGGCGTCGCCAAAGAGCTGATCCCCGACGCCGACCATCCGTTCACGGCGGGCGGATTGTGCGCCAAGGTCAATCGCTATATCGAGGATCGCACCTACAACCCAGACCGCATCCTTTACCCGCTCCGCAGGAATGGCCCCAAAGGCTCGAGTTCCTTCGAGCGCGTCTCCTGGGCCCAGGCTATTGATGAAATCGCGCAGAAGCTAAAAGGGGTTATCGGCGAGTCCGGGTCCGAGGCGGTGATTCCTTATAGCTACATGGGCACGCAAGGCATGGTCCAGGGCATGGCTATGGATGCCCGTTTCTTCGCGCGCCTCGGCGCCTCGAGACTTGAACGAACGGTCTGTGGGGACAACGGCCAGGCGGGCTTTATAGGAACCATAGGCATCGACGCAGGCTTGGATCCCGAAAGCATCGTGCACAGCCGCTTCATCATCCTTTGGGGCACCAACACCGTTGTTACCAATCTGCATCTCTGGCCTTTCGTCCAGCGTGCTCGGAGGGCGGGTGCTCGGGTGCTGGTCATCGACCCCGTTCGAACGCGGACTGCGCAGGCCGCCGACGAACACATACAGCCGATGCCGGGAACGGACGCGGCGCTGGCGCTCGGCATGATGCGTGTGATCGTCGACGAGGACCTCTACGACCGCGATTACGTCGAGCGCCACACATTCGGATTCGATCAACTGAGGGAGCGGCTGGAGGAGTACCCCCTCGATCGGGTCGCACGCATGACGCGAGTACCGGAAGAGGTCATCGCCGACGTTGCGCGTCGGTACGCGACGACCAGGCCATCGACGATCCGAACGCTAGTTGGCATGGATCACCGCGCCAACGGTGCGATGACCTTCCGCTCTATCGCGTGCCTGCCCGCGCTGATCGGGGCCTGGCGCGACCGCGGTGGGGGCCTGATCGGGATGGTCGGCAGGCACATGCGCAACGCCGTTCCGATGCGGCGCCTGCTTATGCCCGAACTCGAGGACCGGAACAAGCGTCAGATAAACATGATGCAGATCGGGCAGGCCCTGACCGACGAGTCCCTGAGCCCTCCGATCAAAGCGCTGATCGTGTACAACAGCAATCCGGCGGCCATCGCAGCCAACCAGAACCTCGTTCTGAAGGGACTTGCTCGGGAAGACCTTTTTACGGTCGTGATGGAGCACTTCATGACGGACACCGCCCGTCAGGCGGACTACATCCTTCCCGCTACGACACAGCTCGAGCACCTCGATCTCATGTACTCGTGGGGCACCATGTATCTCAGCCTTAACCAGCCTGCTGTCGAGCCGGTCGGTGAAGCCCTCCCGAACTCTGAGATATTCAGGCGCCTGGCTCGCGCTCTTAACCTTGACTACCCCGAGCTCCAACAGACCGATATGGAAATCATCCGGGACGTGCTGGACACGAATCATGAGTTGCTCCAGGGAATAACTCTCGAGACCCTGATGCAAACCGGCTGGGCCAAACTCACGATCCCCGACGATTGGCGTCCCTACGCCGAAGGCCACTTTCCGACACCCTCGGGGAAATCCGAGTTCTACAGCGAGTCCCTTGCTGCCGAGGGTTTCGATCCGCTGCCGGGATTCGAGCCCGCCGCAGAGAGTCCCGCCGGTGACCCCGAGAAGGTGGCTCGTTTTCCTCTGGCGCTAATGGCGGGGAAAACCGCGCTGCACTTCCTCAACTCGAGCTACTCGGGTGTCGCGAGGCACCTCAAGGCGGAGCGAGAGCCCCTGGTCGACCTCCACCCGGATGACGCCGCATCGAGAGGTATCACCGACGGAGATCTGGTCCGCGTTTTCAATGACCGTGGGGAAGTGACACTGCGGGCGCGCATCAAAGACAAGGTTCGTTCCGGCGTGGTCTCGATGCCCTTTGGGTGGTGGGCGTCGAAGAGTCCCTCGGGCCGTAGTGGCAACGCGCTCACCCGCGACGGCATCGCGGCGTGGGGCAGAGGGAGTGACTTCTTGGACACCTTGGTCCAAGTCGAGCTCGCCTGAGAGTTCCGGGATGAGAGGAACGTAGGCGTGGCTGTTGTGTCTTTCAGGCCTCCGACGAGCTTTCCGACGATGGTTCTTCTCCGTGCCACCATTCCCGGAACTCGGTGCAGAGGCCATGCTCATCGAAAGTTGCTTGCAGAATCCCGTCGATCCGCACCGGATGGCCCTCAGGGACTCGCCGGAAGGAACACCACCATCGGGCCCAACCCTTGTTCTCTTCTACTGCTATGACTTCGTAGCGGAAGTGAATGTTCTCCTGACGGGAGGTCGCTTCCCTGGAGGCGGCCACGATTTCCTGCCGGCCCCGCTTGGGCTCCTCGAACGGCGTCCAGTAGTAGAGGACGTCTTCGGAGTAAAGATCGGCCACACCCTCCGGATAGCGCGACTCCCAGACTTCGCCGTACTTCGTCAACCACTTGTGGAACGCCTGGTCGTCCACGGTGCCCCCGCGTCTTCGGATACCCGTGCCGCAGCCTAGAGCCGGGTGCCTTCAGGAAAACCGTCCGGTTCGGTTCTCGCTCGGCCATGCTGTGGGGCAAGTAGCGAACGAGGTGATTAGGATTGTGGTCGGCGATTTCCCTCGCCGGACCTTCGACCCGGTGCTCACGCCGCCGGCTCTGAGGAGGTAAAGGGGACCTTGCGTTCTCGGGAGGCTGGTTGTTGCCCCCTTTCCGGTGGGGCAGCGGGAGCGTGAGTCCCGTTGTCACGCCGACGAGAGGGAGCGTGCGATGACCAGGCAGAAATCCTTCAAGGAGCGCATTCGTGCGCGCATGGACAAAACGGGAGAGAGCTATGCGACGGCGCGGCGGCAACTGATCGAAAAGTCGGAGGCCGAGGCACGCAAACGTCGTACTCCTCGAACCATCGCTCCGATCCGCAAGAACCAGGAACTGATTCGGAAGAACACGGGTCACACGTGGGACCACTGGTTCAGGTTGCTCGACAAGTGGGGAGCCAAGGCAAGGAAGCACACCGAGATCGCACGCTGGCTCCGACAGGAGCAGGAGGTCGACGGATGGTGGTCGCAGTCGATCACGGTTGCGTACGAACAGGAGCGCGGCATGCGTGCGCCGGGGCAGAGAGCCGATGGCACCTACAGCGTCACCGCGAGCAAGACGGTTGCCGCCCCGGCTGAGAGAGTCTTCAAGGCCTTTCGCGAGGAGCGACTGCGAGAGCGCTGGCTGGGTGATTTCGAGCTCACCATCCGCACCGCCCGGCCCGGTAAGTCACTAACGGCCGCGTGGGAGGACGGATCGACCAGACTCACCGTTTGGTTCGATGCGAAAGGGTCGCAGAAGACTCAGTTCGGAGTGGCGCACGAAAGAGTTGCCGACGCGCAACAAGCCGATGAGCTCAAGGCATTCTGGCGCGAGCGTCTTGGCTTCCTCAAGAAGTTGCTAGAAGAGTAGGCCCAGGATTAAAGGGCGCTGGGGGCCGGTTTGGTCTCCAGCGCTCTAGAAACGCAAGCGACGAGGATTCCCTGATTTGGGCCCTAGCGCGCGCGAGCCTGCAGCAACGCGCGCGTCGTGGGCACAACCTCCTCGGCGAACCGTTCGAGTTGGCTCTCGCCCTCACCCCAGAAGATGAAGGTGTCGAACGCGTAGTCCATCGCCAGCTCGGTGAGCTCGTCCGCCCATTGGTCGACCGGTCCACGTAAGGAGCCCTCGCTCGGCCCGTCGGTGATCGCCCCGGAGACGTTCAGAACGCGGCGTATCTCCTGAGGCTCGCGTCCGGCGGCCCTCGCGGCATCCTCGAGTCGATTCGTCATGTCACGCAGAGGTCCGAGCTCACCCCGAAACGACGGCACCCAGCCATCCGCCTTCCGGCCGGCGAGTTCTAAGCCACGCCGGCCGTACACGCCGAGCCAGATGCCGATCGGCCGAGTGGGCACCGGTCCCGAATGAATTCCCTTCAGCCGATAGTGCCGCCCCTCGAAGCGAAGGTTGCGTTCCCCGCTCCACATCAGGCGGATGACCTCGACGGCCTCGGCGAGCGCCGTGAGAGCCTGACCGGGCGAGCGGCGCGGGCCCCCGTAACCCTCTATCGCATCCCAGAATCCTCCGGCTCCCAGTCCCAACTCAAAACGGCCATCGCTCATGAGGTCGATGGATGCGGCGGCCTTCGCAACCATTGACGGCAGACGAAGTGGCAGATTCGCGACGTCGGGAAAAAGCCGCACCCTGGTTGTGCTCGCCGCGATCATGGCGAGCAGCGACCATGTATCGAGGAAACGTCGCTGGTACGGATGATCCTGCACCCCGATGTAATCGAGGCCGAGACGCTCCACGTTACGCGCGGTATCGAGCACGGGGTCGGCTGCGTTGGGGATGAGGAAGTAGCCGAAGCTGACGGGGTGCGCCACGTCGCTCATCGCCGGCGCGCTTTTGTAGCGGCAGCCTTCGCCTTCTTCGCGAGGTCATCGGCTCGTCGCTTCGCCTCGCGGACCCTGTTCTCGGCGGATTCGAGCTGGCGTCGGAGGGCCGCAGCCTCATGGGCCAGTTCGTCGGCCTCGTGTTTCGACGCACGTGCCTCCTCCGAGAGCGAATCCGCTTTCTCACGGGAGCGCTCCTCTGCCGGGCTCGGCCCCTCTCCCGTCTCCTCCGCAACGGCGAGGCCTCCGAACACCTCCTCGAAGCCACCGGCACTCAACTCCGCTTGCAAACGGCCGCGTCTGAGAAGCCGTTCCTCTTCCGATGTACTGACCGCCAGCAGCGTGCTCCCCACCCGTTTCAAGGTTTGATCGGTCGCCCCGTGACCTGCGCCGCGGAGAATCGCGCCGGCCTTCTTGCTCAACGCTCCGACCAGTTGCCTGCGGCGGCGGGACAACTCTTGCAGCTTGGCTGCATCTCTCGTCTTGGCGAGTGCGCGCCGAACCTCTAGGAGCTCCCCAACGAGAGTGGGTTCGGCGCCCGCCAGCTGATTGATCGCCCAAACGGCGACAGTCGGGCGTTTGAGCTTGGAGACCTCGGCCGCGGCGTCGCGTTTGCCCTCTTCGCGCAGTTGTTTGGCGAGAGCGTTGCGGCGCTCGGTGAACTCAGCCAGGGGGGCCTTGTACAGTTCATCGACCGAATCCGGCGTGGTGTCCTCCCGAGTGTGACCCAGCCATTCCCGGCCGGGCCGGCCGTCCAACTCGCGATGAGTTTTTCGGCGCCCGGCCGTCTTAAGTCTTGACAAGAGTACCGATATAACGCCGCAGTCAACGGAGGACGACTAGGAAGGTTGTGCGCTTGTTCAGCCAGGGGAACAACAGCAAGCCGCGGTTGGTTGATCCCAAGATCCTTCGGTTCAGAAGTGATCGTCCGGATCTGCCAACCAGCCAAGGAATTGGAGGGATAGCGGAGTGAACCACGTCATCCGAACGGAAGGGCTCGTCAAGCGTTACGGCAAGGTCGTTGCTCTTGACGGTCTCGATCTCACGGTTCCTAAAGGAACCATCCTGGGTCTGCTGGGACCGAACGGCGCGGGCAAGACGACCGCCGTGCGAATTCTCACGACCTTGCTCGAGCCCGATGAGGGCACGGTTGAAGTAGCGGGTTTAGACGTGCGTAACGAACCGCACAAAGTGCGCGAGCGGATCGGGCTCTCCGGACAGAACGCCGCCGTCGACGAGCAGCTGACCGGATACGAGAACCTGGACATGGTGGGTCGGCTCTACCATCTCGGCAAACAGAAATCGCGCTCCCGGGCGCGCGAGCTCCTTCAAGTGTTCGATCTGGTCGAGGCTGGGGATCGGCCGGTCAAGACCTACTCAGGCGGAATGCGACGTCGCCTGGACCTCGCGGCCGCGCTTGTCGCCGAGCCCGAAGTGCTGTTCCTCGACGAACCCACAACCGGTCTGGATCCGCGTAGCCGCGCGCAGATGTGGGAGACGATCCAGGAGCTGGTCAAAGGTGGGTCGACCGTGCTGCTCACAACGCAGTACATGGAGGAGGCCGACCGTCTAGCCGACGACATCGTCGTGATCGATCG
>JBHELF010000150.1:0-31332 GCA_046263155.1 Actinomycetota bacterium
CGATCGCATAGTTCGCCTGCTCCTGTCGGGCGGAGTCATGCCGAGCGTCAGCGAGATCCCGGCCGAGGCCCTGGAAACGCATTACGGCAGCGCGATCACTTACGACGACCTGATCGATTTCCATCAGCTGCTCCAGACCGACGGCTGGTTCGAGCAGCTGCTGCAGAGCCACCTCAGCTAGACCTTCCCTGCGTGTCGGGCAGGTCTCTTTAGACTGCCTCCATGCCCTCGATCGGACCCCTCGAGATTCTGATCGTGGCGATGATCGGGCTCATCGTTTTCGGCCCCCAAAAACTGCCCGAGATAGCTCGCTCCATCGGCAAGGCGGCCTCGGAGCTCCGCCGCATGGCGAACGATGTCCGTTCTGAATTCGAGATGGGTCTCTCCGAAACCGAGGCCGATCAGGAGAAGCCGACGGAGCAGCGGGTCGACGAAGAGGTACCGGGGCGCGACCCCTCGCGCGAAGAACGTTGACCGGGGCCGCAGGCGATCTCCGCAGGCGTCGCTTCGCCTGGCGCGCGCGCCGGCAGCCCAAGCGGTCTTCTATGACGGTCCTCGAACATCTGTCCGAGCTCCGCCAGCGTCTCGTGGTCTCCCTCGCCACGTTCGCAGTTTTGTCGGTGATCGCATTCTTCTTCTTCGAGCCGATCACGGACTTCCTGCTTCGCCCGCTGTGCAGCCTCCCGGCCGATCGTCTCGGACCACAGGGCTGTCGCCTGGTTTTCACGGGCCCGCTGGAACCTTTTCTCGTACGACTGAAGGTGACGGCATTGGTCGGCCTCATCGCTGCGTCCCCGGTCTGGCTGTACCAGCTCTGGGCCTTCGTGGCCCCGGGATTGACCTCCAAAGAAAAGCGTTATGCCGTGCCCTTCGTGGTGACTTCGGTCGCGCTGTTTCTCATCGGCGCGGCAATCGCATACGCGACGATGAAGCTCGGGTTGCGGTTTCTGCTGAGCCTCGGCGGCGAAAACTTCGTCCCGTTCCTGAGGGCCGATACGTACCTGACCTTTCTAGCGCTCGTGCTGCTCGGCTTCGGCGCAACGTTTGAGCTTCCGCTGCTCCTCTTCTTTCTAGGGCTCGCCGGAATCATCTCGGTTGAGCAGCTTCGAAGGCAGCGGAAGGTTGCCTTCGTTGCGGCGTTTGCCATTGCGGCCGTGGTTACGCCGACCCAGGATCCGTACACGATGACCGGGATGGCGCTGCCGCTATACGGGCTGTACGAATTGGTAATCGGATTGCTATCGCTGCGGGCCAAACGTAAGGCCCGCAAAGCTCGGGCTTCCTAGGTTGGAATAAGCCAGGTGCTCGCGGTCGGTATAGTGCCTCGCGATCTCAAACCCGAGGAAACCAAATGCCCATAAAAGGAAAGAAAAAGCCTCAAGCGCGCGGCAGCCAGGCACGACGCCGACCCGCCGCCGCGCCCCGGCCCGCGTACGCGACGTCCCGACGTATGCCCTGGTACCGCAGCCCGGCGGGCCGCGGTCTCGTCGTGATCGTCGCCCTCGTGATCGTCGGTCTCGGCGTATGGGCGATCGGAAGTGCACGCTCGAACGCGCGCGAGGAATCTGTGAGAAGAGAGGCGTTGGAGGAATACTCCGGACAGATGCGTTCCCTGCTCCAGGCGCTCGGAGAGCCGGCGACGGCGATGTCGGCCGCTCCCACTCAGGCCGACGGCGCGGGTTTCGATGTGCTGAGCGACGCCGCGGGCGGCTGGGCGCAAGCGCTTAAGAACGTCGCCGCGCAGGCGGGCACAATCTTTCCGCCCTCGGACCTCGAAGGCGTCCACAAGGTCTTCAGCGAAGCCATCCTTCTCTACGAAGCCGCGGCCCGAACCTACGCGCTGGCGCCCGACGCGGAAGGAAAACTTGTCGACAAGCTACTGGCGCGGGCGGCGGATCTACGAGACAGAGCCACGGCCGTCTGGGAGGGGGGCATCGACGTCCTCGATACGGCTCGCTCAGAGGTCGGCCTCGACCCGTCCGGTCTGCAGTCGCCGACGGCTCTGGCTCCGCCGGCCGTGCCCACCGCGGTCCCGACGATCCCGATAACCCCCGGCGACGAGCCCGCCGGTGGAAACAATGACGGCGGAGGAGCGAACGACGGGGCCGGCGGCAACGGGAAGTCCAAGGGGAGCGGGAACGACTAGCCCGATTCCATCCCCGGACGTCGATCCGGTTGTCGATTTCGAGGCCACGTACCGGTTCGGCTTCGATGATTTCCAGCGGCGCGCGTGCAGCTCTCTACGCGATGGGTCCTCGGTTCTCGTCGCCGCGCCCACGGGGGCGGGGAAAACAGTCGTCGGCGAGTTCGCCGCCTGGCTCTCGCTTCGCGGGGGAGGAAAGACGTTCTACACGACGCCGATCAAGGCTCTGTCGAATCAAAAGTACGCCGATTTCATCGCTCTCTATGGAGACGCCAATGTCGGCCTGTTGACCGGCGACAATTCGATCAACGGACGAGCTCCGGTCGTCGTGATGACGACCGAGGTATTGCGCAACATGATCTATGAGGACTCCCCGGAGTTAAGCGGCCTCCACTACGTTGTCCTCGACGAAGTGCACTATCTACAGGACCCCTACCGTGGAGCGGTCTGGGAGGAGATCGTCATTCACTTACCCGTCGACGTGCAGACGGTCTCGCTGTCCGCAACCGTCTCCAATGCCGAGGAGTTCGGCGAATGGTTGCAAACGCTGAGGGGCCGAACAGAGGTGATCATCGAAGAAGCGCGCCCGGTCGATATTCGCCATTGGTACTTCGCCTCCGACGAACTGATACCAACCTTCGTGCAGACGGCGGACGGTCAGGTCCTTCCCAATCCGAGGGGTCGAGAGTTCGACCGCCGGCGTCGGAGGGGGGCAGAGCGCCCGGGACGTGGCGATCGTCGGGAACGCACCAAGCGCGCCCGGATCCCGCGGCGGACGGAGGTGATCACCCGCCTCGAACAGGAAGCGATGCTTCCGGCGATCTACTTCATCTTCTCGCGGCGTGGGTGCGACGACGCCGTGCTCCAGTGCATTAGGGACAACGTGCGACTGACGACACCGCAGGAGCGAAAGGAGATAACGGAATACGCCGACAGTCGTGTGGCAGACCTTACGGCATCGGAGCTCCAGGTCCTGGGCTACGACAACTGGATAACCGGTCTGTCCCGTGGAGTGGCCGCGCATCATGCCGGGCTGATTCCACCCTTCAAGGAGACCGTCGAGGCACTGTTCGGCCGGGGTCTGGTGAAAGTCGTGTTCGCGACCGAGACGCTGGCCCTGGGAATCAACATGCCGGCGCGGACGGTGGTGATCGAGAGCCTCATGAAGTTCACAGGGGAACGTCACGAGATGATGACACCCGGCGAATACACGCAGTTGTCGGGCCGTGCGGGGCGCAGGGGGATCGACGAACTCGGGCACTGCGTCGTCTTGCTCCAACGCTTTGCGCCCTTCGACGCGATCACGCGCTTAGCCTCTACGAGGACCTACCCGTTGCAATCGTCGTTCCGTCCCTCCTACAACATGGCCGTAAATCTCGTTCGCAACTACGACCTGGAGGAGGCAGAGCATCTAGTCAACTCGTCCTTCGCACAGTTCCAAGCCGACCGCGATGTGGTGGAGCTGGAACTCACACGGGAACGGCTCGACGCCTATCTCGCCTCCTACAAGGAGAAGATGGTCTGCGAACAGGGGGACTTCGAGGATTACCGGGCCCAGGCCGACAAACTCCGACGGCTCCAAGAGCAGGCCGGTCTAACGCGCGGAAGAACCAAAGCCAGACGGGTGGCGGAGGCCGTGGCCGTCCTTCGCCCCGGCGACGTCATACAGATCTCATCGGGCAAACGCCGTGGGCGATACGCCGTCCTGGAGATAGCCCAGCGAGGAAACGAGCGCGCCCCCCGCGTGGTGGCCCTGTCGGAGGAGCGGAAAACTGTGCGTTTTGCGCCGTCGGACTTTCCCGAGGCCCCGCGCGCGCTCGGCAGGGTGCGATTGCCGCGCGATCTTCGACTCCGGGACGCGGCCACGCGTCGTCATCTCGCCCGAAGGCTCGCGGCCACCGAGCTCGCTCTCGGCCGTCCGCCGCCCGACGAAAAACTTCCGAAGGAGATCCGTGCCCTCCAGAGACGGGTGGAGACGCATCCTGTGCACGGCTGCCCCGAGCTGGGACGACATGTGCATTTCGCCGAACGTGCACGGCGGCTGCAAAGGGAGCTGGCCGGGATCGACCGACGCATCGGCCGGCGGACGGGCACGTTGGCTCGAAGGTTCGAGCAGGTCCTCGGCGTTCTGAACGAACTCGGCTACGTATCCGACTGGAAGTTGACACAGCGCGGTGAAACTCTGGCGCGCGTCTATAACGAATCCGATCTTTTGGTCGTGGAGTCTTTACTTCGAGGGCTCTTCGACGGACTCGACATCGCCGAAACCTGTGCGCTCTGCTCCGTGCTCGTGTACGAGACGAGAGGACCCGAGCCCGCGGAGGCGGGGGAGCTTCCGACCGAAGCCTCTGCTCGAGCGGGACGCGAGCTAATGGATCTCTACCGTCGCATCCACGCACTGGAAGATGTGCGCGGCTTGGAACTGACGCGAGCGCCGGATATGGGCTTTGCCGGCAAAGCATTTCGCTGGTCACAAGGCGAGGAGCTATCTACACTCCTGGACGAGGAGGATGCGCCTGGGGATTTCGTCCGAGCGATGAAACAGTTGATCGATCTGTTGCAACAACTCGAGGAGGCCGCTCCGGACGGCGGCTTGCAGGATCGCTTCGCAGCCGCGGCCTCGTCATTGCAGCGTGGGGTCGTCGCGTACTCATCTCTGGGCATATGACGCCCCGATGGGATGATGACGAAATGAAAGTGCACATAGTCGATGCCGCCAGGACTCCCATGGGTCGATTCGCCGGAGCGCTTGCCGGCGTTCGGCCGGACGATCTGGCGGCACACGTCATCGCCGCGATCGTCGAGCGCAACGCCGTGCCGGGAGATGCCGTCGACGACGTGGTCTGGGGTGCCGCAAACCAGGCGGGCGAGGACAATCGCAACGTCGCTCGGATGGCCGCGCTGCTGGCCGGTCTTCCGGTGGAGGTACCCGGCGCCACCGTGAACCGCCTCTGCGGGTCGGGCCTCGAGGCAGTCGGCTGTGCCTATCGAGAGGTGCTCGCGGGCGAGGCGCAAGTTGTGATCGCGGGCGGATCCGAATCGATGACGCGGGCTCCCTTCGTTATGGCCAAGGCGGACAGGTCCTTCTCGCGCGCGGTCGAGATACACGACACCACGATCGGTTGGCGATTCATCAATCCCCGAATGGCCGAGCGCTACGGAACTCACGCGATGGGGGAGACGGCGGAGATCAACGGTCGCGACTACGGGATAACTCGCGAGGAACAGGATGCATTTGCCCTCGAGAGCCACAGGCGCGCGGTGACGGCGCGCGACGAAGGTCGCTTCAAGGACGAGATCGTGCCGATCGAAGTGCCCGCCGGTCGCGATGGTCGTGGCGATCCCCGAGTCGTAGACGCGGACGAGCCCCCTCGTCCCGACACAACGATGGAACGATTGGCTCGGTTGAAGCCGGCGTTCGCGCCCGACGGAACGGTCACGGCGGGCAACTCATCGGGGATCAATGATGGAGCTGCTGCGTTGCTCCTGGCTTCGGAAGAGGCGCTCGGTCGCCACGGCTGGACCTCCCTGGCGCGCGTGGTGACATCGGCGGTCGCCGGCGTGGAGCCGCGCGTCATGGGTATAGGCCCGGTCTTCGCAACGCGCAAGGCATTGGCCCGCGCCGGGCTGACTCTCGACGACATAGACGTGGTCGAGCTCAACGAGGCCTTCGCCGCACAGTCTCTGGCGTGCATCAAGGAGCTGGGATTGGATCCCGAGAGAGTCAACGTCAACGGGGGAGCGATCGCTCTCGGTCACCCCCTAGGCTGCTCCGGAGCACGCATACTGACCACACTCGTCCACGAGATGAACCGGCGGGAGGCGCGCTTCGGCCTTGCCACCATGTGCATCGGCGTCGGACAGGGGATCGCAACCATCGTCGAACGCGTGTGACGTCTGCGGCCGAGGTCGTCGGCCTGCTTCCGGCCGAGATAGTCAGTTTGCAGCCGGATGACCGCGCGGCCCATGCGCGGGACATGTCGGCCGCCGCCTTGCTGGAGAGGCGACGAGGCCACCAGCCAGCTGGGCCGGAGGTGGTGGTGCGCCCTCGCTCGGTGGACGACGTCGCCGCCGTGGTTCGAGCCGCCCAGTCGGCGGGCGTACCGGTAGTCCCCCGCGGGGGAGGCTCGGGCGTGTCCGGCGGCGTCGTGGCCGATGAGGGGATCGTTCTGGACCTTCGTGAGATGAACCGCGTGCTCGATATCGATGAGTCAAGCCTCACGGTGACCGTCGAGGCAGGCATATCGGGACCCGAGCTCGCCGGGGAGCTCGCTCGGAATGGCTATACCTTGGGACACGAGCCGCAGTCTCTGAGCGTGTCGACGGTAGGAGGATGGATCGCGACACGTGCCTGCGGGCAACTGTCCGCAGGGTACGGAGGCATCGAGGATCTTCTCGTCGGCCTGGAGGCGGTTCTGCCGGATGGCCGCATCGTCTCCGCCCGTCCGACCACCCGCCGCTCGACGGGGCCCGAGCTCGCCGACTTGATGATCGGTGCTGAGGGGACGCTAGGCGTTGTAACCCGCGCCACGCTGCGTATCCGTCGGATGCCCGAAGAGCGGGTGGATATGTGTTTCCGGTTCGAGAGCATGGAGCAGGGTCTCGACGACGCGCGGGTCCTGGCACAGACGGATCTGCGTCCGGTGCTCCTGCGTCTGTACGACCGGGACGATGCCGCGCTCTTTTGGCTCTCCTATCCGGATCCTCCCGGCGGACCGATCCTGCTGGCGTCGTTCGAGGGCAGCTTCGCGGAGCAAAGAGCGGAGAGGGCCGCGGAACTCGTCGGCGGCCAGGAACTGTCCCGAGACGTCGTCGCCTATTGGAGGGCGCATCGCAACGATGCCCTCGAGAGCTACCTGCAGCTGATGGCCGGACAGGGTCCGCTGGGAGCCCACGCGCTGGTCGACACGATGGAGGTGTCGGCGGTGTGGAAAGACATCCCCACGGCCTATGCCGAGTTGAAGGGAGCGCTGGGGAGTGTCGCGGACATCGCCGCTTGCCACCTGTCGCACGTCTATCCCGAAGGGGCATGCCTCTATTTTGTGCTGGCGTCGGCTTGTGCAGACGAGAGCGCGGCGCAGACAACCTACGCGCGCTGGTGGGAGGTCGGGATGGGCAAGGCCCTCGAGGTGGGGGCCGCGATAAGTCACCACCACGGGGTGGGCCGCCTGAAGGCGCGGTGGCTGCCGGCTGAGATCGGCGGATGGTGGGATGTTCTTCGAGCCGTGAAGAAAGAGCTTGATCCCAAAGGAATCATGAACCCCGGAGCGCTGGGCCTATGAGTACGGGAGACCGTCCGATGGCGCTGATCTGCAATCGCCGTTCTGGACGTGGAAGTGTGGCGCGAGCCCTGCCCCTGGTGGAAGAGGCGCTCAAAGAGCGAGCGCTCGACTACGAACTCCACCACACGAAGCATCCGGGCCACGCGATCGAGCTGACGCGAGCCGCACTTCTGCGCGGGATCCGCCTCGTCGTTGCGGTGGGCGGCGACGGAACGATCCATGAGGTCGTTAACGGAATGATGGAAGACGACCGCCTCGTGAAGCCCGGCGCCACACTCGGTGTCGTCGCGGCGGGGACCGGCTCCGACTTCATCAAGACATTTGGCTTACCAAACGCCCCGAAGGTGGCGGTCGCGCATCTGGACGGCGATAACTCCTTTCGGATCGATATCGGAAAGGTGACCTATGTAGATGGCGGAGTCGAGCGCTCGCGCTACTTCGCCAATATCGCGGAGGTCGGTCTGGGCCCTGCAGTCGTCGCGCGCGCAGAGACGCTGCCTCGCTGGCTCGGCCCGGCCGTCTACCTATTTGCCTTCTGGCTGACTCTCCGGAAGCACAAGGCCGCCGGGGTCACGGTCGATCTAGTCGATCGGAAGTACTCGGGGCCGATGAACAACATGGTCGTGGCGAATGGCCAGTTCTTCGGCGGGGGCATGAAGATCGCGCCCAAGGCCGCGCCCACCGACGGTGTCCTCGACGTGCAGATTGAACATGCACGTAAACGCGAGGCCATCGCCCTCATGCCGAAGATCTTTCGCGGCGAGCACCTTCCGCATCCCGACATCGAGGAGTTCAAACGGGCGCGGCTGTCGATCACATCCGAACGTCCTCTCCTCATCGAGGCAGACGGGGAAGTGCTCGGATATACGCCGGCGCGATTCGAGCTCCTTCCGGAAGCGGTTTCCCTGAAGGTCTGATCGGCTGTACCGCGGCATCGTCAGCCGCCCGCCGCCTCCCCGGCGTCCGGCATCGGATTTCCGGCGCGAGTATGGGCGGCCGGCGCAGACGTCTCCGCGACCGGAAAACCCCGTTCGCCCTCTAGCTCTCGCCTGTAGGCCGCGACCTGACGCGTGCTCTCAGCGCGCGACCATCCCAACTCGGATCTCAACGTCCGGACGACCTTGCTGGTGCGGCCGAGACCCGCAGCGCGGTCGGTCAAAGCCAGACGGCAGCGACGGGCGAGGAGATCGGCGAGAGTAACGACCATCTCCGACCGGGCGCAGTAGATCGCCTCGGCGGCAAGCTCTGGATGTCCCTCAACCAGCGGGCTCCTGATGTCGTTTCGCTCAGCGGCGTCCAGGACCTCCAGCGCCCTCTCTCCGTAGCTTCGGACCAAGTGCCGGATCGATGCCTCGGGCACATTCAGGCGGCGCCCGCGCCGCTCGACCGCCAGTCGCAGCGACGCTACGTCGCTGATGCCCAGTCGAATCCAGCGCGTGCGTGAACGTCCACCGGCCCCGAGGTCCGCGGCCACCCGGTCGACGAGATCCTTGGCCATCCGTCGGTAGATCGTGAGTTTGCCGCCGGTGATGCCCAGGATCCCGGGGCCGATCTCGTAGATGGCGTGTTTGCGCGACAGGTCGGCGGTCGCACCTGCCTTACCGGCAACCAGGGGCCGCAGCCCCGCGTAAGCACCGGATATGTCGCTCGAAGTCAAGCTCAGATCGAACACCGAATTCAACGCGTCGAGGCAATAGTTCCGATCCTCCTCATCCACCGTCGGTCGATCCAAGCTGCCGCTGTAGGGCGTGTCCGTTGTTCCGACGATCACCGCGTCACGCCAGGGGATCACGAAGAGCATCCGCTCGCGCTGTGCGTCCGGAATGAAGGCCGCGGCGTCGGCCATTGGAAGCGCCTCGCGCCGGAACACGAGATGGATTCCCTTGGAAGGCCTGAGCCGTGGGGTAGCTCCTTCCTTCGCCATGGCTTCGAGTCGGTCCGTCCAAACTCCCGTGGCGGCAACGATGCGGCGTGCATGGATTTCGAAAACCCTTCCCGTCGTGGCGTCCTCCACCGTAGCCACACAGGTCTTTTCTGATCCGGAGAGATCCCGAGCCACGACGTAGTTCGCTACGACGGCGCCGTAACGCCGCGCCTGCACCAGGAGCTCGAGCACGAGTCGCGTGTCGTCGGTCTTGCAGTCGTAGAAGAGGAATCCGCCGCGCACCTTGCCTTCGGGGAGGACCGGGACCAAGGTCATTGCTTCCGGACCACTCAGGTACTTGTGGATCCGTAGATTGCGGAAGCTCGCCAGCGCGTCGTAGGCCCAGAGTCCAACTCCGAACTGAGCACGGCGAAGGCGATTGGTGACCGGAAGAACAAAGGGCGTCGCCTCGACGAGGTGAGGAGCGAGGCGCCGCAGGAGGTCGCGTTCCGTGGCGGCCTCCCGCATCAGGCCGAACTCACGTTGCTCGAGATAGCGAAGACCGCCGTGGACGAGCTTCGAGGATTTGCTCGACGTGCCCGATGCGAAGTCGGCGCGTTCGACCAATCCCACCTTGATCCCACGTGCCGCTGCATCGAGAGCGATGCCGGCCCCGGTTACGCCGCCTCCCACGACAAGAAGGTCGAGAGGGGAATGGGGGGTTCCTTCCAGAACCTCCAGCGCGGATGCCCGCGAGCCGAGGCCGGGGCTCTTCATGAGAGCAAGCCGGCGGCCCAGCGAATCACCGTGACGGCCCCGACGACCACGAAGATGACCGCGACCAATACGAGTGGACCCAGCCACCAATCCATCGCACGCGCGAGCGGATCCGACTCGGTCTCTTCCGCGCGCCGCACAACCAGTTGCGGCCCTCCCAATTGCGCGAAGTGCAGATGATCCTTCTCGCCCTCGACCACGTCGGCCAAACCCTGTAGGAGGTCGATCAATTCACCGTCGTCGATCGTGACGGTGGCCTCGGCCAACGGCTCGCCGCGCCGATCCTCGATCTTCATTGCCAGCGGATATCCTCCCGCGTATGCCTTCTGACCTGCGGCTTCTCGACGATGAGCAACGCTCTGTAATCGAGATGGTACGGGAGTTTGCGGCGGAACAAGCTGCGCCAAAAGCTCCGGCGTTCGAGGAACGATCCGAAGATCCCGTCGAGCTCTATCGACAGCTCGCCGATCTCGGGCTCACGGGGATCCCTTTTCCCGAGGAGTACGGCGGCGGCGGACAGCCGTACCTGACGTATCTGCTCGTGGTCGAGGAGATCGCGCGCGCCTACCTGGCGCTTGCCATCGGCTTGTCGGTCCACACTCTGTGCGCGTTTGCGATCAACACATTCGGCACCGACGTGCAGAAGAAAGACATCCTTGGGAAGCTCGCGAGCGGAGAGTGGTTCGGCGCGTATTCCCTGTCGGAATCCGGGTCCGGCTCCGATGCGGGCGCTCTCTCGGCCCGTGCGGAGCGAACCGAGGGCGGCTACCGCTTGAACGGCAGCAAGATTTTCTGCACTCGCGGCGCCGAAGCGGACGTCGTCTTGATGATGGCGCGCACCGGGGGCGAGGGGCCCCGCGGGATCAGCACCTTCTTGCTGGAGAAGGGCACGCCGGGATTCTCCGGTGCCAAGAAGGAAGACAAGATGGGCTGGCGTTCCTCACCGACCTGGGGTCTGGTGCTGGACGACGTCGAGGTCCCGGAGGATCGGAGGCTGGGCGAAGAAGGACAGGGGTTCAAGATCGCTCTGGCCTCTCTGGACTCGGGCCGTCTGGGGATTGCCGCATGCTCGATCGGCCTCGCGCAGGCGGCCTTCGACGAGGCCCTGAAGTTCACCTCAGAGCGCGAACAGTTCGGTCGGCCGGTGGCCAGCAACGAAGGCGTGCAGTTCATGCTTGCCGACATGGCGACTCAGGTCGAGGCCGGACGTGCTCTCTACCGACACGCGGCCCGCTTACGAGACGCCGGTCACGACTACTCCGTGCAGGCCGCCCAGGCAAAGCTGTTTTGCTCCGACACCGCGATGAGGGTCACGACCGATGCCGTGCAACTCCACGGGGGCTACGGTTACGTCTCTGAATACCCCGTCGAGCGCTATATGCGGGAGGCGAAAGCCCTTCAGATCGTGGAGGGCACCAACCAGATCCAGCGGTACGTGATCGGCCGCCGCCTAACGAAGCTCTGACCATAGAGACTTTCGGGTGGGCGGGTGGCCGGCCGAGCCGGATGGCAACCTCTAGGCGGTCAGTAGGGGGCGGCGTTCGAACGGGGTCGACAGGACGATCGTGGACCTGGTGACGACCTCGAGTTTGGCCCGGAGTCCGTCGAGCAGTTCCTCGAGGTCCTTCGTCGTGGGGGCGCGCACGACCAAGACGTAGGAGTTGTCGCCGGCCACGGAGTAGCACGATTCCACCAGCGGGAACTCCGCGATCCGTCCCGGGATATCCGGTGGCGACGCGGGTCGGAGGGCAAGGCTTACGAATGCCGTGATCGGGAGGCCCGCGGACTCCAGGTCTAGGTCCGCCCGATAACCCCGGATCGCTCCGGCCCGTTCGAGCTTCCGCACGCGCTCGTGAACGGACGACGCCGCCAGACCAACGGAGGTGGCTATCTCTGCATAGGTCATGCGGGCGTCCCGCTCCAGAAGGGCCAGGATCTTCCGATCGACAGCATCGAGCATTAGCGAATCTCCTTCGGACCCGACCTGCTATAGGCAAAGAATCTTCGGTAAACTGGCCCGATCAGGGTACAAGCATCGTTACAGGGAGGGCAAGTGTCCGGCGACGAGACGACGGCTCTAAAGGGCTCCGCCCGTCCTTTCGCGCGCGCCCACCCCTCGCCGCAGCCGTATACCTATCCGCCCGGACGCCTCTTTGTGGAGCCGGACTGGCGCAGGTTCCCCGCCTACCGAGACGTCGACGCCGCGCAGTGGCGCAGCGCGCGTTGGCAGCGGCAGCACTCGATCAAGTCGCTCGCCGAGCTAAAGAAGACCCTCGGCGATCTGCTGCCCGACGACCTGGCCGACTCGGTAGCGCGCGACCAGCAGGAACGAGCCACGATGTCGATGCTCGTGCCCCCGCAGATGGTCAACACGATGGACGAACACGACCTGTGGACCGATCCGATCAGGCGCTACATGATCCCGGCGTTTGCAGACCGTGATCCCGAGTTGCCCAGTCACCCAATGGCACAGCGCGACAGTCTGCATGAGGCCGACATGTGGGCCGTCGAGGGGCTGACTCATCGCTATCCCACGAAAGTCCTGGCCGAGCTCCTATCCACCTGCCCTCAATACTGCGGGCATTGCACGCGGATGGACCTCGTGGGAAACAACGTTCCGCAATTTCTGAAGTACCGCTTCCAACTCAAGCAGAAAGACCGCTACCAAGCGATCCTTGATTACCTGAGGACGACTCCAACCGTTCGGGATGTCGTCGTGTCGGGTGGAGACATAGCGAACCTGCCGATCGCCCATCTCGAGGACTTCGTGTCGTCTCTGATGGACATCGAAAACATCCGCGACATTCGTCTGGCGACGAAAGGTCTGATGGGCCTTCCACAACATTTTCTCCAAGGCGAGGTTCTGGAGGGATTCGGACGGCTCGCGCAGAAGGGACGCGAGCGGGGCGTTGACCTGGCCGTCCACATCCATGTGAACCACGCCAACTCACTAACTCCGATGGTCGCGGAGGCCGTATCGAAACTCTTCGACGTCGGGATCAGGCATGTCCGGAACCAGGGTGTGCTCCTCAGGGGAGTCAACGACTCTCAGGGCGCGCTCCTGGATCTCTGCTTCACGCTTCTGGACGAGCTCAAAGTCACGCCGTACTACTTCTATATGTGCGACATGATTCCCAACTCGGAGCACTGGCGAATCTCCGTCGGGCAAGCGCAGGAACTGCAGCATTCGATCATGGGCTATCTGCCCGGGTTCGGAACCCCTCGTATCGTGTGCGACGTGCCCTTCGTCGGTAAGCGGTGGGTGCATCAGGTTGATTCCTACGATCGCGTGCGCGGCATCTCCTACTGGACCAAGAACTATCGGACCGGCATCGAATTCGACGATTCCTCCGCGCTGGCACGCCGCTATGAGTATTACGACCCGATCCACTCCCTTCCGGCGGAGGGCCGCGCCTACTGGGCGACCGCACACCACTCCGTCAGCGCCTGAGGCCATGGAACGCTTCGGCATTCATCGCAGTCTCGAACCGCAGGGGAGCTTGCCGCAACAGGCGCGCGTTCTCGACGCCACCTCGCCACTTCGGGCCGATGAGATCGCCGTAGAGGTCGATTATCTGAATCTCGATTCGGCGTCCTGGACTCAGCTGAGGGAAGAGTGCAACGACGATTCTGATGCGATGAGAGATCGCATTCTCGAGATCGTTAAGTCGGCCGGAAAGATGCACAATCCGGTGACCGGCTCGGGAGGCATGCTGATGGGGAACGTCGCGGAGCTCGGCGCCCACCGGTCCGAGCCGGCGGTCGGGACGCGAATCGCGACCCTCGTCTCGCTGACGGCGACGCCTCTCGTCCTGGACGAGGTACTGGAGCTGGAGGCGGACCGACCGCAGGTCCGCGTCAAGGGTCGCGCCATTCTCTTCTCGTCCTCGACCTATGCAAACGTGCCCGTGGACCTGGATGAGTCCACCCTTCTTGCGACCCTCGATGTGTGCGGCGCGCCCGCGTGGGTTGCCCGGTTCGCGCGGCCCGGGATGCGAGTCCTCGTCATCGGAGGAGGCGGCAAGTCCGGCATGTTGGCCTGCGCTCAAGCCGTGCGTCAGGTCGGGCCGGAGGGTCGAGTCCTGGCACTGTGCTGGCCGGCCGCGACCATGGCTGCCGCCGAGGAAACCGGAGGGCTGGCTATGACGGTCGACTGCACCGACGCCGTCGCGGTATTGGAGGCCGCCGCGAGTGCGTTCGACGGAGGGCTTGCGGATCTCGTCTTCGTCTGCGCCAATGTGGGCGGTTGCGAGGGAGGCGCGATCCTGGCCTGTGAAGACGACGGCCGGGTCGTTTTCTTTTCCATGGCAACGTCGTTTTCGGCTGCCGCCCTGACGGCCGAAGCGCTCGGCAAATCGTGCGAGATGACCATTGGGAACGGCTTCGTCCCCGGCCACGCGCAATTGGCTCTGGACCTGGTCCGCTCCATGCCGCAGCTGCGTCGGAGGATGGCCGAGTGAGGACCACGGCCTTTTCCGGCGGAGTCGTCCGGGTGGATTCCGAGCGACTCGCAGATTGGGCGCTGGTAGAGGATGGCGTAGTCGTTGCCCACGGGTCCGAGGACGCGCCCGCAGCCGACCGAGTAGTAGACCTAAACGGCGGGACACTGATCCCGGCTTTCTGCGATGCCCACGTCCATCTTCCCGCCACAGGCCTCTACGCCTCGGGTCTCGACTTCCGCGGCACCAGGGAAGCCGACGCAATCTTGGAGGCATTCGCACGACGGGCTCGAGACGCGACCGGGGTTCTCTTCGGCGGAAACTTCGAGGACCCGCTGGACCGGCCCCTCGATCGCGACGAGCTCGATCGCGCGGTGGGGGAGCGGATGGCGTTGCTGGCCCGTGCCGACATGCACTCCTGTGTCGTTTCCAGCGCGCTGTTAGAGCGACTCAACCTCGAGGGGAGCGAGGGCGTCGATCGCGATGTCGACGGGCGACCTTCCGGCTATCTGAGAGAGGCGGCGGCGGCTCACGCATGGCAGTGGTTCGACCGCAATCTGTCCCGCGCCGATCAGCAAGCCGCGGTGCGAGCCGCCACGCAGCTCGCCTATTCGAAGGGCCTCGCCTCGGTGCACGAGATGTTCGTCGTCGAGTGGCGCGGCTGGGACTCGTTCGAGGTCTTCAGCGAGGCCGTGAAAGAGCTCGCGCTGCAGGTAGTCATCTACTGCGGAACACCGGACGTCGAGCGCGTGGCGGCTTTGGGGTTGGGACGGATCGGCGGAGACTTCTTCCTCGATGGATCCTTCGGTTCGCGTACGGCGTGGCTGTCGGATCCCTATGTCTCTACCGCCCCGTCGGGATCGGCGCCCAACGGAACGAGATATCGCTCGGACCAGGAGCTGTTTGACTTCTTCTTCGCCGGCCACGAGGCCGGCCTGCAGGTCGGAGTGCACGCCATCGGCGACGCCGCGATCTCCCAAGCGATCGCGACCTGGGAGCGGGTGGCCGATAAGGTCGGACGCGAGTCCCTGGTGGCCCGGGGACACCGGATCGAGCATTTCGAGTGCGCGAGCGACGACCACATCAACCGCGCCGCCGCATTGGGCCTGAGGGCCAGCATCCAGCCGGTGTTCGATGCTTTCTGGGGTGGAACCGAAGGTATGTACGCGGAACGTATCGGCACCGAGCGCGCCCTACAGATGAATCGCTTCGCGTCCATGCTGAAGGCGGGCCTACATATCGGAGCGGGCTCGGACTCCAACGTCACGCCACTGGATCCCTTCCTGCAGATGAGATCCCTTCGGCGCCACCACGTGGACGAGGAACGGCTCTCGGGACGGGATGCTTTTGCCGCCCACACGGTGGGCGCCTTCGCGTTGGCCGGCACCGATGGAGGCACTCTCGACGTGGGACGTCCCGCGCATGTGGCCTGGCTCGATCGAGATCCGGTGACGGTGGATGCAGACGACTTGACGGAGGTCGATGTTCTCGGAACCTGGGTACGCGGCATGCGCGTATGGCCTCCGGATGAAGCGGAGGCGACATGAGACACAGTCGGCCGTTCGTCCGTCCTGTCGGCCGTCTCCCCATCGATACCGACTCCGTCGCGGAGTGCCGCGCTCTGGCCGCGGAGATAGCGTGGCCCCTGACCGAGCTGGCGCGCACCCACACGACCAAATCGATCGAGCGGGCGACCCTTCGGCTGCTGGGAATCGACGGCGTGCAGTCTGCGGATGGAGGCGCCGTCCCGATCCCTAACCTGGTGATCGACCGGGTCGCCGACTCGGTGGGGCTCGATCGAGGCGCACTGCTCCCATTCCTCCATGCGGTGGAGACCGGCTGCGGACACCTTCAATCGGAGGCCGAGAAGGTCGCGGCCGGCGAATCACGACCTTCGTGGCCGCAGGGCGTCGACCTGGAGATCGCGCTGGCTCGAGCTCGGGCCGAGGCCGAGGTCGCGCTGGAACGCATACGAGCCGCAAAGAAGCGTCGCGACGAACTCCTCGCCGAACAGGGCGACGCCGAGAAACCGTGGCTGTACCTGATCGTTGCAACCGGCGACATCCACGCCGACATCCCTCAGGCTCAAGCGGCGGCTCGCAGTGGGTGCGATGTGGTGGCCGTCATTCGCTCCACCGGTCAGTCGCTTATCGACTACGTCCCCTATGGAGCGACGACGGAGGGGTTCGCCGGCACCTATGCGACGCAGGAGAACTTCCGTCTGATGCGGGCCGCGCTGGACGAGGTGGGCGCGGAACTCGGCCGCTACATCCGTCTTACGAACTATGCCAGTGGGCTGTGCATGCCGGAGATCGCGGTCCTCGCCGGGGTCGAACGTCTGGACATGATGCTCAACGACTGCATGTACGGAATCATCTTCCGCGACATCAACATGAAGCGGACTTTTGTGGACCAGCATTTCTCCCGTATGGTCCATGCGCTCGCCGGGATCATCATCAATACCGGAGAGGACAACTACCTGACGACGGCCGACGCGGTGACCTCGGCCCACACCGTACTCGCGTCGCATTTCCTGAATGAACGCCTGGGTCTAAACGCGGGGTTGACCGAAGCCCAACTCGGGCTCGGCCACGCTTTTGAGATAGATCCCGACGTCCCAGACCAACTTCTGCTGGAGATCGCACACGCGCAGCTGATCCGCGAGTGCTTCCCTCGTCACCCTCTTAAGTGGATGCCCCCGACAAAGCACATGACGGGCAACATCTTCAAAGGCTTTCTGTACGACGGAATGTTCAACCTCGTCGGCGCTTTGACGGGTCAGGACATCGTCCTTCTCGGAATGATGACGGAGGGGATACACACGCCCTTCCTCGCCGATCGCGACCTCGCCCTGGAGAACGCGGCCTACGTCTTCGGCGCCGCGGGGAGCCTGCCGGGGGAGCTCTCGTTTGCGCCCGGCGGAACCATCGAACGTCGCTCCGCCGAAGTCTTGGAGGAATGCCGTCAGATGCTGCAGAAGATCGCGGAGATCGGAATGTTCGGCGCGCTCGAAGCAGGAATGTTCGCCGATACATCCCGGTCTGTCGACGGAGGCAAGGGTCTGGAGGGCGTGATCCCCAAGGCCGCGCGCTACCACAACGCCGTCGAGGAGCTATTGGCGGCGTCCGTGGGGTCCGTCTGATGGACGTACGACCGTATGGGGACGCGCCGGGCGACGGCTTGGTCCAGGTCTCCTTTACATTGCCCGTGGCGGCGTCGGAGCGGGCGCGCGTTGCCGCTCTGGATCTTACCCATCAGATGGGACTGCGGCGTACTCAGGTCGTGCACATGAAACCGATAGCGGAGGACTTCACTTTCTTCATCGTCTACGGCGCGGTCGAATATGTCGTGGATCTCGAATCCCTGTCGGTGATAGAGCAGGAGTTTCCTCTGCTCGGCCACGCGGAGGTCAATCGCCTGATCCGGGAAGGCCTCAAACGTCAGCTCGTGGTTCTGGGCGCCTGCACCGGCACCGATGCGCACACGGTCGGCCTCGACGCGATCCTGTCGTTCAAGGGGTACGGGGGCGACAAGGGCCTCGAAAGCTATCCCGAAATGCGTGTAGTCAACCTCGGGGCGCAGGTCTCCCCGGAGGATCTGGCGACCGAGGTCGCGGCAGAGCGGGCCGACGCGGTACTCGTCTCGCAGATCGTGACCCAGCGCGATGCCCACGTCCGGCATCTCACCGAAGTGCGTCGGGCGCTCGAACAGGCGGGGCTTCGCGACGACGTCTTGCTGGTGGGAGGCGGTCCGCGTCTTGCCCCCATCCAAGCGGCCGAGCTCGGCTACGACCGCATCTTCGGCAGGGGAGCGAAGCCCTCCGAGGTGGCGTCCTATCTCGCGTGGAGGGTGGCGGTTGCCCACCCCTCGGCGGCATGAACGAGCCGGGCGTCGTCCATCGGATCCGCATGTCTCAGAGAGACGCCCATTACGGCGGCGATCTCGTCTCCGGCGCTCGGCTTCTCGAGCTCATGGGCGACGCGGCAACGGAGATCTGCATTCGCAACGATGGAGATGAAGGCCTCCTCGCGGGTTACGAGAGCGTGGAGTTCGTGGCTCCGGTCTACGCCGGCGATTTCCTGGAGGTGCGGGCCGAGCTGGTGCGCGTGGGCCGCACGTCTCGAGAGATCGCGCTGGAGGTACTGCGATACGCTCGACCGCGCCGCGAAGAGTCGGATTCTGCGGCCGACCTAGTGGATCCTCCCGAGGTCGTGGCGCGAGCCACGGGCACCGGGGTGGTGAAGTCGGATCGGCAGCGAAGGGGTGGTCTATGAAGAGAGTTGAGGGGGTCCGGGCGGTCACCTACGACTGCTGGGGGACCTTGCTGAAAGACCGCAACTGGGAGGGCGCTATGCAGATCCGCATAGGCGCCCTTTCTGATTTCTTGAACATCGACGAAGGGGAAGCCGGCGACTTGCTGGCGGAGGCCTGGGCCAAACACGATGAGGCCTGGAAACAAGTTGAGACTTTCGGCCCCGGTCGCATGGCGGCCTACTGCCTGCAGGCTCGCGCAATAACGGATGACGAAGCGCTGCGCTCACTGACCAAACAATTCGAAGAGGCAAGTCTCGTGTACGGAGTCGAGGCGGTCGAGGGGGCCGTGGAGGTTCTGTCCGCGCTGCGAGCGGCGGGTATCCGAGTTGCACTCGTGTGCGATACCGGCCTTACCCCGGGTCGCGTCGTCCGTCAGCTGCTCGATGACGTCGGCCTGCTGCCACACCTGGAGGTTCAGTGTTTCTCGGACGAAGTGGGTGTGCCCAAACCCGGCAATGAGATCTTCGCCAAGGCCCTGGCCGAACTCGGCGTCAGGCCCCCGGAGGCGGTCCATGTGGGGGATCTGCGGCGCACGGATATCGCCGGCGCGCGCGACATTGGGATGCACGCGATCAGATTCCGAGGTATTCACGACGACCGCAGCGACATCGTAGACGCGGACATCGTGATCGATTCACACGCTCAGCTCCTCGAGGTAATCGGCATCGAGGAGAGAGCCGCCTAAGACTCCGTTTCTTCCGCGATCCACATCGCGGAGTCGCGCGTTTTGGCGCAATCGATCTCGAACCACACGGAGCAGACCTCGCCCGACACGACCCCCCACGCGTCCGCGATCCGATCCACCAGGAAAAGGCCCCACCCGGATTCCTGAACGACGTCGGGTTCGGGAGGCGCATAGTGGAACCCGCCTCCGGGATCGGAGACCTCGACCCACAACACGTCGCCCTCGAGGACGACCCTCAGGCCTATCCATCCCGTGCGCCCCACGCCTGCATGGCGGATGCTGTTCGTCACGAGTTCGTTTACGAGCAGACGAACGTCCTCCAGCAACCCCGGCGGCAATCGGTCCTCAAACCTCGTCAGAGCACGGCGCGCTTCGGACGCTGCTCGCAAGCCCCCGGACAGCTTGAGGTCGAGCTCGGTCCTCAGCGCTTCGCGCACGGCTTCCGAAGGGTCAGTAAGACCTGCCCCAGGTGGCTCGCTCGACTCCGGATTTCCCGCAGACGACGCAGGGACCGCCCGGGTCTAGCCTGGTGCTCGGCAAGGCACGAATCGTCGCTTTGGTTTCCTCGGTGACCTTTTCCTCGCAGGAGAATTCACCGCACCAGGGTCCGACCCAGAAACCGCCCTCGTCGTTGAGGCCTTCGCGCAGCGAGTCGAAATCATTCGCCTCGTGAGTGTTGCGCTCGCGAAACCCGAGCGCGTCGTCGTAGAGACTCCTCTGGACCTCCTCCAATAACCCGGGAGCATCCTTGGCGACCTGTGCCAGCGGCGACCGACGCTTCTCGCCGGTGACGCGATCGACGATCATCGCGGAGTCCGCCTCGACATCCTTCGGGCCAATCTCGATCCGAACCGGCACACCCTTGAGCTCCCATTCGCTGAATTTGAAGCCGGGACGATACTGATCCCGCGCATCCACTCGCGCTCTGATGCCGGCATCGATCAGTTCGGAGCGAAGCCTTTCGGTGGTCTCGAGGATCCTGCCTTTCTCCGAGTCGCTCGAATATATGGGAACGATCACGATCTGGACCGGAGCAACGAGCGGAGGCAGGCGCAGACCCCGGTCGTCGCCGTGGGTCATGATGATTGCCCCGACGATCCTGGTCGAGACGCCCCACGACGTTCCCCAGGCAAAGTCTTGCTCTCCCTTGTCGTTGAGAAAGCTGACGTCGTAAGCGCGTGCGAAATTCTGACCGAGGAAATGGGAGGTCCCGGATTGAAGCGCTTTCGTATCGCGCATCATGGCCTCGATCGTGTACGTCTCCTCGGCCCCCGGGAAGCGCTCCGACTCAGGTTTTCGTCCTGCGATCACAGGGATGGCGAGCACGTCCTCCGCTACCTCACGGTAGACGTCGTGCATTCGCAGCGCCTCTTCGTGTGCCTCCTCCGCCGTCGCGTGAGCCGTATGCCCTTCCTGCCACAGGAACTCGCTCGTCCGCAGGAACAAACGGGTTCGCATCTCGGCGCGCATGACGTTGCACCACTGGTTGTAGAGCAGCGGTAAGTCGCGATAGCTCTGGACCCAGTTTGCATACGCGTTCCAGATCACGGTCTCCGACGTCGGCCTGATGTAAAGGGGCTCGTCCAACTCGCTTTCGCCCGCGCGAGTCACGACCCAAACCTGGGGGCTGAATCCCTCAACATGTTCTGCTTCCCGTTCAAAAAGACTGCGAGGGATCAGCATCGGGAACATGAGGTTCTCGTGTCCGGTGGCCTTGAATCTGTCGTCGAGAGCGCGCTGGACGTATTCCCAGACCGCGTAACCCCAGGGCTTGATGACCTGGGAGCCGCGCGCTAGACCGTGCTCCGCCATGCCCGACTGCTTGATGACCTCCACGTACCAGGCGGGGAAATCGTCGCTCTGCTTTGGAAGCGTTGGGGCGGCCACTAGTTACCGGTTACCTCGAGGATGACGGTGCGCGAGTCGTCGAGTGAGGGGGCCAGAGAGACGAGAAGAATCCGTTGCCACGTGCCCAAATGGAGTCGGCCGTCTTCGATGGGTACGGTGACCGACGCTCTTCCCAATAGCGCCCCCGATGTATCGGGCCCCAGTCGATCAAACAGGCGTTCCATATCGCCTAATAGCCCCGACTCTTTTTCGTTGACGACGAGCCTGGTGTCGTCGTTGGTGACGAAGACGGTCACTCGGCCCGATCGCACGTCGGACTCTTCGAGCGCCTCGGTCACCTTGTCCGTCAGATCGATGAAACGGCCGCTTTCGGACTCGACCGTACTTTCGCTCTGGTACCTACGCATTGAGCCACGCTTTCTTCGCCGCGCCTTCCAGCAGATTCCCACAATCAGGCTAACTGGCTGTTGAGAACTCGTGGAGGGATTGTGGACGATCCAGAATGTTTCGCGCTCCACACGCGATTGCTCGAAAACAAGTTGACACCCCCGATCACCCTCTCTAATCTGCGCGGCGGCCCAAGCGTTTTGAAGCGTCAGGACCCGAAACAAGGTCCGAAAGGAGCTTGCAGGAGGGGACACCGGATTGTCTGGGGAGGCTTCCGAACCGGACGAACCGCCGCCATATCGCCGGCACCGGCGGCCTTTCCGGGTCGCCACCGGAGATCAGCGGATCGGCCGGCAGCCCGAAGGGGCGGCTCGTCGAGCTCACGAACTCCAAGGGGAAGTCGCCCGGAATGCTTGGGCCACTGGGTACTCACGAAGACCCGAGCGGCGCGAGGAAAACGCGGCGACGGAAACGCCGTCAACGCGGTCCCGACCGTTGTTCGGGTCTTCGCATTTTGGGGAGAATCCTTGCCTCAGCATCCCGCATTAGGGTGCGTGCTGCTCAGCCGAGAGGGGGCGGGATTGGCAAGTAAAGAGGAAGAGGTCGAGGCCGTCGAGGATGCTGACGACCTCGATCCCGAGGAACTCGACGACCTCGACCCCGAAGACGATGAGGAAGTCGCCCTGCCCGTCGCCGAGGAGGAGGACGACTCGGACGAGGCCAGCCTGGACGAAATACTGTCGCAGCGGGCGGCTGCCAAACCGGACGAAGACACGGATGAGGACGACATCATGTCCCTCGTCTCAGAGAACGCGGAGGCGACCCCGGTGGAGCCCCTTCCCACGCGGGTCGTCCCGATAAAGGATCGCAAGGAATTCGTCTGTAAGAGCTGCCACCTTGTGAAGGCGCGGAGCCAGCTGGCAGACGAAAGGCGCCGGCTCTGTCGCGACTGCGTCTAGCCCCCTAGATGCCTCGAGGAGGGCGCGCCCTCGCGGCCGCGCTGCTCTCGGGAGCCTGGCTCACCCTGGCCTTTCCCGAGCCCGACCTCTATGTCGTGGCCTGGTTTGCCCTGGCTCCTTTGATCATCTTGTGCGCGCGCGAGCCCGTCACTGCGCGCCGCCTGGGTAGCTACCCGCGGTCCCCATCTGCCGGTAGAGGGGCGCTGCTCGGCTTCGTGTTCGGCCTCGGATTCTTCGGCACGCTGCTCTACTGGATAAGCATCGTCGGCTGGGTAGCCTGGGGTCTCCTCGTCCTCTTACAAGCCGGCCTATTGGCCCTCTTCGGCCTCGGCGCGGCCCTGAACGCCCGGCTGCCAACCACGGCGGTTCGTGTCGTGCTGATCGCCTCGGCATGGACCGCGGTGGAGTTGCTGCGCTCGATCGTCCCGATCTTCGGCTTCACGTGGGGACAGCTCGCGCAGAGCCAGCACAACGCGGGCTGGATGTTGCGGCCCGCAGCCTGGGGTGGAGCCTGGGCGGTGGCGTGGATCGTCTGTGCCGTTAACGCCTCGCTCGCCGAGGCGTGGACGCGACGAAGGCGCGGTGGCCTGGCCGTCCTCGCCGCGGCCGCGCTGCTGGTGGCCGCACCCCTCCTCCTACCCGCCGCCGACCCTGCGGCGGGATCGCCTGCTCTAGTCGCGATCGTGCAGGGCAACGTTCCGCGCGAGATCCCCGAAGCGGGAGCTGCGCGGGAGGAGGCCATCCTGGCGCGTCACGTGCAACTCACGCGAGATTTGGCCGGCCGAGGCCTCGATCTGATCGTATGGCCCGAGAGCTCCATCGGCATCGACCTCGACCGCGACCGGGTCGCTCGCGCCACGGTCGAGGGAGCCGCCGAAGCCTCGGGAAGCGCGGTGATTGCCGGAGCCAATCTCGATGTGGATGCGGATCGTTACCTCGTGATGGCGTTTCACATCGATCCAGTCGACGGGCTGATCGACCGCTATCAGAAGACGCATCTGGTTCCGTTCGGGGAGTACGTCCCCGGGCGACGCTTCCTCAATTGGGTGCCCCTTCTGGCACAGGTGCCGCGCGACGCGATCGCGGGAACGGCGGGAACGCTGTTCACGCCGCCTGCTGTGCCCGGTCCAGTAGCTCCCGTCATCTCCTTCGAGGGCGACTTCGGCTCCTTGGTGCGATCGCGTATCGGCGCCGGAGGAAGACTCCTGATCGTGGCGACAAACACGTCGACATGGCGAGAGAGCTGGGCGTCGGCGCAGCACGTCGCCATGAGCCAGGTGCGCGCGGCCGAGAACCGTGTGTGGGTGGTGCATGCCGCTCTGAGCGGGATCTCCGCGCTGGTGGCTCCCGATGGCAGCGTCGTGGAGAGGACCCCGCTATGGACCGCCACGACGCTCGAGGGCGATGTGCGGTTGCCCGAGAGGGTCTCCTTCTACGCGCGCACCGGCGATTGGCTGGGGTGGGGGAGTGTCGTCGTCGGCCTGATCGGGGCCCTTGTCGGCACGCGCAGACGCCCCACCGTAAGGGAGGAGCTGCATGGCACGGCTCGATAAGTCCGCTCGACATCAAGCGCTCGTCATTGTGCCGACCTACAACGAGCGGGAGAACATCGCCGAGGTTGCTCGCCGATTGTTCGACGCAGCGAAGGACCGAGTCGATCTGCTCGTGATCGATGATGGATCGCCCGACGGGACCGCTGATCTCGTCCGGGAACTCGCCGCCGGTCCGCACGATGTTCACCTCCTCGAGCGCACCGGCAAACAAGGCCTCGGCACCGCTTACGTGCTGGGGTTTGACTGGGCCCTGGAGCGTGGGTATACGGCGGTCGTCGAGATGGATGCCGATCTCTCGCATGACCCGGCCGACGTTCCTCGTCTGCTCGATGCCTTGATGGCGGCGGATCTCGTCATCGGATCGCGATACGTGCCCGGGGGAGGAGTGCGCAACTGGAGCAAGATCCGAGAGGCTTTGTCGCGCGGTGGCAACTTCTACGCGCGCGCGTGGCTGGGATTCGCGGTGCGCGACGCCACGAGCGGATTCCGGGCCTACCGCGCCGAGATGCTGCGGCGACTCGATCTCAGCGAAGTCAGGTCGGAGGGTTACGCCTTTCAGATCGAGCTGACACGCAAGGTGTTTCGTGCCGAAGGTCGCATTCGAGAGATACCGATCACTTTCCTCGAACGCGAGCAGGGCGAGTCGAAGATGAGCCGTCGCATCGTGATCGAAGCGATCGGCCGAGTCACCCGCTGGGGGATCGCCGACCGCTTCAGCCGTAAGGGATCAAGGAGCTAGTGCCGGCCGGCAGCTCGACTCGCTCCACCAACCTCGGATGGCCGGAAGCTCGACCTAATTGTCGCGGTAGCCCTCGAGCCAGTACAAGTGATCTACCGCAGTGCCGTAGTCGCATAGACCACCGTCCCAGAGCGTTAGACACGTCCGGTCGTCCACTTTCACTCCCTCTTGACCGTTCCGCTTTCCAAGATCCGGGCCGCGCGCCTCCGGAGTGCACACCTTCGGTATTACATTCCCAGTGGGGCGCCGATAGATCAGCTCCCCATTCGGCATCCGTTCAACCGAGAAGCGGCCCTCGTGAAGCAAACGATGGTGGAATCGACACACAAGCATGAGGTTTGCCGGCTCCGTCTTGCCATCTTTGACCCAGTGAATGAGGTGGTGAGCATCCACATAAAGGTGCTCGTACATCCGGGAAACGTGCAGTGCTTGTCCCGCGTCTTCAACGCCCTGCGCAGAGCGGCCGAGGGCCGACGCTTCTTGCGTCCGAGCTTGATGGGTCCACCGTCTTTCTCCACCAGGTCGACGAGACTTCCGTCACAGGTCAGACGGGGGGCCGTTTCGGGAGCCAGGCCTATTCCATCCTCCGTCTCGCACAAAGTGCCCTCGTCGTGGACTAGAGATTCGATGTCCACGTGGACGACCACTTGGTTGCGATCGGCACTGGAACGTCCCGCGGGGCCCGATGCGAGGAATGTGTCCGCCATCATCACGAGCGCGTCGGCCCGAGCGGCCTCAAACGGTAGTTCGGCGGCGACATCGTGATCGGCTGCGGGTCGGGCACACGTCGGCCGTCAGGCGCTTCCGCGGAAGCGTTTCGGGCCAGGTTGTCGACGGCCGCATGGAGGGCCTTGATGACGACGGCGCCGTCCTCGGGGGGTAAGCGAGCGTTTATGACGAGGGAGCCGTCATCGTCGTAGAACCAGTTCAATCGCCGGCCTTCGTGGCGACCATTGGCGCGCTCCAGTTCGCGGATGGCCTCTGATTTCCGGAAGCCGCGAACGACCTTCTCGAGGTGTTCGGCGGTCCCGTCCCTGGCGATATCCAGCAGGTATTGCTCTGTCGCCGGAGTGGCGATCCGAGTGATCGCCCGGGCCTGGGAGAAGCTGAGCCGTCCCACGGAGAAGGCCTCCGTGACCTTGGGGAGCTCTAGTAGGCGCCTTGCGACAGCCACGTGAGCCCGGGCAGAGCTAGGGGCCAGGCCGCAGCGGTACGTTAACCAGTGGGCGCACGACTTGAACCCGTAATCGGCCCACGCCTCCCGTCGGTCGTATTCCGCCACCAGAAGCAACCAGCGACAGGTGGCGGCATGGATGTGGGCCGCAAGCTCGGCGATCTCCGACTCCAGCCGTTCGGCCGGCACTTGCGTGAGATCGGCTTTCCCAACGATGCCAGCGTCTGTACGTCCGCCCATATCAATCACCTCCTGAACCCGAACACACATTCGAGTCTAGGAGGCGCCTACGGCACTTTTCGCGTCCTAACCCATGCCAGCAAGCCGGCCGGGCGATCACGAATCGGGAGGGCTTTCCTCCTCGTCGGCGGCCGTCTCCTGGCCGGGATGATCCAGGGCCTTGTGCTGCTCTAGTTCCGACCGTGTCGTGAAGCGCAACGAGCAAAACGGGCACTGGAGTACGTCCATGGGGCCTCCTTCAGCGGGCAAACCGGCCCTCAACTATGGCCCCTGAAACTCCGAGGCAGAATCGCCGATAATATATATTATGTCACTCTGAGCCGGAGAGGCAACGAACCGGCCCTCGCCGGAACGGCTACTCGGCCTCCGTTGGCAATCCAAACGAGCGTGCGGCGCGGTCGATCGCGCCGGCCCATTCGGAATGGCCCAGCGCTTTCGCGGCCGTCTTCAAGGCCAGCACCCCGTCGACGAACTCCGCTTCAGGGGTGAGCAGCTCGTGGGAGGAGAGGACCAGACGCAGCACGTTGTCCGACCGCTCGACAGGATCGTCCCCCACCGCGGCGCGCAGCTTCCAGAGAAAGGCGGACCAAATCTCTCCGTCCGCGTGGACCTCGCCACTGATGTCGTCCGGATATTTCTTCTTGCCGTCGAGGCGTCGCAGGCAGGGCGGGTCCTCGGGCGAGTAGGTCGTAGCGTCCCATTCCCCGACGCATTCGTCCTGAAAGCCCCCACTGATCTCGGCGGCGAAGAAGGCCGCCGCGAGGAAGTCTCCGAAGCCCTCCCCCATCGCTCCGCCCTCGGAGTTCGCGCCGAAATCGTCAACCTGTGCGTGCTGGGTGGCATGGCCGTACTCGTGCAGGATGATCTCGGCGTCCTCGCCGTCGTCTACGCCTCCGGTCCCGAACAGCAATATGTCGTTGCCGGGCTGATAAAAGCTGTTGTCGAAGCCCTCTATGTGCAAAGCGACTACGTCCTGGGGCTCGGCGTTGATCGACTTGTCCCTCTTGAAGCCCAGAGACTGGTAGTAGCGCTGGACGCGGTCGATGTGCGCGTAAGCCATGGTCGCCTCAAACCGAGGGTCGCCGCGCGTCAGCCCGAAGTTGCCATCCTGACTCCGCAAAGGGAGCGAGTGAACCGTCACCCACGGCCCCTGAAGCCTCCCCATCGTGAGCGCGGTTTCGTCGAGGTCCCGGAGCGGAAGCTCGACCAGAGCGGCCGTCAGTTCCGCACTGTCTAGGTCGACGTCCACCGGCAGACCTAATTCCGCCGGTTGGCGTAAGCCCTTGTCTTTGAGGCTAACCATGGGGCTGGGATCGAACGCCGTCGCCGATCCGTCTACATAACGATTGTCGTCGAAGACACGCACGACGGCGCCGCTCGCGGCATCGACGTCCACCGTCGCCGCAACTGCCGGCGCGAGCGAGATCACGTCGACTCTGTAGGTGTCGTAGAGGCGGCCGGCGCGTGCAACCAGTAAGCGCTCGACGGCGGGACGCCGGAAGGGCAGGCTCACACCCAGAAACGCGAGAGCCGCCCGGGTTGCTGCCTCGGCCCCCACCGGCGCAGCCGTCGGGCGTCCAGGCAGGCTCGACCGATCGTAGGCATCGATCTGGATCACCCGACCATGCGCTGAGTGAACCGCAACCGCCGACCCATCCACCGGCACACCGCCGCGGAACTCTCTCCCGCGCACGTGGATCCCGATCAACGACTGCTGCACCGATTCGAAGCGGAAAGCCTCGGCCTCCACACCCAGGCGCGCGGCGTATCGCCGCACTAGGCCTCGAGCCGTCTCGCGGGCGTCGACGCCCGCAGGTCCCAGATCGCCTCGAAGCGTGCGGGGGCCCGCCGCGACTACAACCGCGGCACCACCCGGCAGCTGGGATGCTGCAAAGAGGAGCGCGACGGCGGCGGCAACCGCGGCTGAACGGCGAGTGGACACAGACCGTTTCGGTTCTCCTCGCCCCGGACTATCCCTCCTAGGCCCCCAGGTGTATCCGAGACTAGGCGCATGCTGGACGCCTTGAGGACGCTGCCCCGGCCCGTGTGGATCCTGCTCGTCGGCTCCTTCGTCAATCGCTTCGGCAGCTTCGTGATCACCTTCTTGCTGCTCTACATGCGCGACCAGGGCTATGGCGTCGCGGAGGCGGGGCTGGCCCTCGGTGCCTACGGCGTGGGAAGCCTGGCTTCATCCATCGGGGGCCCGCTCGCGGACCGGCTCGGCCGCAACCATGCCATTGCGATATCGATGTTCTCGTCGGCAGCCACGATGCTTGCCCTCTCACAGGCCCAGAACATCGTTCTTATCGGCGTCCTTACGGGACTTGCCGGAATGACGTCCGAGATGTACCGGCCCGCCTCGAGTGCCCTGATAACCGACCTGGTGCCTGAGGAACGACGCGTCACCGCATTCGCCGCCTATCGCCTCGCGATCAACGCGGGTTTTGCTTTCGGCCCTGCCGTCGCGGGGTTGCTGGCCGAGCGCTCGTTCCTCTATCTCTTCATCGGCGACGCGCTGACCTCGACGGTGCTCGGCGTGGTAGCTCTCACCGCTCTGCCGCGAGGGCATCGCTCCCCCGCCAGGGCAGAGACCGGCAACCAAACCCTGCGCGTCGTAGCGAAGGACGGCCCATTTCTCACGATCATCGTCGCGACGCTTCTCAGCGCCTTTGTTTACTTCCAGGGAACCTCGACGTTTGCGCTCGCAATAGTCGACGAAGGTTTCTCGAAAGCCGTCTACGGCGCGTTGATCTCACTCAATGGAGTTCTGATCGTCCTCGGAGAGCTTCCGCTTACGGCGATCACTCAGCGATTCCCCGCCCGGTCCATGATCGCTCTGGGCATCATTCTCGTGGGCCTGGGATTCGGAATCGTCGCGTTCGCGCACTCGCTGCTTGCCTTGTCGGTCAGCGTCGTCGTGTGGACTCTGGGAGAGATGGTGGCGGCCCCCATCGAGGCCGCGTACGTCTCACAGCTCGCGCCCGCGGACATGCGGGGCCGGTACCACGCGGTCTGGGGCTTGAGCTTCAGCACCGCCCTCATCCTCGGCCCGAGCGTCGGCGCCCGGCTCTACGGATGGTCGCCGGGCGGCCTCTGGGCGCTGTGCGCGATCCTGAGCGCGCTCGCCGCGGGGATCGTGCTCCTATTCGGTAGGGACCGAAGAGTGGCTCCTGTAGCCGGCCGCCCTGAGGCGGGCCCCGAGATGGCGGGCGTCGAGACCTAGTTGGCGACCTAGTTAAGGGCCTTAGGGCTGACCCCACAGGGCCTTGCGCATCGCATCCAGCGCCGTCATCCAGGCGTCCACGTCGGCGCGGTCCGGAAGCTCCTCTCTGCCGAACAAGACATCGAGCGCGAGAGCCTTTGAGGTCTTATCGACGACGCCGTAGCCCTGGTAGAGGTAATAGAGCGGCGTCGTCGGCCGCACCGCGTAGTCCCAGGTGATCTTCTCCGCGTCGGCGGGAGTCGGATACGCGGTCTTCTGCACGATGGTCTCGGCCTCCACACGCGTGAGCTCACCGTCGGAGAGCGGGCCCGCTTTCGGAAGCCTGGCTCCCCCATCGGCGCGCGCCACCACCTGGTTCGCCTTTTGACCCGCCACCGTGTCGGAGAAGAGCCCGCGGGCTTCGAGGATCAGCGACGACAACACCCCGGCCGTGATCGGCGTGGCGCACGACGTCCCGCCGAAGTCGCGCGTGCCGTCCTCTCCGTTCTCCGGCTTCTTTACGTTCTCCGAGATTCCAAAGGCGGCCGCGGCCCGCCACTTCGAGCCGAAGGACGATACGTCCACCGGAATCGAGTGCCACCAGTGCGCCTGTCCGTTGATCGGCGAAATCGCCCCCACGGTAAGAAGCCAGGACGGCCCGCCGTAAGGAGAGGTGAACGAGGGATTGGAGTCGGGGGTCTTGCACTTGCAGGGATCCTCGATGGGCCCCTCGGGCGGGAACAGCGTGGAAGAGTTCGTGTTCGTGGCTCCGTTGCCCGCCGCGAAGGCGACGGTCTGGCCGCGCCTCGTTGCCTCACGCGGGGCCTCCGTTTCTCCCAGCGGGAGATTGGCTATGTTTCCCCACGAGTTCGAGACGATGTCGATCCATTTCTGCGACGTCGCCCACTCCAGGCTCGCGTCGCCGAGCCCTTCGACCATGACGATGAGCGCCTCCGGGTTGGACCCGAAGAACTGGCCCGCGGCCACGCTCGCGACGCCGGTCCCGTGCCCCTGGTCGTCGAGGATCGGGAACTCGCCGAACTCGGGATTCGATGTTCCACCGGAAGACATTGAGATACCGCCTATTACGCGCGTGCCCGGGAACCAATGGATCTCGCGCGGCTTCGTGCGCGCCCACTTCCCCGCATCCGCTCGGCGGGCCGCCGCGTAGCCGCGCGCGTCCGCGGTCTTCAGGTCCAGATTTATCGCCGGCGCGGATTTGGGATATCCCTCGATGAACCTGGACGGATGGTGGACGAAGTCGGGGGCCCGGAAATCCCGGTGGTAGGGGTTGATGCCTGTGTCCACGAACGCGATCACCACGAACGGTCTCTTCCGGAACTGCTTGAGCGAGCAGGCGGTCTGTTCGCTCGCGGGCACATTCCGGCAGGCAGCATCGATGCGCACCCGCGTCCCCCTGGTGAAGTGGCCGGTGTCGTTTTCCGCGAACCACTGGTTGCGCGGCGGCGTGGGCGGGATCTGCGCCGCGGCCGGCGTGACCGACACCAGCACGAGAAGGCCGATTACTCCACCTGCGAGAGCTCTAGGCATGGTGACCTCCATTCCTTACCCAGACAGAACGTTGGAGGCTTGGCGGGGGCACGTTCAGCGCTTGCACCCGGGGGCGCCACGCTGGCATGAGGGGCGTCTGGGCTCGGGTGGGTCCATGGTTGCCCGCGGGGCGGGAACGAGGGCCGTCTCGAGATGATCGGCCACGGGGTCGAAC
>JBHELF010000151.1:0-13757 GCA_046263155.1 Actinomycetota bacterium
CCGGAGGAGTCCTCGCGCAGATCCATCACCTGAACGCAAGCCGCAGAGGTGGCGCAGCCGTGACGCCCACCCCCGGCGCGCTGAGCGTCGTAGGCACCCGCCTCGCGGCCGCAGGCGGCACGGTGAAGTCAGCGATAACCAGCGCCGTTAGGAAGGTTCCGTTTATCGGGAGGAGATGATCGTCGTGGCCGATCGCCGACGCCTCGCCGCACTCTCGTTCATTCTCGTGATGCTCTTTGTCGCGGCCGCGTGTGGTCAGCGACCCGGTATCGCGGCACGTGGGTTGCTCACCGGCGCGAGCGGCGCGGCGATCCTCCCCGAGGGGGCGACGGTGACGGAGACCGGCGAGATCATCTCCGCCGAAGGTGAGGTCATCGGCACGGTTGAAGAGGGAATCACCGATCCCGAGGCTCTCGAGGGGATCGCATCGGGCGACACGAGCACGACCTCGGGCGGTACGACCGGCGGCGGCCAGCCGGGGACGTCCGGGGGCGGCGGACCGGGCACCGGCGGCGGTGAGCCTCAGGAACCTTCCGGGGCGACTTCACCCGGGGTGACCGAGGAAGTGATTAAGATCGGTTTGCATGCTCCCCTCAGTGGGGCGGCCCCGGTCCCGTCCGATTCGGTCGACCGCGGCAAGGACCTGTGGTTCGAATGGATGGAGGAGCAGGGCACGCGTCTGTTCGGCCGCAGGGTCGAGATGGTCCTGAAGAACGACCAATACAACCCCTCGACCGCGGTGGCGGTGTGCAAGGAGATGGTCGAGAAGGACGAAGTCTTTGCGCTGACCGGCGCGGCGGGCACGGACCAGATCCAGGCCTGCGCACGCTACGCCGAGTCGGTCGGCGTTCCCTATATCTCCGCGGGGGTGACCGAGGTGCAGGTGAGCGGCTTCCGCACCTACTTCACGACCTCCATGACCTATCCGGATCAGTCTCCTCTGCTGGTCGACTTCATGATCACGAAGCTCGGTGCGAAGGAGGAAAAGAACGGCATGCTGTTCTTCGACACCGCAAGCTTCGCCGACTCCTACGACGCGTTCGAGGCTGCGGCCGAGGATGCGGGGATGCCCGTGGAGTACAAGCGCAAGGTCCCCAAGACGGCGGGGTTCGATTCCGCGCAGCAGGTCGTGCAGGAGATGTCGTTGCAGGGGATCGAGAACGTATTCATCCTGACCTCGCCCTATTACTGGATCAACGTTCTCAAGGCGGCCAACCGGCAGAACTACCACCCGCAGTGGGTCGGAGTCGGCATCACCATGACCTTCGACACAGTCATCACGGCGTCGTGTCCCGACGGCACCTCGGCTGAGGGATCCAAGTTCTTCTCTCCGTTCCCCGCTTACATCGACCGAGACAAATACGATCCCGACTTCGACCGGGCCGTCGCCGAGCTGCATCCCGACAAGGCCAATCCCGACGACTTCATGTGGCTCGGGTGGTCGGGCGGAAAGATCATCTGGGAGATGCTCGAGCTTCCCGGCAAAGCTCTAACGCGCGACCGGTTTATCTATTTCCTGGAGCGAGCTCGGGGTCTTCAGAATGGCATCGGGCCCAAGTTGAACTTCACGCCGGAGGATCACCTTGGAGCAAGTGAGGTGCACGTAAGCCAGGCTCAATGCGGCGACCGCCGGTGGCACACGATCGAGGATTTCGTCAGTGACTTCTAGCGGCACGCGTTCTACCCTGTCTGAGTGTTGAGGTCATGAGGGATCGCCGGCGTCTCGTTGCCAGTTGTCTGCTGCTCGTGATGCTCTTCATCGCGGCGGCCTGTGGTCAGCGCGCCGGCGTCGCCGCGCGCGGCTTAACCAGCGGCCTCGGCGGAGGCGCCATTCTGCCCCCGGGCGCGACCGTCGATCCCGAGACCGGCGACATCATCTCCGCCGAGGGTGAGGTCATCGGCAACGTCGAGGAAGGCATCACCGACCCCGAGGCGCTGGAGGAGGTCGCGAGCGGAGACACCGGCGGCGACACCGCGGACTCCCCGGGCGCCGCCGAGGAGCCGGGCGAGCCGGGAACCGCCGACGAGCCGGGCGAGCCGGCCGGCGCCACCTCACCGGGAGTGACCGCCGAGGTGATCCGGATCGGGCTTCATGCTCCGCTGAGCGGAGCCGCCCCGATCCCTTCCGACTCCGCCGAGCGCGGCAAGGACATGTGGTTCGAGTGGATGGAGAGCCAGGGGACGCGCCTCTTCGGTCGCCGGGTCGAAGTGATCTTGCGAAACGACCAGTACAACCCGTCGACCGCGGTCGCCGTCTGCAAAGAGATGGTCGAGAAGGACGAGGTCTTCCTCTTGAGCGGCTTCGCCGGCGTCGACCAGATCCAGGCCTGCGCGCGCTACGCGGAATCCGTCGGGGTGCCTTACATCTCCGGTGGAGTCACCGAGAATCAGCTAAGCACGCTCGGAACCTATTTCACGAACTCCATGACGTATCCCGACCAGGCCCCCTATCTCGTGGACTTCTTGCTCACCGAACTCGGCGCCGAGGAGGAAAAGAACGGCCTGCTCTTCTTCGACACCGCGAGCTTCGACGATGCCCACAATGCCTTCACCGCCGCGGCAGACGAGGCAGGCCTCCCGATCGACTACGACCGCAAGGTCCCGAAGACGGCCGGTTTCGACTCGGCGCAACAAGTCGTACAGGAGATGTCGATAGCAGGGATCGAGAACGTCTTCATATTGACGTCGCCCTATTACTGGATCAACGTGCTCAAGGCTGCCAATCGACAGAACTATCACCCGCAATGGACCGGGGTTGGAATCACGATGACCTTCGACTCGATCGTCTCTGCATCCTGTCCCGACGGGGATTCGGCCGAGGGAGCGAAGTTCTTCTCGTCCTTCCCGGCCTACGTCGACCGCAACGATTACGACCCGGAGTTCGACGAGGCTGCCGCCGAGCTGCACTCCGATAAGCCCGGCGGGCCGGACGACTTCATGTGGCTCGCATGGTCGAGCGGCAAGATCCTGTGGGAGATGCTGGAGCTTCCCGGCAAGTCGCTCAACCGCGAGCGATTCATCTACTTCCTCGAGCGCGCCCGGGGGCTCAAGAATCAGATCGGGCCCACGCTGAACTTCGCTCCCGACGACCACTTCGGAGCGGACCAGGTACATGTCAGTGAAGCGAGTTGCGGCGATCGAAGATGGCACACGATCGACGACTTCGTCAGCGACTTCTGATTTCCAGGCGAGCGCGCGGCTCCTGAGTTAGCCTCCTGACCCTATGAGGACCGCGGTCGTAGTGGGCGCGATAGCGGTGCTGGTCGCCGCCGTGCTGGTGGCTGGAGCCGGCGACGAGGCGAGCCCCAACCCCTACGTCGTGATCGGGCTCGTGAATGGAGCCGCCTACGGGCTCATCGCCCTGGGACTGGTCCTCGTGTACAAGGGAGCGCGTGTCTTCAACTTCGCCCAGGGCGAGTTCGGGACGCTGGCCGCCTTCATCGTCTACGTCCTGATCGAGCAGGTACAGGGGACGCAGATCCCCTACGGCATCGCCGCCCTGGTGGCCGTTGCCGGAGTGACGATCGTGGGTCTGGGGATGGAACGCCTCATCATCCGGCCTCTTCTGAACGCGCCGCGTATCACCGTGCTCGTGGCGACCATCGCCTTCACCTTGCTAGCCGTAGGTGTGCAGGTGTTGCTCTTCTTGCCCGAGGCCAAAAATCTTCCCGCGGCGATCTCGGCCGTGGACGCTCAGGGGACGCCGCGCGGCCCGGAGGTCTTCGAGTACATCATCGAGCCACAACAGCTCCTGACCGTGGGCGTTATGGGCGCGCTCGCAGTCATCCTCGGGTACTTCTTCTCCAAGACCGACTTGGGGCTCGCCGTGCTGGCAACGTCGCAAGACGCTTTTGCGACGCGCGTCGTCGGTATCGGCGTCGAGCGGATGTCGCGCTTCATCTGGGGGTCCGCGGCATTCTTGGGAGGCGTTGCGGGGGTCCTCTTCATCCCGGTCAACCTCGCGCTGGCGCCGGGAGTGATGACCTCGAATGCGTTGATTCCGGCGTTCACCGGCGCGGTTATCGGAGGAATAACGAGTCTCCCCGGTGCCTTCGTCGGCGGGATCACGGTGGGCGTCATCCAGCAGCTTGCAGGTTGGGCGAGCCAGAACTACCACTTCGGTGACCAAGTCCTCCAGGAATTGATTCCCGGCTTCCCCAGCGTCGCTCTTGTGGTCGTGCTCCTCGTGGTGCTCCTGGCTCGACCGCAGGGGCTGCTGGGCACGGAGGCCTGATGGCGACCGCGACGGAGACCATGGGGGCAGCGGGCGTACAGCCACACGAGCGCTGGCATCCCAGCGTCGCCGGATGGGTCGTCCGCGTCGTCGTTCTGATCGCGATCCTCGGTGGCGTCCTTGTGGTTACGGCGACGGTGCCCCAGTTCTGGGCCGACCGCATCTCACTCGCGGTCATCTTCGCCATCATCGGCCTGTCGCTCAACATCGTGCTCGGTTACGTGGGGCAGGTTTCGCTCGGCCACCACGGTTTCGTCGGCATCGCAGCTTTCGTGGCCGCGTACTACGCCACGGAGAAAGCGGGTTGCGCGCCGGAGACCGGCTGCGACGTCACTACGTTCTTCGTATCACTGCTTCTCGCCGCAGCCAGCGGGGCGGTGGCCGCCGGCATCCTGGGACTCGTCGCGCTCCGGATCAAGGGCCTTTATCTCGCGCTGATAACGCTCGCCTATGGGTTCATGGCCGAGACCTCAATCTTCGAGATCTCTGCTCTGACACGCGGGGGGGCCGGAATGCCCGCGGCGCGACCGGACGGCTTCACGAGCGACCGCGCGTTTGCGTTTCTCTGCTTCGCGTTCCTCGCCGTAGTCGTCTACGTGGATTGGAGGCTGATCAAGTCCAAGGTCGGGCGCGCAATCCTTTCCCTCAAACATTCGGAGCCGGTCGCGTCGTCCTACGGCATCAACGTCACCGCTTACAAGGTCTATGCGTTCACCCTGTCGGGCCTATTCGCCGGCCTCGGCGGCGGGTTGTTCGCCTTCCGTGCCACCAACGTCGTGTCCAACGACTTCAACTTCGCGACCGCCCTGCTCTGGGTCCTGATGGTCGTGATCGGCGGGCTCGGCAACCGCACCGGCGTCATCATCGGGTCGGCCTTCTTCGCTCTGTTCCCCTTCCTGTTCGAGCTCATAAGACCGCTGGAGCACTACATCCGCGACACGCTGGGCCGAGAGCCGGGATTCTTCGCCATCGTGGTGGGAGCCCTGTTGGCCATCCTGACGATCGTCCAGTTCCCCGGAGGCATCGCGCAGCAGCTCTCCCCCATTACGCGCTGGCTTCGCGGCGAGAGATTCTCGATGCACCCCGAGGGCCACGGCCGTCACCGGCGCAGTCGCCACGGCCTCCTCGCGCGTCTCCGTACGCGCCACGCGCCCGCGGAGACAGAAGAGGAGCCCACCGCGGCGGAGGTGCAGGGCCCGCTCTCGCCACTCGAATCGCCGGAGCTCGTCGCCGCGACGGAGACGATGGAGGCCGCGACCGAGGTGCCGGAGGAGATCGAGCCGGAGCCGGAACCCGAATCCAAACCGACACCGCGACGGCGGGCCCGATCGCGGAAGGCGAGCTCATGACGAACGTGCTGGAGGTCCGCAACACGGGGATTCGATTCGGGGGCCTGATCGCGCTCTCGGATGTGAATCTGGATGTGCCGGAGTGGGAGATCGTCGGCCTGATCGGACCCAACGGCGCGGGAAAGACGACTCTCTTCAACTGCATCATGGGCCTCTATCAGCCGAATACCGGGACCGTTACCTACCGCGGCCAGCTGATCTCCTTGCTGCCGACTCATCGGAGGGTGGCCCTGGGGATCGGCCGAACCTTTCAAAACATTGGGCTCGTGCGAGGGCTGACCGTGCTCGAGAACCTGTTGGTGGCCCAGCACCCTCGCATCGGCTACGGCCCGATCTCAAGTCTGATCGGGGCACCGCGCTCGTTTGGCGAAGAGCGCAAGCTGCGTGCCAACGCTCTCGAGGTCCTGGACTTCATGGGCTTGGCGCATCTCGCCGACTCACACCTCGAGGGCCTGCCCTACGGCACGTTGAAATTGATCGAGATCGCAACCGTCCTTGCGACCGATCCGGACCTCATCCTCTTGGACGAACCCTCCTCGGGCATGGGACCTGCGGAAGCGCACGAGCTGGGCGAGCGTTTGCTCAAGCTCAGGCAGACACTCAACCTGACGGTGCTGATGATCGAACACCACGTCCCGCTCGTGGTCGGGATCTGTGACTACGTCTACGTCTTGAACTTCGGAAAGATCCTCACCGAGGGCAAACCCCAGCAGGTGCAGCGCCATCCCGAGGTGGTCGCCGCATACCTCGGGGGCGAGGTGGAGGACGAGGAGTCGGATGTCGCTTCTTGAGGTAACCGACCTGCGAGTGGGCTACGGGACTCTCCCCGTGCTGGGCGGAATCTCCTTTTACATCGAGGAAGGCGAGACGGCGGTGCTGGTCGGGTTGAACGGCGCAGGAAAGACGACCACTGTTCTCACGCTCGCGGGGCTTCTAAAACCTTGGTCCGGTTCGATCAACTTCAGCGGGAGAGAGGTCACAGGCGAAGATCCTCGCCGAATGGTCGCGGACGGCGTCGTTCTCGTGCCGGAGGGCCGCCACGTCTTTCCGCAGCTAACCGTCGCCCAGAACCTCCGACTCGGAGCTTGGCCCTACAAGCGCGACCGCAAGCACACACGCAAGGTTGTCGAGCAGGCCGTGGAGTATTTTCCTCGGCTACGTGAGCGCTGGACGCAGCTCGCGGGGACCTTGTCGGGCGGCGAGCAACAGATGCTCGCCATCGGCCGCGGCCTTATGGCTCGACCCAAGCTCCTATTGATAGACGAAGCGTCCCTCGGGCTATCACCCAAACTGACGCTCACCGTTCTCGAGGTTGTGAAGCGGATCAACAACGACGGCACGACCGTCCTACTGGTCGAACAGAATGCGGCCGCTCTAAAGAATGCCGACCGGGCCTTCGTGATGGAGAAGGGGACTTTGATCTACGAGGGATCGGCCGAGACCGGGATCGACGAGGAGCAGATCCGCGCCGCTTATCTCGGAACCTGAATCTCGGCCTCCGACGTAGGACTACGAGGCGCCGTGGTCAGACAACGACCTTCAACGCTCCCTCCGCAAGCGAGAACCGGGCCGCCGAGGCGAGAGGCAGCGGCTCGCCGTCCACGTGGCGGTGAAAGGCATCAGAGCCGATGACCTCAAAATCGTTTTGGTCCGAGCGATAGAACGCATCTCTGTGATAGGCGAAGTCCCTAGACACAGCGGTCCGCCACATGTACAGCGGGAGCGCTTCGATTCTCATGGACTTCAATGCGAAGAGATCGAGCCCCGCATCTAACCGAACGTCCGGTGCCAGCACGACCGGCCGACCCACAAGATAGGCATAGGGGCCTGCGTTGCAGGCGATGACCATCGCCGCAGGGATCTCGCCGAAAGACCCCCGTACCAAAAGATTCGGCTTGCGGTGCCGGTAGGCGCCGGCGAGGACACGAAACGCGCTCCAGTAGAAAAACAGTTCTCCGAATCGTCTCTTGCTTCGAATGTCCCGGTCGACGAGCTCGGCCGCCTCGGCATCGAAACCGCACCCGGCCGATACGGTGAAATAACGACCATCGACGCGGCCCAGGTTCACCCGACGCGGGACGCGGTCCAGGGCCGCGTTCAGGAAGTCAAGCGCCGTCGAAGGATCCCTTGGGATCCCCAGGGCCTGCGCGAACACGTTCATGGTGCCCCCCGGCAAGACCGCCAGCGCCGTGTCGGTCCCCGCGATGCCGTTCGCCACCTCGTTGACGTGTCCGTCTCCGCCGAAAGCGGCCACAAATGGGGCGCCCGCTGCGGCCGCATCCCGCGCCAGTCGTGTGGCTTCATCGCGGGCATTCGTGACCAGCGGCTCGGCCCCCAGCAGGGTATGAGCGCGCGCGACGACTCGGTCCCGGACCTCGGCGTGGAGTCTCCCCGCCTCCGGATTTACAAGCAGAACGGGCTGCCCCGCGCCGCCGGGCTTAACCCCGGGCGCGGGGCGCTCTGATCCGCCCCGGACCGCCCTCGAAACTCCCGATCGAGTGTCCGCTAGAAGAGAACCGAACCGGTCGTCGAGCGGTCGCTCCCTAGACTAGGTGCGTCGTTCTTCAGGCTGTTTTCCATGATGAAGAGGCCCGTGTAGGTCATCGCGTAGTCGCGGAGACCATAGCGATGATCGTATTTCTCGATTGGGGTCGCCAGAACCCCACCCACGATGCGGACTCTGCCCTTGCCCAGCTTCAGCTCCCCGATACTGACCTGCGACCCATCGTCGGTGCCTCCCTCCGCGTTGCCGGTCGTGCCGACCACAGCCCCGCCGGCGCCGGTCCAGTCGGCCGCGCTGACCACGCTCATCGGTGAGCAGCCCCCACCAACGCAGTGTCCGATCAAGGTGTACTCGGCCAGCTGGCGAGCCGTGACGCGCAGGCCTTTGGCCATGGGGTGGTTGAGATCACGGAACGTCGCGTACGGCTGATAGACGTTGACGTCGCTCACCGCCGTCTTCGGAACGATTCCGAGACTGCCGAGAGCGTGCAGCGCTTTGTCGGTGAGAACTAGATTTCCGCCGCGCTTCACCCATGACTTGATGTTGGCGTAATACTTTTTCGCATTCACCTTTCGGTTCCTAGCATCTCGTGGAAGAGGCACGTCTGCGAGAACCAGCGTGTCCAGTCGATCCAGATAGCTCGCACTTGCCGCGACATCCCCGGGCAGGACCTTCACGAAAGGCTCGGGCATGAGACGGCTCGTGTCCGTGAACCATCGCATGTTTGTCGCGGAATAAGGCCGCTGCTTCACGGGCTTGCCGTCCGCGCCGGTACCGTTCGCCTGCGGGCCGGGCTTCGTGCCGGCGCCGTTCTTGTCGGTGTTCGTGACCGGGTCGGGGTTGAAGATGTAGCCCGCCTGGCCTTTCGGATTGACGGTCACCGTCTTGGGACTGAACTCCTTCTTTTGGTAGAACGCGTAAGCCATCGAGGTCTTGACCATTGCGCGCGTCCCGTTGATGTGGTTTTCCTGCATGTACACGTTCCACGTCTTGTCGGGCACGATGTGATTAAACGAAAGTTCGTAGTCCATACCGGTCACCGCGAGGTCCGTCGCGATGTAGTCCCCGATGAAGCCGGTGTCGGTATAGCCCAGCGCGTCCCACACCGTCGACCACCGCGCGGGGCGGGTCGGAACGGTACGACGCGCGTCCGGATTGGTGCCGCCGGGAGCGTCGCCGTTGTTACCGTAGCTGGCGTTCTCGGCCTCGTCGATGATTCCCGCATAGAGCGTCTCATCGATGACAGACTTAACCCTCTCGGCGATGGCCATCAGGCGGCGATGATCGAGAGAGTCAAATTGGCCGGCCGGGTACATGATGTCGACATAGGCATCTGAATTGATCTGGCCGTGGATGTCCGCTCCGTGTGCCAGCAGGCGGCCGGGCGCGGCCGCCGCGATGTCGTGCATCCAGGCGTGCCCATACTTCATCTCGCTTTCCTGCAGCGGGTTTCGAGTGGTGTTGATCCAACCGACCGTGGGCATCTGACGGTTCAGGTCCGTTCCGAGACTGTTGCCCCGGCTGTAGAGGCTCGGATTCGGCTCGTGCCAGTAATCGCCGACCGCCCAGCCGTCGATATTGAAGTCGACGAGATAGACGACCTCCTTCTTCAGCACGTCGGCGACTTCGTATTCATGGAACTTGGGCTTGCGACCGGTCGCCGACTCGTAGTTGTCGATTCCGTCGATGATGGTCCCGCCGCTCTCCGCCGCCATGGCCAAATCCTCGGCCGTGCGGAGCCCACCCTCCAGGCCCCCCCGTTCGTTGCCGTGGACAGAGAGCGAGTAGGTAAGAGCCATCTTTCCCTTGTCGGGCACTTTGTGATCGGTGATCTTGATCACCCAGATATCGCGACCATCTCCGGAATCGTCCTTCTCGTAGGAACGAATGCGATCGCCTCCCGCGCTCACCGCCTTTTTGTCGCGGAAGTACTCCGTAAACGTGTAGACCGAGATCCAGCGCGGATACAGCTCGGCGAGGTACTCGATGCCATGCCGGAACTCGCTGAATTCCGTGGGATCGGGCGTGTACTGCACGTAACCCGTCGCCAGCGCGGCCTCCGGGAACACGCGGTTGCCGCAGCGAATCCGCGGCGGGCCCCCGTGATAACCATCCGTGCATACCGGCGTGGCGATCGCCGGCATAGCCGGCACGATCAGAAATACAAAGAGGCACGCGGTGACGAAGATCGGTCCTTTCCTCGGCCGTTTGATGAACACGACCAGGCCCCCTTTCTCAAAGGCTCCCTTGCTTCGATCGATGGTTCTGTTTGGCTCGGCGCGACGGATGGATCGGACCCCGTCCGCTCCACGCGATGCCTTCGACGATAGGCCTTAATCTCCTGCGGCTGATGACCGAGCCACAGATCGTCGATACGGGGATGCACGGCTTTGCGAGGCTGACGGCCTGCTTTCTCCTGTCCGGCCCCCGCCCCGCACTCATTGAAACCGGACCCAAGTCGAGCGCGCCCTCCGTTCTGCGACAGCTGGACGATCTAGGGGTCAAGCACCTCGAGTGGATCGTCGTCACGCACATCCATCTCGACCATGCCGGCGCCGCCGGAACGCTTGCCAAACATTTCCCGGACGCGCGCATCGCAGTGCACGAGGTCGGGGCCCCCCATCTCGTCGACCCCGCGAAGCTGTGGTCCAGCGCGGCGCGCATCTACGGCGACCGCATGGACGAGCTCTGGGGCGGGATCGATCCCATAGCAAAGGACCGCATCCAAGTCCTCAAGGATGGAGACCGAGTCGATCTCGGAAACGGCCGGACTCTGGAGGCGATCGATACGCCCGGACACGCGCGCCATCACCACGCGTACCTGGACGATGCGACGGGAAATCTCTTCGTCGGCGACGCTCTGGGGGTCCGGCTTCCGGATGTGAAAGTCATCAGGCCCGCCACTCCCCCGCCCGAGTTCAATCTCGAGGACGCGCTCGCGTCGATCGACCGGATCCGCGAACGCGAGCCGGCGCGACTGTGGCTCACACACTTCGGACCGGCCGATTTCCAGCTACACGCACTCTGCGCTGAGGCCAAGACGGCCCTCCTCACATGGGCCGGCTGGGTGGAGCAGGCTCGCGCTCAAACAAATGATCTGGACGCCGCGGCCGCGCTCGTCGAGGGTCAGGCTCGGGCCGACATGGAGGCGCGCGTCGAACCCGAGGCTGCACGGCGAATGAGCCAGGCGACGTCCTACTGGATGAATACCTGGGGTTACATGCGCTACTTCGACAAGAAGCAGGCGACGCCGGCCGGCGGGCTTTAATCAGGAGGGAGATGCGTTGTTTCGCCGGGCGCGTTCGGGCGCGTCGGTCAGTTCTGGATCGACCGCCGCCACCGCCTCAAACAGGGCGCGCGCCTGAGAGAACCGACCCCGGCGCTGCAAAAGATCCCCCAGCGCGTACCAGGCTCGTAGGTGATGCTCCTCGGCGATCTCCGGGTCGAGGTCGAGCTCCTCGAGGCGCGCTATCGCATCATCGAGTCGTCCCATATCGGCCAGAGCGCCTGCGGCCACGATGACCGCCTCGTATGCGACGGCGGGCGACACCGAGGCTCGGCGCACCTCTTCGGTCACCTCGAGTGCGCGTTCGGGCCGACGAAGCGCGCGGTAGGCATCCGCTATGACGGGATTCTGATCCAGCGTCCCCGCCAGCCGCCGGAATGTCGTGAGCTCACGCGCCGCCTCCGACCAACGTTCGGCACGGTAGTAAGCCAACCCCAAGAACTCCCGGATCGCCGGCGATCTAAGAGCGATGTGTTTGCACTGTTCTCCCAATCGGATCGCCTCTTCGTAATCGCCTTCCAAAAACGCGGCCGCGGCATCCGCGAAGACCTTGACGAGGATCTCGCCCTTACCCGGCCGAGACGTGGCCTTGAGCTCCGTCACGATGTCGTCTGACAGATGCACCGGGGTGCGCTGGGGATCCGCTTTTCGCTTCGCCGACGACATGGCGTCGACCCTAACTTTGGGTCCGGCGGCAGCGGTTCCCGAGGACCCCACGCGTCGGGACCCGCCCGACTGTCTTCTTTGGGACGTTTTAAGGCTTTCACCTGCCCAAACGGGCTAGAACGGCTCACCCATTCGGGTCAAGAGCGGGGCGGCGGATGCCGATTATTCCTGAGGAGGATTCATCGCCCCCCGGCCTGCGGTCGAGGGCCAAAAGTGGAGGACGCGTGGCTCGTAGCCACCAGGACAGATTTTCGAGGCCCCGAACCCGCACCGGGCGGCTGTTTGCGCGCTTGCGTGTCCGGGCGGCCGCGCTTGCATGGGTACCGGTGGATGCCTATCTCGCCGCCTATCGCAGGCATTTCCCCTCCGTGGGGGCCGCGTTCTACGACCAGGGCTTGCAGATCCGGGTGCGGTACCCCTATTCAATGATTGAGCGACTCGAACGGTCCGTCGCCGCAGCCCTCGCGGTCGTGATTCTGGCGGGGGTTGTCGTCTGGTTGGTGCCGGTCGCCCGGGCGATTGATTTCGGTATCGCCTGCCCGATCAACGACTCAAGCGATGGGGACGCGGCGACACTGCAGGCGGCTCTGGACGCCAAGATCGCGGAAGCCGAGGCCCTTCTGGCGGATCTAAACGCGGAGGCCCAGCAGGTGGCCGCCGACGGCGGCGACAGCGCTTTGCTCGCCCAGGCCGATGCCAAGCTGAACACCGGCACCCCGAACGCGACCTCCCAGCTGAGCGCCGCCGCGACCGCTGCCGACGCGTCTCGCGACCACGTGAACAAGGGAAATTCCTTCTACACCAACGGCCGGTACAACGACAGTTGTGCAGCGTTACAGAGCGCAATCACGCTGTTGAACGAGGCGCAAGCTCTGATCGACCAAGCCCGGCCGCCCCTGATCACCATCGTCTCGACCGCTCAGGTCAACGAGGGAGATGCCGGGACCAGCAATGTGATACTCGCCGTGTCTCTGTCACAGCCGACCACGGTCGCGATGAGCGTTGACTATGCAACCTCGGGAGGTACCGCGACGGCCGGCGTCGACTACGCCGCGACCAGCGGAACGCTCAACTTCGCAGCCGGCGCGACCTCCGGGAACATCAGCGTACCGATCAACGGCGACACCACCGTCGAGCTCGACGAGACCTTCCTCGTCAGGATCTCCAATCCAAGCCGCGGTTCGATCACAAGCAGCCAGTCCACCGTGACCATCACCAACGACGACGCCGTGGTGCCGGTGATCTCCATCCAGGCTGCCGCGGCCGCCGACGAGGGCAACAGCGGCACCAGCACGGTGGATCTCACCGTCACTTTGTCCGAGGCCACGACGGTGCCGGTGTCAGTGGCTTACGCCAGTGCCAACGGCACGGCCACCGTGGCGAACGGCGACTACGAGGCCGCCTCGGCCAGCCTCTCCTTCGCGCCGGGCGAGACCAGCAAGACCATCAGCGTGACGGTCAAGGGCGACACCCAAGTGGAGGCCGAGGAGAACTTCACCGTGACCTTGAGCAACCCCAACGGGGCCACGCTCGGGACCTCGGTGGGAACCGTGACCATAAGAAACGACGACTTCCCGAAAATCACGGTCAACGACGTCTCTCACAGCGAAGGTGACACCGGCACGACCACCTTCGCGGTTCTTACGGTCTCATTGTCGGTACCCGCGACTAATCCGGTGTCCGTCAACTACGAGACGGAGGATGGCACCGCCACCATCG
>JBHELF010000152.1:0-25589 GCA_046263155.1 Actinomycetota bacterium
AGGACATCTATTACTTGCTCGACAGCGCAGCGCAGGAGGGCCTGCGGGAGGGCATCGTCGTATTTCTCTCCCGACGGGACTTCTTCGGCACAGGAATGCTCCATCACGCCATTTTCACGGCAAGCTTCGGCGTGGGACTCGGCTTGGCCACGTGGGCTCGAACCTGGTTTGGGCGTGTCGGCTGGGCCCTGGCCGGCTTTCTGTTGGCCATGCTTCTGCATGCGACTAACAACGGGCTGGTTCAGCTCATGCTGGTTCGTCGCTTCGGCTTCGACGCGACGGTCGATGCGATTGCGTCACAAGATTTCACACCCGCGATGACAGAAACCATTACGAACACGAGGCAAGCGATGCTGATTCTTGACTACACCGTCGCTGTTGCTTTCTTTGTAGGGATCGCTCTGTGGCTGTATCACCAAAGGAGGGTGATTCGTTCCGAGCTCGCGGATGAAGCAGAGTCCGGACTCATTGATCCGCGTGACGGCGAGCTCGTGCCGTCCTATTTCCGACGTGTCCTGTGGTACTGGCAGCTGACGCGAATCGGTGAGATAGAGCGGGTTCGCGCGGTGCGACGACTTCACATCGAGTTGGCAAAGCTGGCACTCGAGAAATGGCTGCTCCGCCGCCGGGGCGGTAACCCCGCGGCTGTGCAACGGAGCCGCCAGCGCATCGCGACGCTCAAGGCTCAGGGAGCGGTTGACGTGTACGCTCCGTCGATCCAATAGCGAGGAACCGGTGGCCAAACAGAAGTCGACGACGGCGCGCGTGCTGGATCTATTACGTACCGTTCCTCTGTTCTCCGCCTGCACGAAGAAAGAGTTCTCGCTCATGGCGCAGATCGTCGAAGAACATGAGCACTCTGCCGGCGATGTGATTTGCCGAGAGGGTGATACGGGCCTGGGCCTCTACGTGATCATGGAGGGTGAGACCGAAATCAAAGTGGGTGGGCACACCCAGCGACGCCTGGGGCCTGGGGCTTTCTTTGGCGAGATTGCCCTTCTCGACGGAGGGCCCCGCACCGCAACGGTGATCGCCGAAACTCCGGTCCGCCTCCTCACGATCCCGGCGTGGAGCTTCAACGCCGTGCTGAAAAGCCAGCCATCTCTCGCGATCAAGATGCTTCAGGAGATCTGCCGGCGCATGCGCGCCGACCAATCCTCCATCCGCACCTAGCCCGCCGGACGAAATTCCGTTCAAGAGTTTCGAATACCGAAACTGTTCGAGGCAATTTGAGGTTGGTTAGCAGTGGGACAGGCGGTAACTTTGATGCATACGCGGCGTAGCGCAGCTTGGTTAGCGCGCGGTCGGGGCGGGCTGTAACTTGATGTACATCGGGGCGTAGCGCAGCTTGGTTAGCGCGCAGCGTTTGGGACGCTGAGGTCGCCGGTTCGAATCCGGCCGCCCCGACCTCGCACGAGTAACCGCCTGGGGCGAATAGCGCCTGCTGTAGGTGACGGCCCTGCAAATAGAACGCCCCTCGCTGAAGCGAGGGGCGCCCTGGAAGACCCACCGGCCGCTCTCAGGGGTTTTGTTCCGGAGGGTTCTTCACGCTGTCGTCCCAGTACACCGTCTCCTGGACGTTGCTGGTCTTGAAGTCGCTGATGGTCCAGAACACGGTCTTGCTGAAGTCGTGTGCGTTGATGCCGTAGTAGAGGTTGTCGACGCTGGTGTTGGCGATCAGGACATCGCCTTTATCGAACTCCGTGAGGTCGATGCCCGCTCCGTAGTCACCGAAGAACGGAACCTCGGTCTCGGACTGCTCCGCGGTGATCACGTTTCCTACGATCTGCAGATCGATGTCCCGGGCCGAGCGAGCGTAGATCCCGTGTAGCGACTGCCAGGGGAACATCTCGTTCTCGACAAGGGCGATCTTGTTGTTCTTCAGCTCGACGAGCCCCCGGTTCGTGCCGGTGTGACGCTCGTCTCTCGCGTTGAAGATCTCCACTCCCAGGCCCGCGCCCGACAGCTTGTTGCCGATGATGTGCACCCTCGTGAAGTGCGCGTGCGGCTTGTTCAGCTCCTCGTTTCTCTCTGAAGCCGCGGTGCGGTCGTTGGCCGAGTGTGCGGTGTCGAGATAGGCCAATGCGTAGTAGGAGTCAGACACGATCTTGTTATTGAGGATCCACACTTCGTGATAACGCTTGCTGTGATCCATATCCATCATCGAATGGCTCGCCGCCTCGTCCGTTCCGTGGTAGTGGCTCGAGCCGCCGAAGTCGGATGAGTGATGGTGTCCATGCAGCCGCGCGTCCATGTAGCCGTAGATCGTGTTGTCGCGGAAGATCGCGCCGTTGAAACCGTCGAAGTTCACGGCTCGGAAGTCGAATAGCTGGTCGAACACGCTGTCCCACGGCTGCTGCGAGTCCACGGCCTCCGGTGCGAGCCCGACGACGTTGTCCTCGAAGATGCCGTCCCAGTGGCGGAGCTGGCCAACGACCTCGAAGTTGTTGTTCGAGATGACCCCGCTCGTGGCCTCGCCCTTGCGCCGGACATTCTGGTTCACCCGCAGGTCGTCGACGTCGTTGTCGTGCACGTAAACACGGTCGCCGATCCAGTCGAGAACCATGACGTTGGTGACCGCGTTATTGAAGATCTCCACGTAGGCGTCTGTGTCCTTGATATAGATGACGTCCGTTTCCCAGCCCGAGATGATGTAGGGGTCGGTGATCGTCCCCGAGCCCCCTCGCACCCCATGCTGTGGATTGAACTGATTGTTCCTTTCAATCCAAATGCCGGGATGAGCCTGACGCTCCTCCGCTTGGGCGGCCCCCATCGGTAGCAAAGCCACGGCCGCGAGAAGAGTGAGGACGGCTACTACCGCCATCCGCCGAGTTAGCCGAGAGTGGGCCACGACGCACCTCCTTTGGCTGGGGAGCCACCCCAAGCCCGCTGGTTAGTCCTCCACTGCTCTATTCAGGAGAACGAATCGGGACGAATCCGGTAACAGCCGTGGGCGCCCACAGGGAAAACTTTCCAGCCAGCCGGCCTAGCCCTCGCGTTGCTCCGGTGGGTTGTGGACGCTCGAGTCCCAGTACACCGTCTCCTCCACGCCCGAAGTCTCCAGCGAGTCGATGTACCACTGGACCGTCTCGGAGAAGCGCGCGGCGCGGACTCCGTAGTAGCGGTCCGAGACGGAGTTGTCATACAAATAAATGGTCCCGACGTCGAAACCGCTCAAGTTGATCCCCGCCCCCCGGTCCTGGCCCTGTTGCAGACCCAGCGGATCGAAGTCGCGCTCGGCAAACCCGATCTGGTTATCGATGACTCGGAGCGTCAGATCCTTTGCCGTCGAGGCGGAGATACCGTGCGGGGAACTCCAGGGGAAGTAATCGGTGTCGCTGAGGGTGATGTCGTTGCGCTCGATCTCCACAAGGCCGGGTGTCGTGCCGGTGTGATTCGGATCGTCGGCGTTGAATGTATTGATCGATATGCCGGCGCCCAACAGTTTGTTGTCCTCGATGTGAACGCGCGTGTAGTGCACATGCGCACCATTGAGGGCCTCGTCTCGCTCCGACCCCCCATTCGTGCGGTCATTTCCGGAGTGGCCGGTGTCGAGATAGGCGAGACCGTAGCTACCAGCCGCGTGGATCGTGTTGCCGGTGATCCAGACCTCGTGGTACCGCTGGGAGTGGTCGACCATGTCTGAGTGATGTTCTGGTGACTCACCTTCTGAGTGATGCGCGCCGGGCTCACCGTGGTAATGGCTCGCGCCGCCGAACTCCGAGCTGTGGTGATGCCCATGCAGGCGCGCATCCATGTACCCGTAGATGGTGTTATTGCGGAACCTGGCTCCGTTGAATCCGTCGAAGTTCACCGCTCGGAAACGGAATACGGCATTCATGGGGTTGTTATTTTCCCGACCGACGGTGTTGTTTTCAAAGATCCCGTCCCAGTGGCGCAGTTGGCCGACCACGCCGAACGAGTTTTCGTGGATCATGCCGCTCGTCGAATCACCCGTCCGACGCACGTTTTGATTGACGCGTAGATCATTGACGTCGTTGCCGAAGACGTGCACGCGATCGCCGATCCAGTTGAGGACCATCTGGCTGCGCACGGTGTTGTTTGTGATCACGACGTAGGAGTTCGTGTCCGAGATGCGCAGGTTGTTGACGTCCCATCCCGAGATAACGAAGGGATCGTCCACCGTCCCCGTTCCACTCCGCACACCGTGATCGGCGTTGAAGTCGAAATCGGTCTTGATGTTGATGTCCGGACGTCGCTCGCGCTCCTGCGCGCCCGCCGGAGAGGCGGGCAAAAGGATGAGGGCGGCGATCAGCGCCACGATGGCAGCGAGCGAGACGGAGCGGGAGTATCGGACCTGGCACACGGCGCACCTCCTGGGCCTACCGAAGCTTGAAGCGACGTGCGATCGTCCAGGTCGCCCGTCGACGTGAGGTTACCCGTAGCAGAGCAACCGAATCCCAAAATGATGGGTTGGGGCGGGCGGCATGCCAGCTCGAATCGCGCCTGATGAGCGCGGGCGATCCGGATTACCTTCCATCAAACCAGGCCCCTAGGATGACGGCGCATGAATCAATCGCTTTCGACCACGACGGAGCGACTCGATAAAGATCGAGTCAAGCTGCGCGTCGAGGTTCCGGAAGAAGCACTCAATCCGGCCATCGATGCGGTCTACCGCCGCTGGGCCAAAGAGATAAAGGTTCCAGGCTTTCGCCAGGGAAAGGTGCCGCGGCGGCTGATCGATGCCCAGGTGGGACCGGGTGCCGCCCGCGAGGAGGCTGCACGCGATGCGCTGCCCGACCTGTTTCGCGAGGCGCTCAAGGCGGAGGAGATCGAGGCGATCGCCCCCCCGGAGATAGAGGTGGTCGACTGGGGAGAGATCGGTGGGTCGCCTCTTGTTTTCGAGGCCACGGTCGACATCCGGCCGGACATCCAGCTTCCCGATCTCGCATCTATCTCGGTCGACGCTCCCTCCTCGGAGGTGACCGACCAGGATGTCAACGAGCAGATCGAGCGGCTCCGGGACCGCTTTGCCGAGCTCGAGACCGTCGGTCGGGAGGCGCGCCGGGGCGACTTCGCGTTGGTGGACATCAAGGGACACCACAACGACCAGCTGATCGAGGGCACCAGCGCTCCCGATCTCCTTTATGAAATCGGATCGGGATCCGGCCCCCCCAGCCTCGACTCCGAGCTCGAGGGCAACCGGCCGGGTGCGATTCTCAAATTCACAGATCGCATCCGGATGCCGGCCGAGGGCCATGACCATGCGCACGAGCACGACCACGACCACGAACACGAACACTCCCAGGAGGAGATGGACGTCACGTTCACCGTTTTGTTGAAAGAGGTCAAAGCCAAGAAGCTTCCTGCGGCCGACGACGAATTCGCGAAGACCGTCGGAGAGTTCGACACCCTCGCGGCCCTCAAAGACGACTTGCGCGAAAAGCTCGGCGAATTAAAGAAGCGCCTGTCGGAGGACGAGTTGCGGGGCCGAGCGCTAACAGCGGTCGTCGAGCGCAGCGAGCTCGAGGCACCCGAGAAACTAGTGAATGCTGAATTCGATCATCGGCTCACGCATTTCACCGAGGATCTGAGGCGAGCTGGGCTCTCGATCGGAGAGTACGGGCGCCAGACGCAGCTGACCGAACTCGAGATGCGACGTGACATACGAGATCAAGCGGAGCGGGCAGTCAAGGCAGAGCTGCTGCTGGAGGAGATCGCGAGGGACCAAAAAATCGACGTCACCGATGAGGATCTGGGCCGGGAGATTGCCTATCTCGCCGCCCGCACCGGCAGGGAAGCAAAGGAAGTAGCTCAAGAGATCGCCAAAGCGGGGAGGCTTGGGAGCGTAGCCGCCGACATCATGAGGCGAAAGGCCCTGGACTACGTAGTTTCGGCCGTTAATGTCGTAGGCAGGAGCGACGATGATGCATAGTGGACTACCTCAGGGCAGCGGCCAAAAGGTGGCCCGTCGCAACACGGAGGAAGACGAGTGACTGACGATACGTACCGCAACTACCTCGTCCCGATGGTGGTCGAGCAGACCAGCCGAGGCGAGCGCGCGTTCGATATTTATTCGCGGCTTCTCAAAGAGCGCATCGTCATGCTTGGCACGCCGGTCGACGACCAGGTAGCCAACCTCATCGTGGCCCAGCTCCTGCATCTCGAATCCGAGGATCCGGACAAAGACATAAGCCTTTACATCAATTCACCGGGGGGCCAGGTCTACGCGGGGATGGCCATCTACGACACCATGCAGTACATCAAACCGCCCGTCTCCACTATCTGCGTTGGGATGGCGATGTCGATGGGAGCCATCTTGCTCGCCGGCGGAGCGCACGGCAAACGATTCGCGTTGCCGAATTCGAAGATCATGATCCACCAGGGCTCGGCGGGATTTCAGGGCACGCCGGCGGACATCGAGATTCATGCAAAAGAGGTTCTGTCGTTGCGCAAGCGGATGGCAGAAATCCTTTCGCACCACACGGAAAAGTCCTTCTCGCAAGTGGAGAAAGACATCGATCGCGACCGCTTCATGGACGCCGGCGAGGCAAAGGCCTACGGTATTATCGACGAGGTGATCGAGAGCCGTCAGATCGCCGAATCGGATGGGCGGGGTCTGCAGGGCGAGCCGGTGCGTCTTCTTGAAAAAGAGAAGGACGCAGTCGCCTCAGAGAAGACCGAGTAGGGGGTACGGAAGAGTTGCCCAAGTTCGGCGATGGCGGCGACCTACTCAAATGCTCCTTCTGCGGCAAGTCGCAGAAGCAAGTCAAGAAGCTCATCGCCGGACCCGGCGTCTACATCTGCGATGAGTGCATTGACCTCTGCAACGAGATCATCGAGGAAGAACTCGCCGAAACCCCCGAACTGAAGCTCGAGGACCTTCCGAAGCCGCGCGAGATCTACGACTTTCTAAACGACTACATAGTCGGACAGGAGCAGGCCAAGAAGGTCCTCTCCGTGGCGGTCTACAACCATTACAAGCGAATCCAGGTGGGGGCCAAGCAAGAGGGCGACGTCGAGCTCGCAAAGTCGAACATCATCCTTCTCGGTCCCACCGGTTGCGGCAAGACTCTTCTGGCCCAGACCCTGGCGCGCATGCTGAACGTTCCATTTGCCATCGCGGACGCGACCGCGCTGACGGAGGCGGGCTACGTCGGTGAGGACGTCGAGAACATCCTTCTCAAGCTGATCCAGGCCGCCGACTACGACGTCAAGCGAGCCGAGACTGGGATCATCTACATCGACGAGGTCGACAAGATCGCGCGCAAGTCGGAGAACCCTTCGATCACTCGGGACGTCTCCGGCGAGGGCGTGCAGCAGGCCCTCCTGAAGATCCTGGAGGGGACCACCGCCAGCGTTCCTCCGCAGGGGGGGCGCAAGCACCCGCACCAGGAATTCATCCAGATCGACACAACCAATGTGCTCTTTATCTGCGGCGGCGCGTTCGCCGGCCTCGAGAAGCTGATCGAGAACCGCATAGGCCGCAAGGGCGTGGGCTTTGGGGCCGACGTCCGCAAGATGGAGGAGAAGGATCTCGGAGCCATCCTCGGCCGCGTCCTACCCGAGGATCTGCTGAAGTACGGGTTGATCCCCGAGTTCGTAGGTCGTCTCCCGGTCATCACCCATGTTCACAACCTGGACGAGGACGCCCTCGTGAAGATCCTGACCGAGCCCAAGAACGCGCTAATAAAGCAGTACAAGAAGTTCTTCGAGTTCGACGGCGTCGATCTCGACTTCACGGACGACGCATTGGAAGCCGTCGCCGAGCAATCCATGCTGCGCGGCACGGGGGCCCGTGGGCTACGGGCCATCCTCGAGGAAGTGCTTCTGAACGTGATGTACGACCTGCCTAGCCGACAGGACGTGGGCCGCTGCGTTATCACCCGCGAGGTCGTGCTCGAGAAGGTGAACCCGACTCTGGTGCCGCGCACCAAGGCAGCGCGGCCCGAACGCCCCGCGCGCGGCGAACGCACCGCCTAAGCGTCAACTCCTCGAGGTCTCATCCCGCAGCAAATGTGCTGCGACGCTAAGTGTCGGCGGGATCCTTCTCCATCTTCTGCATCGGTCGCACGATGCCGCCCGCGACACCCCCGGCAACAGAGCCGGCAACGGCGACGGCCACCACTGAAATCACCCGACCGGTGTTCGCGTCGAAGGCGATCAGGCCGATCACGAGACCTATTAGAGCTCCGACGAACAGACCCATCAGCGCGCCCGCGATACCACCCACCGCCTGCGACCTGGTCATGACGACGCCGGGACCAGCGGTGAAATGGTCCGCCTCTTCGTACATAGCTTTGGGGAGTGGCGACGAGACCGGCGTCTCCTCCGCGGTGGGAGCCGGCGCGTGACCCGGCTCGCTTGGGATTCCTGAGCGTGACTGGTCCATGCCCTGCTCCTCTTTGATTCGGGACGTGTCCTAACCCATACCCTTCAGTTCGCAGGCAGCAACCGGTTACCTGCCGTCTAAGCTGGAGGATTCCCCGATTTCGCAACGTGGTGGAGTCCCTCGATGAGCAAGGACCTGGCTACTGCCTATCAGCCGGCAGAGATAGAACGGCGCTGGTACTCGAGCTGGGAGGACCAGGGCCTGTTCTGCGCGCGGGCCGATTCGGATCGAAACCCGTTCGTCATCGTGTTGCCCCCTCCCAACGTCACCGGCTCGCTCCACATAGGCCACGCCTTCGAGCACACCCTCCAGGACGCCTTTATCCGGCGCGCCCGGATGCTCGGCTTCGAGACGCTGTGGCTTCCCGGAACGGACCACGCCGGGATCGCGACTCAAAACGTCGTGGAACGAGAGCTGCGGAAAGAGGGCCTCAGACGGGACGATCTGGGGCGAGAAGCCTTCGTCGAGCGGGTCTGGGAGTGGAAGGCCAAGTACGGGGGCCGCATCACCGAGCAGATGCGAAGGCTCGGCGATTCCTGCGACTGGACGCGCGAGCGGTTCACCATGGACGAGGGGTTGTCGCGGGCCGTTCGCACGGTCTTCGTTCGCTGGTTCGAGGACGGCCTGATCTATCGGGGGCTGCGGATCATCAATTGGTGCCCACGCTGTGGAACCGCCCTCTCGGATATCGAGGTCGAACACGAGGACGTCGGCGGCGAGCTCGTGACGTTCCGATACGAGCTTGCGGATGGATCTGGGTCCATCTCCGTCGCGACGACCCGGGTAGAGACGATGCTCGGAGACACCGGTGTCTTCGTGCATCCCGACGACGAGCGGTATCGCGCCCTCGTCGGTAAGAAAGTGCGGCACCCGTTCTTTTCCGAGCGAGACATGCCGATCGCGGCCGACAAGGGGGTCGACCCCGAATTCGGAACCGGGGCCGTCAAGGCAACACCTGCGCATGATCCTCTCGACTTCGAAATGGGCGAGCGCCAGGGGCTAGAGAAGATCAACGTGCTCGATGGGACCGCGCACATCAATGAGAACGGTGGGCGCTTCGCCGGCTTAGATCGCTACGAGGCACGCGCCACCGTGCTCGCCGAGCTTCAAAAGCTCGGCCTCGTCGAGAAGATAGAGCGCCCCTACGTGCATGCCGTCGGCCATTGCTACCGCTGCCACACCGAGGTCGAGCCGTGGCTGTCGGAACAATGGTTCGTGAAGATGAAACCGCTCGCAGAGCCCGCGGCTGCGGCGGTGCGAGACGGTCGCATTCGGATGGCGCCGGAGCGCTTCAAGAAGTCGTACCTGGATTGGATGGACAACATCCGGGACTGGTGCATCTCACGCCAGATCTGGTGGGGGCATCGGATCCCAGTCTGGTATTGCGGTGATTGCGGCGCGACATTTGCTTCACTTGAGGAGCCTGCCGAGTGTCGCAAGTGTTCGTCGAAGTCGATAACTCAGGACCCAGATGTGCTCGACACGTGGTTCTCATCTCAGCTGTGGCCGTTTTCGACGCTGGGATGGCCCGAGGAGACCGCGGACCTGAAGTACTTCTATCCGACGACGTTGATGACGCCCGGCTACGAAATCCTCTACCTGTGGGTTGCGCGCATGATCGCCTCGGGTCTCTACTTCGTCGGCGACGTTCCCTTCAAAGAGGTCTACGTGCACGGCATCGTGCGCGACTTCGAGGGCAAGAAGATGTCGAAGTCGCTTGGGAACGTCATCGACCCCCTCGACATGATCGAGCTTTACGGAGCCGATGCGCTGCGATTCTCGCTCGCCTCGGGCGCGGTCCCCGGCAGCGACACCAATGTCTCGGAAGACCGGATCGAGGGCGCGCGCAACTTTGCGAACAAACTCTGGAACGCGGCGCGCTATGTGCTACTGACGATCGGAGATGACCCCCCGGCATCGTCCGAGTCATTGGGACTGGCCGATAGATGGATCCTGTCGCGGCTCGATGACACGATCGGCGAGATCGAGGGCCAACTGGCCGGTTACAACTGGGCTGAGGCCCTGAAGGCCCTGTATCGCTTTGTCTGGAGCGAGTATTGCGATTGGTATATCGAGCTTTCGAAGCTCACGCCGGGAGAGCCGGGCACGCGCTGGGCCTTGGTCGAAGTCCTGGACGCCGTTCTGCGCCTGCTTCACCCCGTGATGCCGTTCATCACCGAGGAGCTGTGGTCGAAGCTCCGCCAACAGGAGGCCTCGATCATGGTCGCCGCCTGGCCCCAGGGACAGGGTCGTGAAGACCCGTCCGCCGAGGCTGTGATGGAACGATTTCAAGACCTGGTGGGCGCCCTCCGGCGCTTGAAGGTCGATCACGGGATTCCCCAGGTGCAACGCATTCCGGTCACGATGGCCGCCGGTCCCTGGCGCGGCGAGCTCGAGGGCCTGCGTGACGCGCTGGTCGTCCTGGCCCGACTCGAGGCGGTGGACTTCGTGGACGAGCTGGGATCGGCCGATGGCGTCGCGCGCGCCATCACGCCGGCCGGCATTGAAGTGGAAGTCGCGCTCGGCGAGGTGATCGATATTGAGGTCGAACGACGTCGGCTGCAATCCAAGATTGCGGAACTGGATGAGGACATGGCGCGCGCGGCTCGCAAGCTCGATGACGAGCAATTCCTGACCAAGGCTCCCGAGAGCATTATCGACAAAGAACGAGCCAAACTCGAAGATGCTCGCGCGGCCAAGAGCAAGTTGCAGGATCGCCTGCAGTCACTCGGAGTCTGAAGCTATTGGGTTACGCGGCTGCAGAGGCTCACCTCAACAAACTCGGCATAGACGCGATGAAGTCGCTCGCTCCCTCCCTGCAGCGCATGGAAGCTATCTGTGAGGCGCTCGATCATCCCGAGAGATCACTCAATGCGATTCACATCGCAGGTACGAACGGCAAAAGCTCGGTCGCGCGCCTTGCCACCGCGCTCCTACAGGCCGCGGGGCTAAGCGTGGGGACCTTCACATCTCCTCACCTCGAATCTGTTGTCGAACGAATTGCATTCACGGGCGAACCTTTGTCGCGCGAACAGTTCGGCGACGCGTTCGACCATCTGGAGCCCTATTTGGATTTGGTGCAAAAGGACTTGGGCGAGGAGCTCAGCTACTTCGAGGTTCTGACCGCGATGTTCTTTCTGTGGGCGTCCGATCAGCCGGTGGATGCGGCCGTCATCGAAGTCGGCCTCGGCGGTCGCTGGGACGCGACCAATCTGGTTCCTGCCGATATCGCGGTGATTACGAACATCGACATGGATCACGTTGAGCTTCTGGGTCCGGACTTAGGCGCGATCGCAGCCGAGAAGGCCGGAGTGATCAAGGAGGCGTCCACGGTGGTGGTCGGGGAGCGGCGCCCGGATGCCCTGGCGCCGATAGCGACTCAAGCCGAGGGCCTGGGGGCCGAGCTACGGCTCCTCGGCCGCGAGTTCTCGGTGACCCAGAGCCATGTGGCGTTGGGGGGCAGGTATCTGGACCTCGAGGTGGGCGGCACGAACTACGACTCGCTCTTTCTGCCGGTCCACGGGAGCCATCAAGCGACGAATGCGGCGCTGGCCCTCGCGGCGGTCAACGCGTTTCTCGCGCAACCTCTGAGCACCGCCGTCGTACAAGAAGGTTTCGGTGCAGTGAAGGTACCCGGACGAATGGAGTCGATCCGAGTTGCCGGAAAGCTTTTCCTTCTCGATGTTGCGCACAACCCTGCCGGGATGTCTGCATTTGTAACCGGCGTGCTCGAGGCTTTTGCGTTCGACCGTGCATGCGTGATCTTCGGAGCACTGTCGGATAAGGACCACGGCGGGATGCTCTCGGAACTCGCCAGGCTGGAGCCGGAGTTGATCGTGACGCAACCGCATACCGAACGGGCGGTGCCGGCTGCGGAATTGTCTGTTGCCGCGAAGGAGTTCGCTTTGGAGGCCTCAGTCGTTCCGGGTATTGGCCAGGCGGTGGCCGCCGCACTTCGATCGGATGCCGATCTGGTGGCCGTCACCGGGTCTCACTATCTCGTGGGCGAAGCGCGCCGCGCGCTGTCAACGGTCGACACCCGCTAGTCGGTCATCGACTAACGTGCGATATCTCTAGGAGGTCTCATGCCCGAGAGTCAAAGAACGTTGGTCTTGGTCAAACCCGACGGTGTGCGCCGACGACTGGTCGGCGAGGTCATTTCCCGAATCGAGGCCAAGGGTTATGAACTACGAGAGGTAAAGCTGATGACCGTCGACGACAGTCTGGCCCGGCAGCACTACGCCGAGCACGAGGCAAAGCCCTTCTTCTCCGATCTCGTCTCCTTTATTACGTCGGGCCCCGTCGTTGCGATGGTCGTCGAAGGCCCCGATGCGATCGCCGGGATGCGTCAGATCATGGGTGCGACGAACCCGCTGGATGCAGCTCCCGGTTCGATCAGGGGAGACTTCGCCACAGTCATCACCGAGAACATCGTCCACGGCTCGGATTCCGAGAAGTCGGCCGAAAGAGAGGTCAACCTCTTTTTCGGTTAGTGCTACTAGGTCCGGCAGGCCGCCCGCCCGCCCGAAAACCGTCATCGGTGCGTTCTTCGCCGCCCCGAGTTCATATTCGTGACGAAAATGGGTTGATCGTTTTTACGGTTCTTATAGGCTTCGCCGCTCAGACGCGCTACCAGGAGTGACATGGACAACGTTTTTCAACTAATCGGACGAGACATGGCCGTCGACCTCGGCACGGCGAACACCGTCGTTTACGTACGCGGTCGCGGGATCGTTTTGAACGAGCCTTCGGTCGTCGCGATCAACACGAAAACCGGAGCCATCCTCGCGGTCGGGTCGGAAGCCAAACGCATGATCGGTCGCACTCCATCTCACATCGTGGCGATTCGGCCCCTGAAGGACGGCGTGATCGCCGACTTCGACGTCACGGAGAAGATGCTGCGCTATTTCATTCAGAAGGTTCACCGCCGCGCCTTTCTCGCCAAGCCTCGAGTGGTGGTCTGCGTGCCCTCGGGCATCACGGGAGTCGAGCAGAGGGCCGTCGAGGAGGCGACCCTTTCTGCGGGGGCCAGGAGCGCCTTCATCATCGAGGAGCCGATGGCCGCCGCGATAGGCGCGGGGCTTCCCGTCCACGAGCCGACGGGAAACATGGTCGTCGATATCGGCGGCGGCACGACCGAGGTCGCCGTTGTGTCGCTCGGGGGCATCGTTACGAGCCAGTCGATCCGCATCGGCGGCGACGAGCTCGACGAGTCGATCATCAACTACATAAAAAAGGAGTACTCGCTCATGTTGGGCGAGCGCACCGCCGAGGACATCAAGGTTCAGGTTGCATCCGCCTTTCCCATGCCCGACGAACCCAACGCGGAGATTCGCGGTCGAGACCTTGTTACAGGACTTCCAAAAACGATCATCGTTTCCGCGGAAGAGATACGTCGCGCGATCGAGGAACCGGTCAATGCAATCGTCGACGCGGTCAAGAACACGCTCGACAAGACTCCGCCCGAGCTCGCGGCCGACATCATGGACAAGGGCATCGTGCTCGCGGGCGGGGGCTCGTTGCTGAAGGGACTCGACGAGCGTTTGAAGCACGAGACCGGTATGCCGATCCACATCGCGGAGGACGCTCTTCTGGCGGTCGCCGTCGGCTCCGGCAAGTGCCTCGAGGAGTTCGAGGCGCTCAAGAGGGTCCTGATCTCCTCCACTCGCCACTAGCCATCCGCCCTGGGGGCGGGCAAGCCCCGGCGCTCAGGGCTTTTGCGGTATGCGTCGGGGGGTGCGCTAGGCGCACCTGGGGACGCACGACACGTCTCAAAAGCGGATTTTGAGGGCGAAGAGAGGTATTCGTGGGCTACAGTTGAGGGGCAGGGCGGCTTTGGGGGCCTGTTTCCCCAGGTGGACGCCGCCCCCCGATTTAGCAGCGAAGGATCTTCATAGATGTACCGTCGAACGGCTCGCGGGCGGGTGTTGCTCCTTGTCTTCGTGGCCCTATCCATAACGATCATCACTCTCGACGTTCGGCAAGGCTCGCCGGCGCTCGAAAGGGCCAAGGATGTATCCGAGGCCGTCATCGCGCCGATACAGCGCGGTTTCACGGCCGTGGTCCGCCCGATCGGCAATTTCTTTTCCTCGTTGGGTGAACTCGAGGACCTGAGGGCGGAAAACTCCGAGCTCTCCTCGCAGCTCGAACTAGCACAGTCGGAGAACGAGCAGGCCACCGCGGTCGAGATCGAGAACCGCCGTCTCACCGAGCTCCTCGACCTTCAGAGGTCGTGGGGAGTTATGGACACAGTCGCCGCTCAGGTGTTCTCGCGCAGCGGGTCGAATTTCCGCTGGGCGGTCTACATCGACAAGGGGCGCGCGGATGGCCTTCGCCCCGACATGGCGGTCGTTGCTCCCGAGGGCCTAGTCGGAAAGATCTTACGAGTGCAGGAGCACACGGCAACCGTTCTCTTGCTGATCGATCCCGAGGGCGCGGCGGCGGCTCGTCTGACGGACAAGACCTACATCGGCACGGTGAAGGGCAACGGAGGCAGCGAAAACCTGTCCCTTGATTTCATCGGCACACGTCGCGAAGTCGATCTCTACGACGAGATCGTGACCGCGGGGTACGACGGGGGGATCTTTCCCCCGAACATTCCCATCGGAGTCGTTGTCAACGTGGGCGGCGAAAGCTCCGATCTGGATCAAGACATCCAGGTGGAGCCCCATGTCGATTTCACGTCCGACCTCGACTACGTCCTGGTTCTGCTGGAGACAGGCTCTCGACTGGATTCCGACGGCGAGGGTCGTCGCCGGGAGCGCCCGTGATGACGTACGGCGTCCAGGGGACGCTTACATGACCATTGATGCCACTCGCGGCCGACCGCCTGGGCTCCTCGGCGAGCTCGGCCTCGCACGGGTCGCCTCCATGGGGGCCGCCGTGGTGCTCGCGCTCGCGTTGCAGTCCACCGTCTTGGCTCGGGCGACCCTTTTAGGGGTTGTACCGCAGCTTCTGCTCGTCGTCATCGTGAGCCTGGCTTACGTGGACGGCGAACGGGTCGGGGTTCTCGCCGGCTTTACCGGAGGCCTATTGGTTGATCTTTCGCTGCCCGAGGGGATGGGGGCTGAAGGTTCGATCATCGGGTTGACCGCCCTCGTCTACACACTGACCGGTTTCGGCGTCGGTGTTCTGCGTCAGTACTCAACATCTGAGTCGGTTTGGATGCCTGTGGCGGCAGTGGCGGTCGCAACCGCGGTCGCCGAGACGAGCTATGCATTGCTGGCGATCATGCTCGGCCAGCGCTGGGTGGGTATCGCGTTCACCGCGAAGGTGATCGGCCTCGTAGTGCTCTACAACACCCTCCTCGCGCCGTTCACATTTCCAATCATCAAGCGAATCGCAGATCGATTCCGACCTCCCAAGGTGCATCACTGATGTCCCAGCGACCAAGCGCGCTTGGAATCGATCGCGTGACGCTTCGACTTGCGGTGTTGGGCGTTCTGATCGTGGCGGCGTTCGTGGGCCTGTTCTCGCGTCTCTGGTTCCTGCAGGTACTCGCCTCGGAGCGCTATCAGCAACTCGCTCGTGATAACCGGCTACGCACGATCCAATCCGAGCCGCCCCGAGGCCAGATTCTGGACCGCAACGGAGAGGCCTTGGTGCGTAACCGGCTCTCGCTTGCGGTCACCATCGACAGACAGGTGGTCACCGGTCGCCGTCGGACGGCAAGGGTGTTGACGCGACTCGAAGAGATCATCGACGAGCCCGCCCGCCTCATGCGAATTCGTCTGAACGACGCCACGGTGTCGCCTTACAAACCGATCCCGGTGGCGACGGACATCACAATTGAAGAGGCCAATGCGATTCTCGAGCGCCTCAACCACTTTCCCGGCGTAAACGTTCAGGAGCTCCCACTGCGCACGTATCCGCAGGGTCCTCTGGCGGCAGTGACGCTTGGTTATGTGGGTGAGATCTCCGAGGAAAATCTGAAGTCCTCTCACTTCGCGAAAGCACGGCCTGCCTATGCAGCCGGGGACATCATCGGGAAATCCGGGATCGAGTACTTCTACGATCGTCTGTTGCGAGGCACACCGAGTCTCGACACGATGATCGTGAATTCCGCCGGCGACGTCGTCGATAAGCGCCACATTCGGGACCAGGATGCTGGGGATGACTTGGTCTTAACGCTGGACGCGCGCGTCCAGCGAGTTACAGAGCAAGCCTTAGAGGCTGGGTTGGCCGCGGCCCGCGGCGAATTCAATGCACCCGCTGCCGCAGCGGTCGTGATGGATCCGACCAACGGCGAGGTGATTGCTCTGGCCAGCAGTCCGACGTACGACCCGGAGGTACTGGCGGACGGAATCAGCTTTCGAGAATTCGACTCCCTCGGAGGTAGAACGCCGAGCAATCCCGACGATGACGCTCTGTTGAATCGGGCCATTCAGGCGCAGAGAGCTCCGGGATCAACATTCAAGGTCGTCACCGCGGGAGCGGCGCTCGGCCACGACATCGTCGATCCCTACGTGCGCCTGGAGTGTCCCGGAGCGGCGGTCTATCCGCCGGAGGGGGGGCCGGGCAGCGTCCTGTTTCGCAACTGGACCTCGGCTCACTTCGGATACATCGATCTGCCCACATCTTTAGAGATCTCCTGCGACACCTTTTATTACGAGCTTGGCTGGCGGATGGAGGAAGCGTGGGGTCCTTACAACGACGGGGACGGCAGCGAGCGCTTCCAGAAGTACATGCGTCTGGCCGGGTTCGGCCACGAGACCGGAATCGACCTCCCCAACGAGGCCGATGGTGTGGTTCCGGACCTCGCGTGGTGTAACCGGAACAAGGAGCTGGGCTACTGCCCAGATGGATGGCTGCCCGGTTATACGGTCAACATGGCCATCGGCCAGGGAGCGCTCGTGGTCACCCCGATCCAGATGGCAGTTACCTACACCGCGATTGCAAACGGTGGAACTGTGTGGGAGCCGCGCCTCGCCCTCAGGCTCGTCCGAACTGATGACGGCGAGGAGAAAGTGATTCGCGAGTTCGATGCCCGGTCGGCGGCCCGGCTTCCCCTCGACCCTACCGAGCTGGCGCTCATGCGCGAGGGACTCGAGCGTGTGATTTCCGGATCGGATGGCACGGCGACGGGGGCGTTCGCCGGATTCCCCCTGGACCTTTATCCCATCGCCGGCAAGACGGGGACAGCCGAAAGAGGCGAAACAGGACTAAACGATTCCTGGTTCGTTTCCTACGGCCCGGCGGACGACCCTCGCTACGTGATCTCGGTCTATGTCGAGGAAGCCGGGCACGGAGGAGAGACCGCGGCCCCCATTGCGCGTCAGATCTGGGAAGGGATCTTCGAACTGGACGACGTCACCGACGTCCGCCTGGGTCAGGACTTCTCGGGCTAATGGCCTTCGAGGGAGCTTTTGAAGAAGCCGTCGATCGAATCGGGGGCGAGCCCATTTCAGCACGGATGGCGCGCAAGGCTCCCATCCGTCATTTGGATCCCACGCTGTTGCTGACGACCTTGATGCTTTCGGCGTTCGGAGCTTTGATGGTTCTCTCGGCAACGGCCAGTCAACAGGAACAGGCGGGGCTTGACCCCAACACGTACTTCAAAAGGCAGATCGCCTACATGGCGGCGGGAGCTCTGCTGTTGCTTTTCATCAGCTTCTTCGACTATCGCCACTTCCGTGGTTTCGCTCCTTTCATTTATGCCGCAACGATCGTTGCGCTGGTTATCGTTTTGACACCCTTGGGCGAGGTTCAATCAGGCGCTCGAAGGTGGATCAATTTCGGAGCCTTCCAAGCACAGCCGTCTGAGCTCGCCAAGATCGCCGTGATCGTGGCGCTGGCGGCCTATCTCGCCGAGCGAAAGGCAGATCTTCTGGGGCGCGATATCGCGATCTGCTGCGCGGTCGTCATGGTTCCTGCGACGCTCATCTATCTCGAGCCCGACCTGGGAACGATGATCGTCTTCGTAGCGTTGCTCGGGGCCCTGCTGTTGGTGGCCGGAGCGAAGTTGCGTCATTTCCTAGCCTTGGGAGCGGTGGGCATCGCACTCGTCGCCACGGTGCTGCAAGCAGGCTTGCTGAAGGACTACCAGCTCAACCGGATCACCGCGTTTTTGGATCCCGATCCGGATGTTCAGTCCATCGGTTACAACCTGACGCAATCAAAGATCGCGATCGGCTCTGGGGCTTTCACCGGCAAGGGCCTACAGGGCGAGAACACGCAGACCACGCTCGACTTCGTACCGGAACAGCACACCGACTTCATATTTACGGCGGTGGGGGAGCAGCTGGGGTTCGTGGGCTCTGCCGCACTCCTCGCGCTGTTCGCCTTCCTGATCTGGCGCGCGCTTCGCATAGCGACTCTGTCCCGAGACCTATTCGGCACGCTCGTTGCCGCGGGCATCGGGACTTTGTGGGCGTTCCAGCTCTTCGTGAATGTAGGAATGACGATGGGAATCATGCCCATCACGGGCGTCCCGCTTCCGTTCGTCTCATTTGGAGGATCAAGCTTGCTAACTAACTATTTGGCCGTCGGCCTGTTACTGAATATCCATATGCGGAGATTCCTGTGAGCGACGCGGCTCCCCGGCGGCGCGAGAAGGCCGCAGACGTCGCCCGGATCGATCCGGCACAGGATCTCGTCATTGCGCAGCCATCCAGCGGACGACGCTCATCCGACACCACTCGTGGTCGCCGAAGGCCCGCCAGAAGACGACCTCGAAAGACCGTCGAGGGCGCGGCCGAGCGGGTCATGCTCGTGCATGGCACCGCTGAGGCGATTCAGATCGCCATCTTGGAAAAAGGTGCGATCGTCGAGCACTACGTCGCTCACGCTGAGGCTCGCTCTCTCGTAGGAAATGTCTATCTCGGCAAGGTTCAGAACGTCTTGCCCGGAATGGACGCTTCCTTTGTCGAGATCGGCGAAGCACGCAACGGCGTCCTTTACGCGTCCGAGGTAGGCATCGAGGGGGAGGACGGAGATGAGGTCCCGCGCATCGAGACGGTGCTGAAGCCGGGTCAGGCGATTCTGGTCCAGGTTACGAAAGACCCAATGGGTTCGAAAGGACCCAGGCTCACGGCGCTGGTCTCGCTCGCGGGGCGACACCTCGTTCTCGTTCCGGGGGCACGCACGCTGGGCGTTTCTAAGCGCCTTCCCGATTCCGAGCGCTTGCGCCTGCGCGACATCGCGCAGGAACTGCGACCCGAAGAACACGGCGTGATCGTTCGTACCGTTGCAGAGGGTGCTTCGAAGGAAGATCTGGAGCGCGATTTGAAACGTCTGGCGGAAGCGTGGAGCGAGATCAACGACAAGGCTAAGCGCGCTAAGGCACCCGCCCTGCTTTACCACGAACCCGAACTCGAGCTCCGAGTCATTCGCGATCTTTTCAACCGCGACGTCCTGCAATGTGTCGTCGACGACGTGGAGCTGGAGTCGAAGCTTCGTGCCTACATACGGGTGACGACGCCTGATCTCGATCATCGTCTCGAGCTTCACTCCGGCCCGCTTCCGATCTTCGAGCAGTTCCGCGTGTCGGAGCAGATCAGGAAGTCGCTCGATCGCAAGGTCTGGCTGCCCTCCGGAGGCCACATCGTCATCGATCGAACCGAGGCCATGACGGTGATCGATGTGAATACGGGCAAGTTCGTCGGAAGGTCGAACCTCGAAGAGACCGTGTTCCGGACCAACCTCGAGGCCGGCGTAGAGATCGCCCGCCAGCTGAGGCTTCGGGATATCGGAGGAATCATCGTCATCGATTTCATCGATATGGAGAACACGGGGAATCGCGATGAGCTGATGCGAAAGTTCCGCCAGGAGATCGATCGCGACCGCACCCGTGCTCAGGTCTTCGACATAACCCCGCTGGGCCTAGTTCAGATGACGCGCAAGAACGTCTCGGCCGGCATCCTCGAGGCCTTTTCCGATCCTTGTCCCACCTGCGAGGGTCGCGGGATCCTGATTCACGACGTGGACTGATGAGCGGTCAACGATCGCCGCTCCCAGCACTCTGGCTCGGGGGCGGCTCTGGTATCCTGGGCGTTCATTCGGAAACGCAATTCCACTAAGGAGCTACGTGTACGCGATCATCCGCGCGGGCGGAAAGCAGTACAAGGTCGCTAAGGGCGACGTCATAGAGGTTGAGCGTCTGAAGGACTCAGACGAAGTCAGTTTCGTCCCTCTGCTCGTCGTCGATGACAAGGGCAAGACCCATTCAGATAAGTCGAAGCTGGCCGACGCCCGGGTTACCGCTCGCGTCGTGGGAGAGTCGCGCGGCCCGAAGATCGAGGTCTTCAAGTTCCGCAACAAAAGCGGCTACAAACGAAACACCGGGCATAAGCAGCGCTACACAGCGGTTGAAATTGCCGATATCAAGTTGACGGCGGGCCGGGCCAAGAGCTCGAAGGGCGAGGCCGCAGCGACCGCCGAACCGGCGGACGAGAAGGAGAACTGAGATGGCACATAAGAAAGGCGCGGCCTCCTCGCGGAATGGGAGAGATTCGGAGTCCAAGCGGCTGGGCGTCAAGGCCTTCGGAGGCCAGGAGGTGAAGGCAGGAGCGATCCTCGTGCGTCAGCGGGGGACCAAGGTTCACCCCGGCGACAACGTGCGCCGAGGCGCCGACGACACGCTGTTTGCGACCGCCGCCGGCACCGTGAACTGGCACCGGCTTCGCGGCCGGCGAGTCGTCAGCATTGTGAATGAGTAAAACTTTCTTCTGTTTGGGTTGCGAGGGGTCCCCAATGGGACCCCTTTTTGATTCGCGACACGCAATGGAGGCCCCGTGGCATTTGTCGACGAGGCGAAGGTCAGAGTCAGCGCGGGCGCGGGAGGTAACGGGATCGTTGCCTGGCATCGCGAGCCCTACAAGCCCAAAGGCGGGCCCGATGGGGGGGACGGAGGCGACGGAGGAACCGTCGTGTTTCGCGCGGATCCCTCCGTTGGAACCCTGCTCGAGCTGCGAGACCATCCGCACGTAAAGGCGGAGCGAGGGGGTCACGGGCAAGTAAAGCGCCGCCACGGGCACCGCGGCGCCGACCGCATCGTTCACGTTCCGGTCGGCACGGTCGTATACGACGAGGAAGGCGTTCTGCTCGCCGACTTGGCCAATGAGGGGGACGAGTTCGTGGCGGCCCGCGGTGGACGGGGAGGCCGAGGCAATGCTCGCTTCGCATCCGCCGTGCGGCGCGCGCCTGCGTTTGCGGAAAACGGAGAGCCGGGCGCGGAACGGTGGTTGAAGCTCGAGCTCCGCCTGCTGGCAGACGTCGGGCTCGTGGGTTTCCCCAACGCGGGAAAGTCGACCTTGATCTCGCGCATCTCTTCGGCAGGTCCCAAGATCGCGGACTACCCGTTCACGACCTTGGTCCCCAATCTGGGATCCGTGAGCCGGGCGGAGACCTCGTTCGTGGTAGCCGACATTCCCGGCCTCGTCCCCGGCGCCCACGAGGGCAAGGGCCTCGGTGATCAATTCCTTCGGCATGTGAGACGCGCGGCCGTATTCGTCTTCGTCGTGGATCTCGCGGCGACCGATCGTGATCCCGCGCTCGATACGACCGTGCTGCGGCGTGAGCTCGAGGCTTTCGACGCCGAATTGGCGGCGCGTCCGGGCCTGGTCGTCGCGAACAAGATCGACGTCGCGCGCGATCACCTCGATTCGGTCCAGGCGCGCGAACCCGATGCTCTGCCGAGATCCGCGGTGACCGGCGAGGGTCTCGACACCTTCTTGGACGTGCTGGTGGAGATCGTTGCTCGTGAACGCGCCACAAAGCCGCCCGCTGCCGGCTATGTTCGCCACGTCGTCCCGATGGACGCGATTAAGGTCGTTGCGGAGGGTTCGGGTTGGCGGGTCACGGGTAGCGCCGTGGAACGCGCAGTCGCTGCCACCGACATGGACAACGATGAGGCCGTGGCGCGGCTGCAGCGAAGATTGATCTCTTTGGGCGTGGAGAAAGAGTTAGGCCGCGCCGGTGCCAAACGGGGGGATGAAGTGCGCATCGGGAAAACAGCTTTTGACTTCCTGCCGGAGGGCGAGGGCGATGACGAGACCTAATCTCGAGGCCCCCGACCGCGTCGTGGTCAAAATCGGGACGGCCTCGCTCGTAGGCGCCGACGGCAAACCCGACGAGGCTCGGCTGGCGCAGCTCTGCGAGCAGATCTCAGAGTTGAACGCCCGCGGTTGCCGCGTAACTCTTGTTTCCTCTGGAGCGATTGCTGCCGGTCTGGGCCCGCTCGGGATAAGGACCCGGCCCTCGGATATTCCTTCTCTCCAGGCTGCGGCCGCGGTAGGGCAGGGTCGACTGCTGGAGACCTATGCGCGGCTGTTCGCGACTCACGGTCAGGTGGTGGCGCAGCTCTTACTGACTCGCTACGACTTCATGCATCGTCAGCAATACCTGAACGCCCGCAACACGCTGGAGAAGCTGTTCGATCTCACTGCGATCCCTGTAGTCAACGAGAACGACACCATCGCAGTGGACGAGATCAGATTTGGAGACAACGACCTCCTGGCTGCCTTGGTCGCAAACCTCGCCCGTGCCAAGCTCCTCCTTCTTCTGACCGACGCCGGCGGACTCCACGCGGCCGATCCCCGGCGCAATCCGGATGCGCCGATCATCGACGAGGTCGAACGCATCACTCCCGAACTTGAACGGGCTGCCGGTGGACGTGGATCCGACCTCGCGAGCGGAGGCATGGCCTCGAAGATCGCAGCCGCGTGGGTGGCGACGTTCTCCGGGGTTGGGGTGGTTGTGGCCGATGCCGCGGATCGGGACGTCGTCCACAGAGTCGCACGCGGTGAATCCGTCGGGACTTATTTCCACCCACACCCGACCCGAGCTTCGGCTCGGCGCTTATGGATCTCGTTTGGTCAACCTCCTCGCGGCACGATCTTCGTCGACGAGGGCGCACATAAGGCCGTAACCGAGCGTAAAAGCAGCCTCTTGCCTGTTGGGGTCTTGGAGGTACGCGGGGCATTTAGAGCGGGGGACACAGTCGATGTCGCAACGGGGAACGGGCGAGTCTTCGCGCGCGGCTTGGTACGCTACGACTCGCACGAACTGGATCAAGCGCGAGGACGTTCAACGGCCGAGCTGGCGGGCAAAGAGGTGATCCACCGCGATCAACTGATCGTGCTCGAGGCCAATCCAACGGCGGGAGACGAAGCGTGAGTGACGTTCAGGAGATCTGTCGGCGAGCCGCCACGGCCGCCACCAGTCTGGCCCGTCTCCCCACAGAGGTTAAGAACGCGGCACTTCTGTCCATGGCGGCCGCGCTCGAACGGGCGGAACCGGCGCTCGTGGCCGCCAATCGGCGGGATGTCGAGCGGACACAAGCTGCGGGAGCGCCGAAGAGCCTGGTCGACCGACTGACGCTCACGGAGAGTCGCGTTGATGCGATGGCTGCAGCGCTGCGCGCCATAGCAGCACAGCCTGATCCGATCGGGGAGGTCGTGGAGGGTTGGCGTCGGCCGAACGGCTTGCTCGTCGAGAAGGTGCGCGTCCCGCTCGGAGTGGTCGCGGTGATCTACGAGGCGCGGCCCAACGTTACGGCGGACGTAGCCGGTCTCTGTCTCAAGTCCGGGAACGCGTGCGTGCTGCGTGGACCGTCGAACGCCCTGGAGTCAAACGTTGCCATCGTGAAGCTGCTTCGCGAAGCCATTGCCTCGGCTGGAGTAACCGGCGACGCGTTGCAGCTCGTCGACGATCCCAGCCGAGAGTCCGGCATCGAGTTGATGCGCGCTAAGGGCGTCGTGGACTTGGTGGTCCCGCGTGGAGGCCCTGCACTAATCCGAGCCATTGAGGAGAACGCCACAGTTCCCTTCATCATCGACGGAGACGGCAACTGCCATCTCTATGTGGATCGCGCCGCCGACCCGCAGATGGCGACCTCGATCGTTCTGAACGCCAAGACGCAGCGGCCGAGTGTGTGCAACGCGATCGAAACGTTGCTGGTCCATGAGGAACTCGCGGACAAGTGGCTGCCCGGTGCACTGGAGGCACTGGCCGACCGAGGCGTCCAGATTCGCGGCGACTCGAGGGTGCGTCAGATCTTTCCCACTGCCGCGGAGGCCACCGACGAGGACTGGGCCCGCGAATATCTCGACTTGATCCTGGCCGTTCGCGTCGTGCCTTCGGCGGAGGACGCGATTACGCATATCAACCGTTGGGGGACTTCCAATGCCGAGGGGATCGTCACCCAGGACGTCTCGACTGCCCGACGGTTCGCGGCGGAGGTCGACTCCGGATCCGTCTTCATCAATTCCTCCACCCGCTTCTCGGACGGAGGCGAGTTCGGTTTCGGAGCTGAGATCGGAATCTCCACCCAGAAGCTCCATGCCCGAGGGCCACTGGGTCTAAGGGAGCTGACGAGCGTCAAATACGTGGTCTGGGGCGAGGGGCAAGTCCGCAGCTAGGGCACCTGGGTTCCGCCAGTTCGGTCGGCTTTTCGGTTTAGCTAGCGTGGTGGCAACAGATTCTTCATCCGGCGCAGATCGGCTGGGCATCATGGGCGGGACATTCGACCCCATCCATCTCGGTCATCTCGTCGCCGCGTCCGAAGCGCTCCATCAGTTTGAGCTGGATCGAATCATCTTCATTCCGGCGGCCAGACCCTGGCAGAAAGACTTCTATTCCGATGCCGAGGACCGTTTCCTCATGGCGACTTTCGCAGCCTCGTCTCATCCCCGCTTTGCGGTCTCCCGAATGGAGCTCGATCGCAAGGGCCCGACTTACACATACGAGACGATGGCGTCGCTGCGCGAGTTTCACGGCGCTGCTGTCGAGCTCTTTTTCATCATCGGGGCCGATGCCGTTTTGAAGCTCGGCAGCTGGCACGGGCTCGAGCACCTACGTCCGCTCGCGTCGTTGATCGCGGTGACGCGTCCCGGACATAATCTCGAGGACCTCGCGCCCGCGGAGGGGTGGCCCAAGGTGGAGCTGATGGAGATGCCGGAGATCAGGATCTCGTCCACCGACATCCGCGACCGGGTTCGAGCCGGGCGGCCGATCTATTTCCTGGTGCCCCACCAGGTGGCCACCTACATCAGGGAGCAGGGGCTTTACGTCGGGAGCCGCGAACGTGCCTGAGCGACGCAAACGGTCGATCGGCCGTCATCGACTGCCCCCCGTGCCGAAAGGGTTGCCCGGACGCACGGGCCCCCGCGCCAGCGCACTCCGTCAGAGAAAGGCAGTGGCCCGTCGTCGCCGCTTCATGTCGGCTGGATCCGGCGGGGCCGTCATCGGAATCGTCGCTGTGATCATCGCGATTGCGGTCGCGCGGACCACTCTGACG
>JBHELF010000153.1:0-11398 GCA_046263155.1 Actinomycetota bacterium
GCCTGACGGAGGCGGAGCCGGTGCGGGGACGTGGCGCACCCATTGATTTGTCCTCTCATCAAGCCAGAAGTCTTCTCCTAGATCGTTCTTCGTCCACCAATACCTGCCGTCGAATATCCATGGGATCGAAGCACGCTGACAATATGGACACACGCCCGCGTCGCGTCGGATCGACGATTTGCAATGAGGACATTCACGGGTTGCTTGAACACCGGTTGAAGGAGCTAGGCGGCTCGCCGGCGAGCTGGATCGCTTCACTAGATAGATCGGAAAGAAAATGATCCATAGAAGCAGACATCCGACTACCCACGCGGCAGGGGAAGTTCCGCCGGGCCCATGGCCATATTTCCGTTTGATACTGCTCGCGTCTAGCCCAACCCAGATCGAGGTGCCGATCACGACGATGAGCATCAGGGTACCGGCGGCATTGCCTTCGCCCGACATGACGAATCAGTCGCCGACTCGAGAGCGGAGCATGATTCCGGCGACAAGGCAAAGAAGAGACCCCACCAAGATCGCTCCCAGTCCTGACCCCAGTGAACCGGCGCCAAATTGCCCTGCAGTGACGTTGAATTCTTCTACCCGGCCCTGTATATCCACTAGATTGATTAGGCCGATAGCTCCCGCAATGAGAGCTGCGATGATCGGCAAAAGCGCGATCCCACTTCCGAGCTTCGACGAGAGGGCGGCCACACCCACGAGCCCAGCCACGATTCCAGCCACCAGAGTGATGTAGCCATCTCCACCCTCCATTCCACTCTTAGTGATGGAACCAAACCCAGTTTTCAGACTGATCCATGGCAAGAAGGAGCCGACGCCGATCAGCGCCCCACCCATGATGACTGCTCCAGCGGGTCCTCCGGCGGACACTTTCGTCTCGACTGGGCTGGGAGGACCGTATGGCGAGGTCCCAGTCGATGCCGCGAGGATGCTGGGGATTGGAGAAGGGGGCGCGCCCGAAGCAAGGGGAGCAGGTGGACCAGTCAGCTGAGGTGGCGGTACGCCAATATCACCAGGTGCCCAGGGCACCCACGCCTGTTGAGCGAGGTCGTAGCGCAACAGCTTCCCCTCAGCGCTGCGGGTCCACCAATGTCCCGCGTGTTCAATGCTGTCCAAGATGAACCTTTCCGCCAACTCCTCTTAGGCGGGGCTTAACACGACCCTGCCTCCGGGACTCCGATGTCGCTGTCATAGTGCCCCGTGTTTCCGGTTGCGTCAGATGCCTCAATGCAATAGCCCCCGAAACCGCTCTCATCTGCGCCAACAATGGTGAGCTGAATTCCTATCGGAACGACCAATCCATAGGATTGAAGCTGGCCTATATCACTTGTATAAGCACCTCTCTCGGTCGCGAAGCTCTCTTCCGCAGTAGCTGCATCCTTGAGGACGCTCGATAACTGATCCGTTATTCCTCCGACGCCCCCGCCTGTGTCATCTTGACGAAGAGCAATTAGAGCGACTATGACGACCACACCAGCGAGAGCAATTACACCGACAATCAATCCGGTTTGATTCTTGCTCCGTATTGGCCTGGATTGAACGGTCGGCGGAGTCGAGACGGAAGCTGGAGGCGAGGGTGGGGATGCGCTTGCGTGGCCCACGAACTGAGGAGGCGGAGTGCCCGGGTACCCCGGCCGCCACTCGTGCCATTGGCCGGAGGCCTGATCGAACCGAAGGATTCGTCCATCTTCAGTTCGGTGCCACCAGGTTCCTTCGTGCTGAATCGAGTCCACCTTCGGCCTCCTCCCGGAGCACCTCTCTGTTTGCCACCCTCTAAGGAGTTCTCGTCAATGGCTGAGCACCCTTCCGAAAGCGGACCGAAGCCTCTAGCTCTCGTATTGATCCGGCAGATCGTTCTCGAACAACACGACATCGCCCGGTCTGAGGAGCGATTTCAACTTCTCCGTCGCCGCGTCCAGGGAGTCCACGATAACGATCACCGCCCCATCGCTCGCTGCATTCGCGCCGGCGAGGAGCGCAGCACGATTGGTCTCGCCGACGACGACAAGAGTGTCCGCCACCGCCGCAGCTTGGAGGCCGAAGTTCCTGTTGCTTTCGAATTGAAGGGGGCCGAGCTCAATGATTCCCGGCGTGACGACGACCTTCTGGTTGCCCGGCTGCGCGGCGAGGACGTCGAGCGCCGCCGCGGCCCCCTCCGGATTCGAGTTGTAAGCGTCGTCGATCACGGTGACGCCACCCGCACCCTCGATTAATTGCAATCGATGCTCCGTCGGTTCCAGGTCCTCGATCGGTCCCTTGAGTTCCTCAAGAGAACGTCCGAGGACACGTGCCACTCCAACGGCAGCAAGGATGTGGCCGATGGCGAAGGCCCCCAGAAGACGGGTGATCACTCGAATCCTGTTGCGCTCTTCGTCCAGGAGCTCGAAAGCGGTTCCCCTCGCGGTGGCCTTTATGTCGCGCGCGGTTATGTCCGGCCGGCCCCCGCGCTGAGTCCCGTAGCGAATCACACGCACGCGCTTCGTGGCTTCCGCGAGCACGCGCACCTGGGGATCGTCGCAATTCATCACGGCCACCCCCTCGGAGGGAAGGCTCTCTATCAACTCGTACTTGGCCTGCGAGATGGCTTCGAGCGAGCCGAAACGCTCCAGGTGGGCGGGGCCGATCGACGTCAGCACTCCGATACTTGGCCTCGCGAATTCGGACAGCTCCCCGATGTCTCCCACCGCGTAGGCGCCCATTTCGACGACCAGCACTCGATGATCGGCTTCGAGCCCCTCATTGATCGCCCGGGCAACTCCGAGGGGCGTGTTGTAGGAGGCGGGCGTCGCCAGCACGCTCCCGGTCGGCCCCGCCAGGGCAGCTATGGCGAACTTCGTGGAGGTTTTTCCGAACGAGCCCGTGATGCCGACTACCGCAGGCGCGTAGGTCTGAAGCTTGTTGCGGGCCGCGCGCAGGTAGCGGGCGTTGATGGTGCGTTGCACCGGCGCGAGCAAAACGTCGGCGGCCACCACGAGGTAGGGCAGTCCTAGGAATGCGCCCGCGGTCAGCGCCAGCCAGCTCAAGAGGTCGGCGGGAGTTCCCAGGGCGACGTGGACGGCCCCCGTCGGAACGAGCACGACCACTCCCGTGAGCACAAGCGTGGTCGCCAGCAGACGCCAGGCCCGACCCGTCATCACCAGCGGCTTCTTCGCCGGGTGGCTCGTCAAGAAAAGCGCCCGCCTGCGATCGCGACCGCACCAGTCCAGAAAGCGTCCTCGTCGATAGCCCTCTAGCTGAAAGATGTGCAGCGCGCGGCGACCGCGCAGGTGCTGCCAGAGGAGAAATGCAGGCGTGAACCCATAGAGAACGGTGCGAAGCAGCAACGTATAGCCGGAGAACGGCTCGCCGTGCATCAGGGTCAGCCGGGGGCGAGGAAATGTCGCACGATCCGGCAAAACCGATCTGGTTCGTCCAGGTAGGCGAAATGACCCGCTCCCTCGAAGACGACGAGACCCGCGTCGGGAATGGCTCGCTCCATCTGCCTGGCATGAGCCAGAGGGACTGCGTCGTCACGACTCCCCCATACCAGCAAGGTCGAAGCCTTGACGCGCGGCAGGAGATAGGCGAAGTCTTCGTTGACGACCCTCACGAGAACACCTCGCATCGGTCCCGCCTCGCGATAGTCCTGCGAGGCGATACGCCCGTAGATCGTGTCTCGCAACGCGCGCCCCGGAGGGCCGAGGTATCCGGAGGTGCGCGCCGCACGAGATAGGCCTCGTTTCAGCCGCGCCTTCATCGACGGCGCGCTGCGCAATCCCGACGAACCGATGAGCACGAGCTTGTCGACGCTGCGCTCGTGGGTCGCCGCGAGATACAGAGCAACCTTTGCGCCAAAGGAGTGACCGACGAAGTGCGCGGTATCGACGCCTCGCTCGGTAAGGAGATCGCGCAGGAAGACGGCATAGTCTGCCGTGGTCCAATCGCCGGCCGGAGCGGGTGCCTCCCCGAAGCCGGGAAGGTCGATCGCCAACACCCGGTGGTGCTCGGACAAGCATGAGATGGGAGGCGTCATCGACTCAATCCGACCGCCCCATCCATGCAAGACCACGACCGGCGGTCCCGTCCCTACGTCCGCGAGGCGCGTCTTCTGGCCGCGCAGCTCTACGAATTCGGCCTGGACCATCTTTTCAGTATCCCCTTGGAGGGGGGCTTGAGCGGTTACTCGGCGGTGATCCTGTAGACGTCGAACCCGCGGTTGAGATCGTTCGAATAGATGTATGGGCCCTTGTACAGCTTCGACGACCACGAGTCGCCGTTCTCGGGCACGAACCAGCCGATCTCGTGCGGGCCGGGGCCCATCGTTCCGAAACCGATGCCCTGCATGTTGCTGATATCGAGATAGCGCGTCCCCGCCGAATACCAGGAGATCGCTAGCCGGGTTCCGTCATCGGAGATATCGAAGACGTGCGAGGTGCAGGAGTTGAGCTGATCCGTGGCAAAGAGGATTTCGTTCGGTTCGTAGACGCCGACCATCACGAGCACCGGCTGTTGTTTGGTTCCCTGTATCTCGTAAAAGTGCAGGGCTCCTCCCGGACAGGGGAACGGCTGTCCCCCCCTCGCCTCATCCCCGACGACGATGTATCGGCTGTCCGGCGTGAACTTGGCGTCGTGAGTCAGCTGGCAGTCGACGCAGAACATCACCGTGAGCAGAGTGGGGGCCTCGGGATCGCTCGTATCGAGGACCTCGATGTTCTGGTCGTCTCCGGCGAGGACCGCCAGGGATCCGTCCTTGTTGAACGAAATGTCGTGGGGAGCGGAGCCAAGCGGCCTGTACTCCCCGACCAGCTTGGGCCTCGCAGGATTCTTGATGCTCCAGATGTGAACGGGTCCGAGCCTCTCACCGGAACTCGAGTTGTAGACGTAGGGCTTGGTCGGATGGGCCGTGGTGTTGTGCGAGCCGTCCGGGTTCTCGGCGAAGCCGATCGGCCTGGGCTTCTTGATATTCGTTATGTCGACCGTCATGAAGCCGCGCTTGCCGAAGGCAAGACATGCATCCGGACGCCCGGTTGCATCTTGGGCCAGCATGACCGTCTTTTGATCGTGACTGATCTGGACGTCGTTCTGCCTCAGGACGCATCTCAGAAACGCGACGACCTTGGGCTCTGCGGGATCGGTCACATCGATGACCCGCATGCCACCGTCGCCGAGCATGCTCTCCGACCCAGTGATCGCGTAATCCCGGCCGTTGCGAGTGAGCAGTTCCATATCGGTGCCGCCGTCATAGGGGATGTTCGCGATGAGCTCGAGGCCCTCACCCTCACCTTGCAGCGGCGCGTGTCGACGGTCCGCATCTGCGGGACCTGAGAGCGCGAGTACAAGCAGGGACGATGCGCACGCGGCCGCACCGAAGACTTTTCTGTGTCGCGACCTCAAGGACGCTCGGCGGTAATCTTGTAAACGTCGAAGCCGCGGTTGAGGTCGTTCGAATAGATGTAAGGCCCCTTGTACATCTTCGACGACCAGCTGTCGGCGTTCTCCGGAATAAACCAACCGAGCTCTTTTACACCCACACCCAAGCTTCCCACAGTCAAGCCAACGGGGTTGGAGACATCGAGATAGTGAGTGCCTGCCGTGTACCACGAGATCGAGATCTGTTTTCCATCATCGGAGATGTCGAATACGTGCGACGTGCAGCCGCCGAGACCGGACTGGCCGCGTGCGATAAGCAATTCCTGGGGCTCGAACATCGAGGTCAGCACAGGCACGGGCTGCTGTTTTGTCCCTTGCAATTCGTAGAAGTAGAGAGCACCTCCGGGACAGGGATATGGCGCACCGCCTCCACCCTCGTCACCGATGACGACGTGGGTTTCGTCCGGTGTGAACTTCGCGTCGTGCGTAATCGAACACCCCGGACATTGGCCCGTGAAGAGAAGCTCTGGGTTCTCCGGATCGCTCGTGTCGAAGATGTCGAAGTGCGAGATGGCGGCCGTCACCGCACGCGTTCCATCCTTATTGAAGCCGATGTCATGCGGGCTGTGAGGCATGCTCGGGATCGTGTTGACGAGCTTCGGCTTCGCAGGGTTCTTGATCGACCAGATCTGGATCTCGCCCGCAGGAGTCAGTTCAGAGTCGGAGTTGTAGACGTAAGGCTTGGTCGGGTGGGCCGTCGTGTTGTGCGACCCTCGGGGTATCTCGGCAACCCCAAGGGGAACCGGTCTTCTCGGATTGGAGATGTCGACGGTCATGAAGCCCGCCTTGCCCACTATCAGGCACGATTCGGGACCCCCGCTGCGGTCGGCGGCCATGATCAGCGTTTTCTTGTCCGCGGCTATCTGGATGTCTGCCTGGCTCATCGAGCACCCGAGGGTCGCGACCTCTTTGGGATGTTCTGGGTCGGTGATGTCGATGGCGTGCAATGCACCGGGCGTCGAGCCAGACTGCCATTGCCCGGCAAACGCGTAGTCGCGTCCTTTTATCGTCAGAAACTCCATATCCGTGCCGCCCGTGTAAGGAATGTTGGCGATCAACTCCAGTCCCTCGCCCAGCCCCTGCAACGGCTGGCGGCGGGCCTCGGCTCCCGCGGAAGCAGCCAGGAGGGTGGCCGCGGCAAGGATCCCGGCGAGCGCGAGAACCAAAAGTCGTCTTGCCATGGGATTCACCTCTCTTGCTTGCTTTGCTGAAGCGTTCCCGGCGGGCGACGCTTCTCCATCGGGGTGTACCTACCCAGCCGGTCGGGACTCTCACCCCAAGCGTGGGGCAACGCGTCCCCCCGCCCCTTCGTCCATAGTGGGAGGAGCTAGGCGCTAGTTGGAGCCGCTATGGAATGGAGCGAGGAAGACCCGGGTTTGCCGATCAAATTCGGCCCTTGCTCTAACGCCGAGTACGACCCGGAACCGCTAAGCGATTTTCACCTCGAAGTAATTCGCAGAGCTCGGGCAGAGTGCGAGAACAACGCTCGCCGCACGGGAATGAGCCGGAGAGAGTTCTTGCTCTCATTATGTGGAGCTGCCACAACGTTGCTCGTCCTCGATGCATGCACGCGCGAGTCCGCGCGTCGGGCTCCGGGCGGCCGCTATCCCATCCCAACCGAGGCGACGACCGACCCCGACGCGGCGAGAGACGTACTGGGCGGGGAGGAGTTCGTCTTCGACATTCAGGGCCACCTGTTGGAATACGACCTCAACCCCGCGACCCGCGGCGAGTACTTCTTCGGCCAGGTATTTCCGCAGATGAACTGCCCGGAGGAGGACGACCCGCGCGCGTGCTTCTCGATGGAACACTTCCTGGAGCTCATGTTCGTTCGCAGCGATACGACCATGGCCGTGCTTTCCTCTCTGCCGATTGCACCCGAGGGCAGTCCGCTGTCGCTCGCGGTGATGGAGGAGACTCGTCGGCTGGTCGAGGCGCTGTGCCGCGACGAGCGGCTGCTGATGCACGCGCAGGCATTACCGAACGTAGGTCGGCTGCAAGCGAACCTAGACGTCATGCAGGCGACGGTCGAGAGCCACCCGATCGCGGCGTGGAAGGTCTTCACGAACTACCCGGATCTCTACGAACAGAACGGGGATGCCTGGAGGCTCGATGACGGCGATCCGGCTCTAGCTCGAGTCGGTGAAGCGTTCATCGAAAAAGCGATCGAGGTCGGCGTCCCGACCATCTGCTCGCATAAAGGTTTCTCTCGCCGGAGCCCATATGCCACGCCGGCAGACGTCGGGCCGGCCGCGCGCAAGCATCCCAACGCGAACTTCGTCGTCTACCACTCAGGCTTCGAAAGCACCCATCCGCCGGAGGGGCCCTACACGAAAGCGACGTCTGAATTCGGAATCAATCGACTTATCAAATCGATGCGCGACGCGGGGATCGGCGCGAACGAAAACGTTTATGCCGAGCTGGGATCCACCTGGTGGTATGTCATGCGATCGCCCGAGCAGGCCGGACATGTCATCGGCAAGCTGCTGAAGTACGTCGGCGAGGACAATGTGCTCTGGGGCACCGACTGCCTCTTCTACGGATCGCCGCAAGATCAGATCCAGGCTCTGCGAGCTTTGGACATCAGCGAGGAATTCCAGGAGCGCTACGGCTACCCCAAGCTCACGCGGGAGATCAAGAACAAGATCCTGGGGTTGAACGGCGCCCGGCTCTACAACGTCGAGCCGATCACGGACCGCTGTGAGTTCACTCGCCGAGAGCTCGAGGAGATGCGCAAGAAACTGCCCGGACGCAACGAGACGCTGGGGCCGAAAACGTCAGGCGACGTGCGCGAGTTTCATCGGCACCACGAGGGCTGGCCCGGCTAGCTGCCTCCTCGGTTCCGGGAAATCTCTGGCTACAGTCTCGTTTTTCGAAACTCAAGCCAGAGATTTCGTGGCGTAGCGGTTAGCAGCGGCTCACTTCATCTTGGCCGGGGCCATCGCGGCAGACGTCGGAGCCGTCGCCGCCGACGATTCGATCGTCGCCCGCGCCTCCCTGGATGAAGTCGCGGCCCGCAAGGCCTAAGAGGACGTCGGAGCCCCCGCCGCCCAGTAGCGAGTCGGCCCCGCGGCCGCCCAGCGCGCGGTAGCCGAAGGGTTCGGCACTCCCTTGGGCGGACAGCGAGCTGAAGGAGCGCGTCGTGTCGGCGCCGGGGCCTCCCCGGAAGACCACGGTGAGTCCGCGGACCTCCGCCGGCACGTCGAGATCCAGCGTGTCCTTGCCCTCGCCACCGAAGATGACGATGCGCGCGTTTCCAACGCCCGGAGCACCGGTGACCTGGATGTGGTCGTTTCCCTTGCCGGCACGGACGACGATCTCGCGCACCCTATCTGTGCCGGTCAGAAGATTGACCTGAACTTCATCGCCACCGGTGCCGGATCGAACCTCGATGTCTTTCGTGCGGCTGGCCGCCGCGACTTCGATCGAGTCCGCACCCGCTCCCGAAACGGCCGGGCAGTCGCCCACGACGATGCGATCCGAATCGGAGGTGCCGCATGCATCGGTTGACGAATCGCATCCGTCGACGCCACCCTCGGCGGGCTTGGGCTCGGGCGGAGGCTCGCCACCCGTCGGGCACTCATCCGGAAACGCTTTGCCCTTGATGACCGCGGAGGCGTAATCGTTCTCGAAGTTCTCGTCGTAGTTCGAGATCTCCGCCCAGGCCGTATTCCACATCTCCCACTCGCTCACACGGGTAACGGCGATAGTGATGGTTGCGGATTCCTCGTACGCGAGCGTGCCGAGGTTGCACCTGATCTCACGGTACGCGTAGTACGGATAGGAACTCGGCTCGGGCCTGGGCGACTCGGCGGTTTGCGGCTCGGCGTACCCAAACTCGTTGACGACACACTCGTCGGTTGGGTCGCCGGACGAAACAGACCTGAAGTCGACGCCGTCGGGAAGAAAGTCCATGACCATCGCATCGTTCGCGGCTGAGGGCCCGCGGTTGGTCACGGTCACCACGTAATCGAAGTCGGAGCCGACGCCGGGATTCGCCGGCGCGGTCTTGGTCACAACGACGTCGGTGGGGTTGGATTTGTCGGCCTCTAGCTGGGTCTCGGCGAAGTTGTTGTCGAAGTTGGGGTCGAAACTCGAGCTGGACACCCACGAGGTCAGCCAGCTCTCGCGCGCCTTGGTCCGCTTCATCGTGATGGTCGCGCGTGCCGACTCGCCCTGCGCCAGCGAGCCGAAGAAGCAGTTGATGCCCCCGTAGCCGTAGTAGATGGGTGCGCTCTCGGGGCTTTCGGGAGGAGCCGAGCCGTCCTGGACCGTCGGCGGCGGAGAGCTCTCTGTGCTGCACTCGTCCGCGGGATCGGAGGGCACGGCCGAGACCAATTCGAAGCCTCCCGGCAGATAGGTCGACAGGGACGAATCGTTGGCCTGCGCCGGCCCGGTGTTCGTCACCTCGAAGACGATGTCAAAGTTCGAACCGACGAGCGGCGTCGTGCTCGGCCCCGTCTGCGTCACTTTCATGTCGGACGTGACCGAGGGGTCGGCCGCCAGCGTCTGGTACGCGTAGTCGTTCTCGTAGTTGGCGTCGTAGTTGGCCGTCATGACCCACGCGCTCTGATACAGCTCCCAGGGACTCGTTCGCGTCGCGGTCACGGTGACCACGGCACTCTCACCGGAAGCCAGCGATCCGAGTTCGCACCGCAGCTCGCTGTAGCCGTAGTAAGCCGGCTCCGTGTCCGGGCCCATCGGGCGCGGGCCCTCTTCGGAGAAGTCCTTGAAGGTACAGGTGTCGGTGGGATCGTTGGATGATGCCTTTTTGAACTCAAGCCCCTGCGCGAAGGAATCCGTCAGCCGAATGCTCTCGGCGCGCGACGGGCCCTCGTTCGTGACTGTCAGCACGTAGTCGAAGTCCGAGTTGACTTTCGGGGACGCCGGCGAGTCCAGCTTTACTCCGACGTCGGCCGGCTTGGACGTGTCCGCGGGGATCGAGACGTCACGGTAGTTGTTCTCGTAGTTGAGATCCTCGTTTGGAGAAGAGAGCGACCCACTCACGAAGGCCTCGCGCGCGTTGGTGCGGTTGAGCTTCAGAGTGATCGTCGTTGCCGCGCCCGACGCCGTCGTGCCGAGGGCGCAGGTCACTCCCGGAGCTCGATAGGGGTAAGAGGTGCCACCGGGCTCTGGCTCACCTCCGGGGCTCGGGCTCGTCCCATCGTCGTAAACGCACTGATCGCTGGGATCGGAGGAGAGGGCGGCGCGGTACGCGAGATCCTCTGCAAAGTAAAGGAAGAGTTGCGTCTCGGGTGCGGCATCGGGGCCGCGGTTGCGGGCCGTGAATGTCAGATCGAAGTCTCTGCCAACCGATGGAGCGCTGGAGGGCCCGGTGGCCGCGAGGGCCAGATCCGAAGTCCCCGCGGGCGAGGGCTGGGGCTCGGGCGTCGCAGTCCCCACGGTGGGTTCTGGTTCCGCCGTCGGTGACTGATCGGGCGTCGGTGTTTGAGCCAAGCCGGGGGCCGCGAGCAAACCCGCCACCACACAGGTCATGGTGGCCGCGACGACGAGAGCGCGCACGGCCTTCTTCCGTCGTCTCGAACGTGCTTCTCCGTTCCAGAGCATGGGTGACCTCATCTTCTTAATATCGGCCGGAGCCGTCCACTGATTGATCTGCTCGCTTGGACGCAACCGGCCAAGCGCTGGTTCCCTCGACTAGCGAAACGCCTGCCGAGCGCAGAAGTCATCCGCGGCCCGGTGCAAAAAGAAGACAATTCGGACACCTCGCCTGCTTCGAATAGCGATTTAGCTCGTCTGGGCCTGGATGTTCTTTGGAAATCGCGTCTCTCATGAGAGACCAAATCCCCGAAGAACGAACGGAAGTCTCGATTGTTCGGCAATCTCCGGAGCGCGAGGTTTCCCTTAGGTAGTTCGAGCTATGCGACTTGGACCCATTTTGCTATGCGTCTTGCGCCTACATCACTCGATATCCCATCGAGAAGCACAAAACCACCACACGTAAAGGAAGCGAAGCAGTGATCATGGC
>JBHELF010000154.1:0-15768 GCA_046263155.1 Actinomycetota bacterium
TCGCGAGATAGTCCCAAGCTTTCAGCAACCACGGCGTGTCCCAAAGGACCTGTCATGGCTCCCGAGGTTCTCGGTGGAGAGCTTCCTCGCGTGGAACGACGGGGTGGTGGGATTCGAGCCGAACGGCAGACTCGACGGGCCGTTCTGGAACGCCGAAGAGTGGGCCCTGGACTAAGCTCGCTCCTTCTGTCGGAGTAGCGGAATTGGTAGACGCGCTAGGTTGAGGGCCTAGTGCCCCTCGCGGGGCGTAGGAGTTCAAGTCTCCTCTCCGACACGTCCTTCCGTATACGAGGTGACCGGCATGGCCTCGACCATCACGGCGCCCTCCGCTGGCCGGTACTCGAGGCGCAAACCAAGCTCCGAGTAGATCCTGGCCTTCAGCGCGGGGTCGGCCTTGCGCAGCATCCTGACCGGATCGCGCACGGCCCGAACGAGCGCCCGGATTGCCTTGGCGTCGAGCGGCGCGTGGGCCGAGTGTCGGGCGATCTCCCGCTCGGCGTGCAGCCGCTCACCCTGGACCTCGGCGATCCAGGCCGCCACGACCTTCGGGTCCCCGCCGGCCTCGAGGGTGGCCCGATAGCGGGCGAGCCGCCCGTCGCAGTCCGCCAGCACCTTCCTCGCGGCGTCCAGTCGCGCCGCCTCGGGTTGCGCCTGGTGGGCGGCCTCGGTGAGAGCCTCGATCGTCGAGTCGACGTTGCGCGGGTTGAACACCTGGGCGAGCCACCGATCGAGCTCGGGAACGACCGCCTCCTCGCGCACGTACACGCTGAGGGGGTGGTCGATCTCTTTCGTGAGCGCGTACTCGCGTGGGAACAGGCAGCGGTAGTAGCTTCGCTCGTGAACGCAGGCGCCGTGCATCCGGCGGCCGCACACGCCGCAGAACATGAGGCCTGAGAGAACGTAGGACCGCGTGCTGCTCCGCCGCTTTGTGATCGGGCGGCGCATCCCCGCCCGAGCGATCTCTTGGGCGCGCGCGAATTGCTCGGGCGAGACTAGGGGCTCGTGCGCGACCTCCGTGGAGAAAATCCACTCACTCGGGTCGTTCCACCGCATCTTGGACTGGTGGCCCGCGGCAACGTCCTCGACAGTCCACGAGCACCTCGTCGCGGCGCTGTTTGTTCCACACCTCTCGGCCGGTGTAGCGGGGGTTGCGGAGGATCGCGCGGACCGCCGTCTTGCCCCACGCGCCGCGCGCGCTCGCGCGGTGACGGTTGCGCGCGGGGTCGTGCCCGCTGGGGGAGGGGATGCCGTCGCGCGTGAGGCCCTCGGCGATTGCATAGAGGCCGAGGCCCGAGATGTACTCGTCGAAGATTCGGCCAACGACGGATGACGTCACCGGGTCAGGCTCGAGCCGGTGCGCGCGGGCCCCCATCGCAGCCTTCGAGGGGTTGGGGTGCGGGCCAGCGTCGCCGAGGCGATAGCCGTAGGGCGGGCGGCCACCCAGGAAGCGACCCTCCTGCCGCGCTTGCGTTGCCATCGCGGCGCGCACTCGTACTTTGATCCTGTTGCGCTCGCCCTTGCTCATTCCTCCGTACAGCGCCATGACCAGGTCGTGGGCGTCCGACCCCGGATCGACACGGCCGCCGACCTCGGGAACCCACAGCTCCACGCCGTAATGGACGAACACTGGGAAGGTGAGTCCGAACTGCTGCCCATAGAAGGCGCGCGCGGGTTCGCCTATCACGACCGCGTCGAACCCCCTGCGCGGGTCTTTGAACGTCTCGAGCAACGCGGCGGCCTTCGGACTGTCGGGTCTTAAGCAATCCGGCTCCGGCCCGGCAGATGGATGTTGACTCTTAGTCAGGGAGAAGGGAGGAGCTGGTGACGGAGACGAAAGTGCGTCCGATCGGCGAGGTGATCTGGGCTATGCGTGAACGGGGATACGAGTTTCTTGACGGCGGCTTCTGGCGCGACCGTGGCGGGCTCGCTGCAATCATGGACATGCCGGGGTACGTGTTGCCCGGACTCAACAGCGTCGATGATCCCGCCCCCGACCTTTACCGGGAAATGCAGTCCCGGTGGGATGAGGCGCTCGACTGGTTCATCGATGAGCACTCCAAGTTGGACGCCGACCAGAGGGAACTCGGAAGCGCCGTCTTCGAGCCGCTGGAGGGCTGGCGCCTCAATCCCGGGCTGAGGGGAGCGCGGTGTGTGGCCTGCGGGATGGAGTCTCAGGCGCTCGACCCTCAGGGCCGGATCAGGCACTTCGTTTGCCAGACCCTGGAGGGCTAACCGGCGAAAGTTTGCACCGCGCGCCCGGCTTACCCCTTGTTCCCTCAGGAGCTGCGGCAGTACGATGCCGTAGACAAAAGTGGTTTCTTGCGGCGAATCCGATCGCAGGGCTTATGCCTTCCTTTCGGCCTCGCATCGAGCGACCCGCCATAGACCGGAGTGGCCGCTAAAACCTGCTGCTCCCGACTAGGGAAGGAGGCGGACTTATGTCCGACCCTGCCGTGCCAGACGCGGCCCACGTTCCTGACGCCCCCAACGGGGCCGCGGTTGACCCCGCGTTCGTCGTTGCGGTTAGCGAATCGTTGGGGACGACGCCGATGAACGTGAAGAACCTTGGTTTCATGCTCGAGCGGCTGGGCCGGGACTGCTCGCCGATGCAGTTCGTGCGGGAACTCACGCAGAACGCGATCGAGGCGAATCTCGCCGCGATCTCCAGGGGCCTCCCGAAATCAGGTGAGGTGATCTGGGATTTCGACTTGATGCATTTTGAGGAAACCGGGGTCTACAAAGTCTGTTGCATTGACACCGGCATCGGGATGGACGGCGAGGAAATGCTCGCCTACATCAACTCATTGAGCTCTTCCGCGCAGGTTCAGTCACACACCGGCAACTTCGGCGTCGGGGCGAAGATCGCCGCCGCTACGCGAAATCCCGCTGGCGTTGTCTACGTCTCCTGGAAAGACGGCAAGGGTTGGATGTGCCATCTGTGGCGGGATCCCAACACCGGCGAATACGGCCTGAAGCAATGGCCTCGGCCCGACGGATCTTTTGGCGCTTACGTCGAGCTGGGCGCAGAGGTGAAGCCGGACGAGTTCGGGGAACACGGCACGAAAGTGATCTTGCTCGGTCAGCACGCCGACTACGACACGATGAACCCACCTAAGGGTGCCGCCGTCCCGGATCAGAGATGGCTGCCTTATTACCTCAATACACGCTACTTCGAGTTTCCCGATGGAATAACGGTTCGCGCTAGGGAATCGTGGACTCAACCGGCCTCGGGGGGCGATGGAAAGACCGGCCGCAGGAAGGTAACGGGGCAGCACGATTACCTAGAACAGCACTCAGTCGCCTCCGATGTTCTCGGGCTGACAGGAGCGCGTGCCCATTGGTGGATTCTGAAGGATGAAGGTGCGTACACGTGGCATCGCACGCTGTATCTAGCGAACGGACATGCCGCGCTACTGCACAAGAACGAGCTGTACGAAGTCGTGTCAGGTCGCGCTGCCTTCCACCGCCTCCAGCAGTTCGGCGTCATCTTCGGTCAGCAACGCGTCGTTATTTACGTAGAGCCTGACGCCTCGGCGGTCCAAGTGGAGACGAACACCGCAAGAACACACCTGATCGTGGACGGCGACGCGGCGCCTTGGCAACAATGGGCGAGCGAGTTTCGGGAGCGGATGCCAACGCCGATCAAGCAGCTCGTCGAGGAAGTCGCGGCTAAGGGTGCGGGCTCGGATCACGCGCAATCCATTCGCGAGCGTCTTGCCAAAATCACGGAAGTTCTAAAGATCTCCAGATACAAGCCAGCAGTGAGCGGCAACGTTCTCGCCGACCCCACAACATCGGCGCCAGGGGGACGGCCCGCGGCTTCAGCGGGCACAAAGCGTGGCACGAACGGAGGAAGTCGGGGCGGCAAAGGAGGCGCCACGGGAAACATCTACGCGCTGCATCAGGCGCCCTCGGGAACTCCTGCCAACGAGGTCCCTAACTTCCCGCACCCCGATCTGGAGTGGGTGAGCGTGGAAGATGGAAGACGCCCGAATGGCGATATGGAGGACCGCGCGGCGCGGTATCTCCCGGATCAAAACCTGCTCCCCGCCAACGCCGACTTCCGTGTCTTTAGCGACATGGTCCGTCGCTGGGAAAAGGTGTACGACCGCGTGCCGGGGGCTAGGGAAGTGATCGTGGACGTCGTCCATGAATGGTTCGAGCAGGCTCTTGTCGAGACCGTGCTCGGTGTCCTATCCCTCAAGGGAGGCCGAGAATGGCGACCCGATCAGATAGAGGCGGCGCTGAACGAGGAGGCACTGACTGCCGCAGTCATGCAGCGATACCACGTGGAGATGAACGTCCGCAGGGCGCTCGGCTCAAAGTTGGGCGCGTTGAAGGATCAAATCGCGGCGGGAATGTGAAGGCGCACACATTAGGGAGCTGCCACAGCATGTCGCGTGGGTGTAATTCGTGAACGAGCGAGTGAGCGCGATCGTCTCTCGACTTGAGGGAGTAGATCCCGACACTCTCAAGAGAACCGGCGTTGAGTTCTTCAATTTTGAAGACATCGGCTCTTTGCTTGATCGCACGTTCGAGTACGTAGAAATCCTGAGAGAGTCGCCGGAGTTTGTCGACGGTCTCACTCCCCAGCAGGCGGACCAAGTTTTCAGTCGGTTGGCCGGACTCGTGGAGCGCGTGCTGGCGATCCGCGACTACACGCCCACCGGCACAAACCCCCAGGAGAGTAGGGACCAGCTGGCGAGAGCGTTTTCGGAAGCCTATGCAGAGCTTTATGAGCCGTTGTTCGTGCCTCTTCAGGTTCACAGGCTCAACAAGTACGGGGCAGCGGGTGAGCTTCAGTCCACGCTCGAATACGCCCAGAGGGCACTGCAGCAGATAGAGGACAACAGGGACTCAAGCGACGCCATACTTGAAGCGCAAAAGGAAGCTTCCGCCGAGACTGGTGTCGCTAGCTTTGCCAAGATTTTTGGGGAGCAGGCGACGCATCACGAGGACCGGGCTCGTACTTGGCTAATCGCGTCCGTTTTGCTCAGCGTAGTTTTCGCGGGTGTTATCTGGTGGGTCATCGCCGATTTGCTGAATCGACTTGACGCACCCGAAGATGTTCAAGGAAACGTTCAATTCTTTCTGACTAAGCTGCTGTTAGTGCTTGTCGCGAGCGGCGTTCTGTACCAAGTCTTTAGACAATTTTCAATACAGATGCACCTCTTCACCCTGAACAAGCACCGTGAGAACTGCCTCACCGCCTTCCGCGCTTTTTATGAAGCGACTGATGATCCACAGGTCAAGGATTCGGTGCTCATTCAGGCCACGAGGGCGATCTTTGAAGCGGGGGATACGGGCTATGTCGGTGGCAGGGATGCTGGACATCCGAATGTCATCGAGATCACGCGCGTTATGGAGCGCCTCGGGCAGCGATCCTCCTAATAGGAATTCGCCCTCTTTGGGTGTGCCGAATCAAAACCAGCGAGAGCGAGAGCGATCTGCCATAGGAGTGCACGGCTACCTCCTTACGCGGATCAGGAGCGCCATGCCCGCCAGGCTGCATCGAGCTGCCCGAGAGGATCGCTCGACGGATCCAAGGTGACGCGCTCAGCAAGAAACCGTGAGTAGGCCCCGGCAACCTGACGATCCATCGCGACGGTGTCGGGATCGCTCGATTCCGTAAGCCACTGGTCAACGATTTCGTCGATCTCTTCTCGTGATCGTTTCGACAGTGCTCCCAAGGCAAGTTGTTTATCGTGGGCGAACAAGATTTCGCCTGCAGCTTCTCCCGGTGTACGCCCTGCGCCCAGGCGCTCGTTCAGATGTTCCCTGACTACCGATGCATTGATGTTGGATGAGGAATCATCGTGGTCCATAGGGAGATTCTCGCCCTATCTTGGGCCGCCGGCGACTGAGCCCCACACTTGCCTCGATGGGACGGTTCCGAACCTCGTAGACCGGCGGACTCCCGGGAGCATCATGAACGAGCCAATGTGAAGGACCCCCTAATTAGAGGTGTAATCATGGTCGGGGTCGGTTCTCCGACACCGATCTCCCGAAAAGCCGCCGTCGTTAAACAGAGAAAGAGGAATCGTGTTCACCCAACGCCGAGAGAGCCACACCCCGACCTGGGCTCTCGCCGCGCTTGTTCTTGCTCTCGTAGCCGCTCTAGTCGCTCCTGCGGCGGCCGAGGAGGTTCCTCCCGGCTACACCTACGAAGATGCCTGGTTCACTTCGACCGACGGCACGCAGCTCCATGCCGGCGTGTTCCTGCCGGCGGACCGCAAACCCAATGAGCGCCACCCGGTCCTCCTCGTATCGACGCCGTACACGGCGCCGAACGGGGGATCGGCCGGCGGTCGCAACAACCTCGAGGGCCCCACGGTCAGATTTCCGGAGCTCTGGGATCACAAGGGCTGGTTGGCCGGTCGCTGGGCCTACGTGCAGGTCGACGTGCGCGGCTTCGGGGGTTCGGGCGGCTGCTTCAACTACTACATGCCGACCGAGGCCGAGGACGTGAAGGTCGCGGTGGAGTGGGCGGCAAAGCAACCCTGGTCCACAGGACGAGTGGGGATGTGGGGCAAGTCCTACGACGCGGCGCAGGAGGTCTTGGCGCTCGGCAGCCGTCCCCGGGGCCTCGCCGCCGCCGTCATTCAGGCCCCCGGGTTGTCTGCGTACACCGCCCTGTGGATGAACGGCGTGCACTACGCCACCGGCCGCTATCTGACCACGACGGCTTATACCGCGGACGACCTGCTTCCGCCTCAGAACTCGTCTACGGCTACGTCCCCGGAGTACGCACTCGCCGCCGCGGCTGCGGCGACCGCATCCCCGACATGCCGCACCGATGCCGTCGTAGGAATGAACACGGTGCGCGATCGCAAGGACAAGTTCTGGCGCGGCCGGGAGGCGTACGTGAAGGCCGCCGGCTCCGAGGTACCGGTGTTCTGGTCGCACGGATTCTTCGACGCCAATACGAAACCGGTACACCTCGACATCTGGGAGACGCTGCGCGGCCCCAAGCAGGCCTGGTTCGGCCAGTTCACGCACCTGCGCGGCCACGAGCCGGGGGTGGGGCGCAAGGGGTTCCTCGACGAGGCCGTGCGTTTCCTCGATCGTTATGTGCGTGGAGTCGATTCACGGATCCGGGATCCTCTCGTGACGGTGCAGCAAGGCAATGCGATGGGCCGCTGGCGCGCCGAGAAGGCGTGGCCGCCGGCCGATGCTCGCCCCTGGTCCTTCCCGGTGCGGGCCGGTTCCTACGTGGACGAGCCGGGCAATACCGGCGACGGCCCGAACGCGGGCCAGGGCCACTGGTCGATCACGCGACCTCTTCCGTACGCCGCCCATCTCGCCGGAGAACCCGAACTCAAAGTGAAGATCGCGAGCGCGCGGGACTACGTCCACGTGGTGGCGCATGTCTACGACATCGACTCCGACGGCACCGCCCGGCTTGTAACGCGTGGCGCCATGACCGCCCCGCAGCCCGGCGAACAGACCATCGCCTACGCGCTTTATCCCCAGGATTGGGTGTTCGAGCCAGGGCATCGCATCGCCATCCATCTCTCGGGCGCGGACGACGAGTGGTTCAGTCCCGGCATCACGATGAGCACAGTGGAAGTCATCGGGGGGTCGATCACGCTGCCGCTGCTGCGCTACGTGCGGGACGAATTCCTGGCGGGAACGGTTTCCGATGGAATGGCGGGGCAGCCCTTCGCCGTGAGCGAGGAGACGTTGCGCGAGGCGACGGTGAAGCACCGACCGCCACCGCGTCAAAAACGGCGCGGCTAGCTCTCCTAGGGCTCGGGAGGTTTCTCCACCGGTTCCTTCGGCGGCTCCTCCGGCTGCAGGCTGGGGTTCGTCGGCTCGTCCACCGCTACGTTGCCGGGACCTTCCGTGTCATCGTTCTCGGGTTCGGACTGATCCTCGCTGGATAGTTTGTCGCGCTCCTCCGCGGATGCACCCTCCAGCTCGTCGGGTCCTTGCTCCATAGCGACCTCCCATGGTGAGCGGCGTCGCGGTGAGTATGCCCGGCCGTCGGAGCTCACAAGGCTCTACTGTCCTCGAAATATGTCTGTGGAGCCGCTGACCAGCCCCGCGAATCCATTCGTGAAGTACCTGAAACGCCTCCGCCTGCGGAAATACCGGATCCAGGAGCAGGCCTTTCTCGTCGAGGGAATCCAACAGGTCTGGCGGGCCCTGGAGCACGGGGCGCCGGTGCAGACCCTAGTCGTGGCCCCCGACCTTCTTTCGAGTGACTCGGCCCGGGCTCTCGTCGCAGACCAGAGAGGCCAGGGAATGAGGGTCGTGACGGTCTCGCGGGCGATCTTCGAGGACACCACCGAAAGAGAGCACCCGGCCGGTCTGGCGGCGGTTGTCGGCATCGAAGAGAGATCGCTAACCGATCTTGTGCTTAGCCCGGATGCATTCGTCGTGGCCCTGGAGGAGGTCGGCAATCCTGGGAATCTGGGTTCGATCATCCGCAGCGTCGACGCCACCGGTGGATCCGGAGTAATCCTCGTGGGGGCCGCGACGGATCCGTGGCATCCCGTCGCGGTGAAGGCGAGTGTCGGGACACTCTTCACGGTGCCGGTATGCCGCGCTTCCGGGATCGACGAGCTCGCGGACTGGGCCGCCGCGCAAGGATTTGACTTAGTGGCGACCTCCGCGCATGCCGACCTTCCATATTGGGAACACGGTTACGAGCTGCCCTCGATCTTCCTCTTCGGTAGCGAAGCGCAAGGTCTGGACGAAGAGACGCTGTCGCGGAGCTCAGCGCGCATTCGCATTCCGATGTCCGGGAGCGCTACCTCCCTGAATCTGGCGGTGTCGGTCGGCATAGTGCTCTATGAATTGCGCAGACGGCGACCATCCAAGGGTGAGACCGACCGGGCCGGTTAGATGCTCGTCTCCAAGAATTCCGTAACCACCTGCAACAGATCGTCGTACTTGGCCCAGAAGAAGTGATTGGCGCCCGGAAGTGCCACGTGCTTGGCTCCCGCGACGTAGTCCGCCCACGTCCGGCAGTCGCGCGGAACGACGAGCTCATCGTTATCTCCGCAGACAACCAGGAGCTTGGCCCTTACTTTCAGGTCCACGGGTCGCGGAAGCGCCTCGGTAATCCCCGGTCGTTCTTTAATCGGCGGCGCGATGGCGATGCAGGCATGCAGATTCTCATCGAGGGTGGCGGCGCGAACCGCGACCGCGGCCCCGAAAGACCATCCTGCGATCGCTACGGGGACCTCGGCTCCATCGGCGCGGAGGTATGACAAGGCGCCGGCGGCATCCGCGACCTCTTCTCGGCCGAGACTGGGCCGACCCTCGGACCGGCCTATCCCGCGGAAGTTGAACCGTAGGACGGTCCACCCTCGTAGCGCAAGTCCGTCGCTCAGCGCCACCAGCAAGGGCGCGTTCATGGTTCCCCCCATCCGCGGATGGGGATGGCACAGGGCCAGGCGACCTCGTTCCTGCTCGGACGTCGTCAGCAGGCCTTCGAGCCGGAGTCCATCTGTCGAATGGAATGAAATTTCCTCGGGCGACAAGTCAGGCCTTTCTCCGGGGAGCCGCGGCCGCGAGTTTCATAGTCTGTATCCGTCGAGTCCTTGAGGTGGGGAGGAAGAGTGGACGAGCAGGCGGTCCGAGAGCATGCCGAGGCGCATGCCAACGCTGTGGTCGCGGGGGATCTGAGGCGGGCGGGGTCGGATCTCGCCGAGGGAATGCAGGAGACGGCAGGCGAAGTCATGCGCGGTCTGCCGCGGCCCGTGACGGCGGCCAGCATCGAGAGCCTCGAGAGCCAAGGGGAGGAGACCACCGCTCTCATTCGCTATTCCGGAGAGGAGAGCTCCGTCGTGGTCGAATCTCGCTGGGCGGAGCGCGATGGGCGTCCCAAGATCGTGGGGCTGCGACTCGCTTAGCCAGGTGGGCGAGGAGCCGAAGGCTTATCCTGCACGCCGATGGAAGCCGACATAAAGGGATTGCAACGAAAGGTCGTGGCTGCCGGCGTTCAGCCGATGCGCTCGGCCCACGGCGACGCTGGAATCCCTCTGAGGGGCGGCCGCACCTTGCCCTTCAGGGTCTGGCGACGCTGGAGCGCACCCGCCGGCTACTACTCCGAGGCCTGGTATCTGATCGACCCTCAGACCCGTGAGGTACTCCTGGAGGGGGGCTCGGGCGAGCGGGCGGTCCATATATGGGGGTTGCAATCTCTGAGTGAGTTGAGCGACGAGGTGAAGGCCCCGGTAGTTCTGGCTCCCGGGACCTACAAGATCGTCTTTGCGCTCGACCGGGTACGAGGCGGGGAGCTGGACGTCTCCGCCGTCGAGGTGGCCGCGGCCGCCTGAACTTATCGGGCTTGACCTGGCCTTCTGCATAATCCAAACTGATGCTTGCCGGTTACTGAGGACCGCCCGAGCTTCCCCTAAAGGCGTTCCACAGAAGCCGGCTTCTTATATGCGCGGACCAAATTATTCTCGGCACATGCGCTTGCGTCTGTGGTCGCTGGTCGTTCTCGTCGTGCTTAGCAGTTGTTCGCTGCGCGTCGCGGAAACAGATGACACGGCGGCCAACACTCCGGTACCTCCTCTTCCGTCTCCGTCAGGCCCGGCGGTTCATTCCGAGGTCGCCGATGTCGTCCAGCGCGTTCTTCCGTCGGTAGTCAACATTCGCGTTACCTCGCTGACGGCCGATGTCTTCGGAGATCCCGTCGAGGCGCAGGGACAGGGGAGCGGCGTCGTGATCGATGACGACGGGACCATCCTGACCAACAACCATGTGGTTCGTGGTGCCGTGGATGTACGAGTCGTGTTCAACGATGGTCGCGATCTCCAGGGAGAGGTCGTGGGAACGGCGCGGGAGCAAGACATCGCCGTCGTGCGAGTGAATACGGACGATCTGCGTCCGATCCCGATCGGCCGATCCCAGGCTCTGCGCTTGGGCGACGATGTGCTGGCCGTGGGATTCCCGCTGGGCTTAGGGGGACCCACGGTGACGCGCGGGATCGTCTCCGGCAAGGAGAGGACGGTAACCGCCGCCGGCCAGGGGTTTACCGAGGAACTTAAGGGGCTGCTTCAGACCGACGCCGCGATCAACCCGGGAAACTCGGGAGGCGCGCTCGTGGACGCACTCGGCAGGTTGGTCGGGATCAACACCGCCGGAGTCCAGGCGGGACAGGCGGAAAACATCGGCTTCGCGATTCCGATCGACAAGGCGATGCCGGTCGTGCAGGAGATCCTCAGCGAGCCCCAGGAGAAGAGGGCGTGGCTGGGAGTACAGGTCGTGACCTTGGACGAGGTAACGGCGGCGCAGCTCGGACTCGACTCGGATCTGAGGGGCGCACTGATCGCCGGCGTATTCGAGGCGAGCCCCGCGGCGCGCGCCGGATTGCAACAAGGCGACGTGATCGTGCGAGTGGAAGAGGCCACGATCCGGAGCGGTGATGATCTGACGCGCGCGCTGACCGGGCTTGACCCGGGCGACGAGGTGGAGGTCGAGGTGGTCGGCGAGGACGATCGAGTCGTAACCGTGGTTCTGGCGCGCAGGCCGGTCACGCTGGGTTAGTCGGGCGGCGGGCCAGCGACTACCCTGAGGTCGATGAGGGTCAAGCTTCGTAATCCCGATCGTGCCGTGGGAGAGCTCGTCCCCTGCACTCGGTGTGGGGCGCCGACGATGTCTGGTGGAGACTCGCCTCTCTGCGCGTTCTGCAAGACGAAGACTCTTGCGCTGCGCCGCCGGGCTCAGCGTGACGGAGAGCCGGGATGATCTCCGAGCGACCTCTCAGCGCGGGGGAGCGCGTGCTCTTGATCGATGGGCGCGGCCGTCGCTATCTCGTGACCCTGCGAACCGGGAAACAATTTCACTCTCACCTGGGCGCCGTGGAGCACGACGAACTCATCGGCCGACTCGAGGGATCCTCGGTCAGAAGTTCCGGCGGACAGAGTCTCTTCGCATGGCGGCCGACTCTGGCCGATTACGTCCTGAAGATGCAACGCGGCGCACAGGTGATCTATCCGAAGGATGTCGCGCTCATCTTGGTTTACGCCGACATCTTCCCGGGGGCCCACGTCATCGAAGCCGGAAGCGGGTCGGGTTCGCTCACTTTAGCTCTGGCACGTGCTGTGGGGGAGAACGGGTCGGTGATCTCCTATGAGATTCGCGAAGACCACCATCAGCAGGCCGTCGCGAATATCGAAGCCTGGTACCAAGCGCTCGGTGGGAAGCCTGAGAACTTGCAACTGAGGGTCGGGGATGTATTCGCCGAGGTCGCGGCCACAAGGATCGACCGAGTCGTTCTGGATCTTCCCGAACCATGGCGGGCCGTCGGCACGACCACGGAGGCGCTGGTGGCAGGCGGGATCCTGTGCTGTTACGTCCCCACGATTCCACAGGTGTCGCAGACCGTCGAGGCAATGAGAGCCGGCGGCTTCGGCATGATTCAGACCTTCGAGGGTTTGGTCCGCACATGGAACGTAGACGGGGCTTCTGTTCGCCCCGACCACAGAATGGTCGCGCACACCGGCTTCATCATCACGGCTCGGAAACTCTCCGCCGGGTCTTCGCGACCAGGCAGAGATGAACAGCGCGCGTAACTGCTGCCTATTCCTATCCGTTAGAGGGAGCAGGGGTTAGGCTTTTAGCCCAGGGAGGTGGTCCAGGTCTCCGAAAGCGAGCTCGAGCGCAGGATCGCAACTTACGACCGCGAGGTCCAGGAGTTGCAGGGCCAGGTGAAGTTGCTCGAGGAAGAACTCGGACTCACCAGGCGGCGTCTCGACGCGGCTCCCAAGCAGATCCACTCGCTCGAGAAGCGATTGCATGAAACCTCCACCGATCTCGCCCACGCCCGCGATCACAACGAGCGCCTTGCCGAGACTCTCCAGGAGGCACGTCAGCAACTAGTTTCACTGCGCGATGAACTCGAGAGGTTGACGCAACCGCCCTCGAGTTACGGGGTTTTTCTGCATTCCTACGACGAGGACGGAACCGCGGACGTATTCACCAACGGCCGCAAGTTGCGGGTGCACGTATCCCCGGAAGTCGATCTCGTGGCAGCCCGTGTCGGACAGGAAGTCAGGCTGAACGAGGCGACGAACATCATCGAGGTCGGCGACTTCGATATCCAGGGCGAGGTCGTGACGCTGAAGGAACTCCTCGGCGACGGACAACGCGCGCTGGTAATAGCGCGTGCCGATGAGGAGCGTGTCGTGGAGCTGGCCGCTTCCATGAAGGACGTGCAGCTTCGTGCCGGCGACACCTTGCTTCTCGATGCCAAATCGGGCTACGTCCTGGAAAAGCTGCCGAAGCCGGAAGTCGAAGAGCTGATTCTGGAAGAGGTCCCCGACATCTCATATGAGGACATCGGCGGACTGCAAATGCAGCTGGAGGAGATTCGCGACGCCGTCGAGCTTCCCTTCCTACACGGCGAGCTCTTCAAGGAGCATCGACTCGAACCGCCTAAGGGAGTTCTCCTCTATGGGCCCCCGGGTTGCGGCAAAACCCTCGTCGCGAAAGCCGTGGCGAACTCGCTGGCGAAGAAGGTCGCGGAGAAATCCGGCAGCGACGACCGGCGGTCCTACTTCCTAAATGTGAAGGGGCCCGAGCTCTTGAACAAATATGTCGGAGAGACCGAGCGTCAGATCCGCATGATCTTCCAGCGCGCCAAGGAGAAGTCCGAAGAGGGCGTGCCCGTGATCGTCTTCTTCGACGAAATGGATTCTCTCTTCCGTACGCGCGGGTCCGGGATATCCAGCGATATCGAATCGACGATCGTTCCCCAGCTCCTGGCCGAGATCGACGGCGTTGAGACGCTGAAGAACGTGATCGTCGTCGGTGCCTCCAACCGCGAGGATCTGATCGATCCCGCAATCCTTCGCCCGGGTCGTCTCGACGTGAAGATCAAGATCGAACGGCCGGATCAGCGGGCGGCGCGAGACATCTTTGCCAAATACCTAACCGTCGACATTCCGCTGGCCGAGGAGGAGACCAAGAAGCATGGGAGCCGCGAGAAGGCCGTGGAAGTGATGATCGAGCGAACGGTCGAAAAGATGTACTCGGACGACGACGACAATCGCTTCCTCGAGGTCACATACGCGAACGGAGACAAGGAAGTCCTGTACTTCAAGGACTTTTCCTCGGGGGCCATGATCGAGAACATCGTGCGACGCGCCAAGAAGCGCGCGATCAAGCGGACGATCGAAGGCGGTGCAAAGGGTATTGGGCTCGACGACCTGTTGACCGCGATTCACCAGGAGTACAAAGAAAACGAGGACCTTCCCAATACCACGAACCCGGACGACTGGGCGAAGGTGTCGGGCAAGAAGGGCGAGCGCATCGTTTACATCCGGACTCTCGTCGGAGATCAGAAGGACGGCGAGGGAAGCCGACAGGTCGAGGCCGTGCAAACAGGTCAGTACCTGTAGCTTTTTCCGGAGCGCCGCTTGAACGGCGCCCCAGGGCGTAACCTGATCCGATGGCAATTCCGAAGATCTGCGGCGTCGAAACCGAGTACGGGATCGCGGTGCGCGATGCCGCGGAGTTCAATCCCATACTCACATCGTCCCTGTTGATCAACGCCTATGCGAAGCCGGCATTTAAGCGCGTCAAGTGGGACTACGAGGAAGAGAATCCCTTGCGGGACGCGCGCGGCTTCGAGCGACCCACTCCGGACGCGCCGGTGGAGGAAGAATCCGGATTGGTCAACGTCATCCTGCCGAACGCGGCGCGCTACTACGTGGATCACGCGCATCCCGAATACTCGAGCCCGGAGTGCTCGAATCCGCGCGACCTCGTGATCTGGGACAAGGCCGGCGAGAGGATTCTGGCCGATTCCATCGTGGCGGCCGAGGCCGCGGTACCCAGTGGCGAACGAGTCTTCATCTACAAGAACAATTCGGATGGGAAGGGAAACTCCTACGGCTGCCACGAGAATTACCTGGTCGACCGGAGAACACCCTTTCCCTTGCTCGTAAAGCACCTCATGCCGTTCTTCGTTACGCGTCAGGTATTCACGGGCGCGGGAAAGGTGGGGGCCGAGAACACCGCCTCGTCGATCGAATATCAGATCTCGCAGCGAGCCGACTTCTTTGAGGTCGAGGTTGGACTCGAGACGACGTTCAAGCGACCCATCATCAATACGCGCGACGAACCCCACGCGGACTCCGAGCGGTACCGCCGTCTGCACGTCATCGTCGGCGACGCCAACATGTCTGAGGTATCCACGTTCCTTAAGGTGGGCACGACGGCGCTCGTTCTCAAGATGATCGAGGATGATTTCATCGGCGACGACTTTTCGTTGGCCGAGCCGGTGCGGTCGCTGCGAGTGGTGTCGCACGACCCCACCTGCAAGGCAACGCTGGAGCTCCTCGATGGACGCCGTCTCACCGCCGTAGAGCTGCAATGGGAGTTCCTGAATCTGGCGAAGAAATACGCCCAGGACAACGAGGAGCCGGGCGCGGCCGACGATGTGCTCGATCGCTGGGAAGGGGTCCTCGAACAGCTCGAGCGCGATCCGATAGGGCTGAAAGGGCAGCTCGACTGGGTGGCGAAGCTGGCGATGCTGGAGGCCTATCGCGAGCGCGACGGTCTGGACTGGGACCACCCGAAGCTCAAGTTGATCGACCTTCAATATCACGATGTACGCCGTGCCAAGAGCCTCTACTGGAAGCTCGTCAACGCGGGGCAGATGGAACGCTTGGTGGGGGACGACGAGATCGAGCATGCGGTCGATCACCCGCCCGAGGACACCCGCGCCTACTTCCGCGGCGAATGCCTGCGGAGGTTCTCACCAAAGATCGTGGCGGCGTCCTGGGATGCGCTGATCTTCGACAC
>JBHELF010000155.1:0-7287 GCA_046263155.1 Actinomycetota bacterium
GTGGCGGAGCTTCTCGCGTCTAACTGAGCCAGCGCGGCCCATGGCCGCACCCACTACGAGCCATAGGAGCTTTATGCGACTGCGTTCCCTGGCCCTCGCGGTCACGTTGCTTGCCCCGATTGGAGGAACGGCCTTTTCCCAAGAGGGAGGGGGCTCGGCGCGCTCCGGCCCGGGACGCGTCCCGGCTATCTCGAACATGCCCTACAAGCCCACGCCGGCGATAGAGCTCATTCCGCCGTTGCCCGATCCCAACGCCGTGCCCAAGGCCAATCCGACCGGCCACTACAACGCCTACGACCTGAACGTCTACGAGACGCTCTGGTTTCCCGAGCGGCAGCCAGGCGATGCCGACGCGGACGCGGCTCCCGGCGGAGCGCTGGCCCACGGAGTTTGTCCGCCGGACGGATGTCCGAATCACGCTTTGGAATTCAAGAAGTTCTGGGTCAAGACGATGAAGCCCTTGGTGCGCCCTCTCGGGGGCACGGTACACACCTACAAGTTCTTCTCCCCGGCATCCGACGTCCCGCCTTACATCCTTGCGCAGCCGGGCGGTGTCGGCCACAACCTGCAGGCGATTGTTCCGGGCAGTGAGCATCCGGAGCAGATGGTTGTCGTGTCGGGCCACTACGACCAGACGGACTCCGGCCCGGCGTCCGCGTGGGACTCCGCCGAGGGACATGCAACGGTGATTCGAATCGCCAAGATCATGATGGATTACTGGCGCAAGACCGGGACCCGTCCTGCGGTTAGCGTGAAGTTCACCGCTTGGGACGGCGAGGAGGCGGGAACCAACGGGTCGGCGGCATACGTGCGCGACAACATCCAGCCTTTCCCAAATGGGAAAGTGCGCGGCTATTTCAACCTCGATCCCTGCGGGGGCGCCTATCCGGCCTATTACCGCGGTAACCCGGCCAACCGCACCCCGATCATCATGCAGCTCTCGAATCCGGAGGAGGCGATCATTGCCGGGGCCAGGCAGGAGATCGAACGGTTCAACAAGCAGGCAGAGGACATCGTCGGCGAGGTCTTCAATCATCTCGATGACAACCTGACCGATGTCCTCGGGTCTCCGGAGATCTTCGTCTCCGACGAGGAGGCCGAATCCGGTGGCGGCGATTCGCAGGAGGACGAGGTCGTCACGGCGGTCGGCGGCCTTCGCATATTCAGCAGTGACTACAGGAACTTCGAGCGCATCGGCGTGCCGATCCTCAACCTCTTCCCCGACTACTTCGGCCCCCACGACGACGGTACCCAGGGGCGCGTCGACGGCCTCTCGATCCTTCACACACCAAACGACAACCTGCGTTCGCTGAACGCGCTTACCAGCGTGGATCAGTCGGGGACCCTCCCGTCGGAGGGTTGGTACAAGGGCCTCGAGATGTGTGCCCACATCCACTCCTGGTTCATGCTGCAGTCCAACATGGGAGGCGCTCTGCCGCTGCGCCGGGAGGCCGTCGCGTACTTCGACGCGCGCTCGGAGCCGAGCCACGAGGCAGAGGAACCGATATCGCCCTTTGCAGCCGGCAAGAGGATCAAATTCGATGCGAGCGGGTCGCACGCGTACTCGGCGGCGGATTACAGGTCTCTGATCGCTGTGGAGGGTCTGCGATTCATGTGGGACTTCGGCGACGGCACGAAGGCAACGGGTCTGAAAGTGGATCACGCCTATAGGAAGACCGGCGCTTACGAGGTGACGCTGACGGTCACAGGCCCCGGAGGCCTGCGCGACTCGATGACTCTCTTCGTGACGATTCCGTAGCTCGCACTACCAGTGCTCGGTGTGCACGATGTCTTCGAGGCGAGCGCGTCCTCCGGTCCGTTTCGGAGCCTGTAGGACATCCGAGTCTGCCGGATATCCAAAGGCCAAGACGTATTCGCAGTGGTGGTCTTCGGGAAACGCGAGCAACGCCCTGGCCGCCTCGTGGTCGTAAACTGTCGTCGGCACGCTGCCGATGCCGAGATCCCAAGCGGCCAGGACCATGTTTTGCGCGGCACGCCCGACGTCGAACACGATCGATAGGGGAGCGCCTTCGCTTCTCGGGTCCGGCGTCACCAGCGCGATGGCAACCGCGGCTCCCGCGATGGGTTGCCCGAACTGCCCCAACTGAGCCAGCCTTCTCAGCCTTTCTTTTTCACGTACGACGACAAACGCCCATCGCTGCTGGTTCTTGGAGCTCCCCGCTCGCCGTCCGGCATTGAGAATTCGCGTTACGTGACCTTCTTCTATCGGCTTGTCGGCGAAGCTTCGGACCACCCGGATCTGGTTGATGGTTTGCCATGTCTGCATTCAGTTCTCACCTTCGGCGGTCTTTTCGAGCTGAGCGAGTCGTTTTAGAGCGGCGACCTTCTCGCCGCGGCCCGTCTTCGCCTCGGATAACGCCTTATGAAGGGAGGCGATCGTCGCGTCGTAAGTGCGGCGATCCACCGGGAAGGGCGTACCGTCCTTGCCTCCGTGCGCAAAGGAGTATGAGACCGGATCGCGTATGGCGGTCGGCTCCCCATAGGCGATCTCGGCCACTAAGGCCAGCGCTCTGAGGCCCTTCGCGCCCACTCCGGGGACGGCGAGCAACTCGACGAAGTCGCGCGGTTGGGCTTCGTAAGCCTTCAACAACACGCGTTCCATCCGCGCGGGATCGAGGTCGGAGAGAAGGACTTCGTGACGGCGCGGCATCACTAGCGAGCGCATCCGAGCCAGCTCTGCGATGACGGACTTCGTGCTCTCGCGCGCCAGCTCGGCGGACATGGCCCGATTGCCCCCGGCCTCCGCGGCGACGAGATTGAGAACCCCCTCTTCGGCGTCGCCGACCACTCCTTCGTGCGGATCGCTGTCGAGGCGCGCCGGCGTGAGCCAGTGATAGCGGCGGGCCAATCCGTTCGCGTCGTTCATGCCCTGCTGCACCACGGCCCAGGAGCCGTCCGCGGAGAACAGGAAGGTGTGGTGGTAGAGCTGGTAACCGTCCTGTACGGCCGCCGAGTCCACCTTCGCGACCAGCCGGCTAGAGCGAACCAGGCCGGAGGGATCGGGTCCGAGCTTCTCGCAAGCGGCTGCGATCTCGGCCGGCGTCCGCCGTGAGGTGCGGCCCTTTCCCCCGGCCACCACCAGGCCGACCTCGGCCGCCAAGGGGCGAAGTGCCTCCTTCAGAGCTCCGCAAGCCGTAGTCGTAAGGCCACTCGAGTGCCAGTCGAAGCCCAGGACGCAGCCGAAACTTTGAAACCAGACGGGGTCGGCTACCCGCCGTAACAAGCCCGCGGGCCCCTCGTCGGAGATGACGGCGAGGGCGATCCCCTGCGCCAGCGGCACCATGCGGTCGAACAGCCAGCGCGGCGCCCGCCCCCCGTGGAGCGGCAGCTCCGCGTACCCCGTGCGCATCGAACGAGTCTAAAGACGCCCTGCGACGGGGCCCGACGGGGGGCAATCACCCCAACGGGTGCCCTTTGGGCCTTTTTGGGGAGTTCAATCCTTTTGGGGCCTTCGATACGTTCTCTCTACATTACAACCGAGCACGGAAGGCACTCTTATGCTCAGAACTCTCACACTTCGCCGGGTCGCTCCGGTAGTGCTGGCGACCGCTCTGAGCCTGTCGTTCCTCCCTCGTACGGGCGCGGAAGCCTCAGCCTGCATCACCGCGGAGGAGAGCGCCCTGGCGGGTGAGATCAACGCCACTCGGGCACGCCATGGGCTGAAGACGCTCCGCGTCGACCCCGAGCTCTCGCGGGTCGCGGCCCTGCATTCCTACTGGATGGCCCGCAAGGGCAAGCTCTATCACTCGCGCCGTCTCGACTGGAAGATCACCAACTGGTCCTCGTTCGCGGAGAACGTGGGGGTCGGAGGCTCGGCCCTCGCCACGCTGCCCGAGTTCATGGCCTCGCCGCCTCATCGAGCGACGATCCTCGAGCCGAGTTGGAGCTACCTCGGGGTCGCGGTGAACCAGGGCGGCGGCGCTTCCTGGGTGACGACCATCTTTGAGAGCAGCGCCGACCCCGGCACGCGTCTCAACTTGGGGATCTGCTAGGCCGCTTTAGGCGACGGTCGGACCTGCTTGAGGCCGTCCGGGTCGAACGAAGGGGTCGTCGATCTCCAATAACAACTCCCACACCGCGCGCGGTCGTTGGTACTGCTGCGCCCGGAAACGCGTGATGTCGTCGTAGCGCCAACCCTCCGGGGTGTCGAACCAGTACGCGGTGGCGGAGTTCTCATACGTGATTTCGTAGATGCCGCGTGCCAATGCGAGGGCCGCGCGCTTCAGCCATGGACGACCGGTGCGCTCCCCCGCTCGATACATCAGCGCCGCCGTGAAGTAGCTGGTCCCGGTCCATACCTCTTGGCCCTGCTTGACGTCCGGTGGCCTTCGGTCGGGCCCGACGATGTTGACCGCTCCGATATGTCCGCCTCCGAAGGGCAGAACCGCGCGGCGGTAGACGCGTCCCAGGTGGCGCGCCATGCGGTCCTGGTTCAGCACCGGAGGCAACCCCGTCACCTCCGCATACCGCTGACCGTTCAAGGCGTCGGTCATCAAGGCACCTCGTCCTTCCGCGGTGCTGTCGAATGCGTAGTGACCGCTTTGGCTCACCCACAGCAGCTCCTCCGCGCTCCGTCTGGCGCGACGCTCTTGTCTCGTGTAGCGCTCGGCATCTCGGGGTTGTACCTCTTTTGCCATGTCCGCCATCGCCTCAAGAGCTCCGATGTAGAGGCCGGCCACGAGCGTCGACGCGGCGCGCATCTCGATGCCGTCGTAGGTCGTCTCGCTGCCTTCCGTCTCCGGAAGGCCGTCGCCATCGGTATCCGCGGTGGCGAGGTGGGCCATCGTTTTCTTCGCCGCGGGATACACGCGTTCCAAGAATCGATTGTCCCCGGTGTAACGCCAGTAGGCATGAGCCTGTTGTACGAAGCGGGCGGGCAGGTCTTTCCAGTCGATCTCCGGAGGATCTTGACCCGGCTCCGTCCGGTAGTACTGGCCGTAAACGAAGTAGGGATCGTTGGAAGGGGAGCCGGCATCGTGCGGAGTACGGCCTAGCCTGTCGTGCTCGATGAAATCGGCCCACGCGAGTAACACGTCGCGTTCGATGTTTGGGAACAGCGTCCGAAGTTGGCGCGTCGCGTAATGGCGCACGTCGAGGCTCTCGGCTACTTGATAGATGTTGGCCTCGTGGGTGAAGTAGAGATGTCGCCCCGACCCGCGCCCGAAGCGCTTCGGTTTCGTGAGGCAGCCGTTCTCCCAAAACACGCCGCCGAATACGTTGTAATACAGCTCGTTCAGAGCGGCGCGACGAAGCCATAGGGGATAGGCAGAGTTGCGGGCGATGGGCTCCCACCAGGCATCTATCGCTTTCTCCCACGCGTCGGCCTTCGACAGACCCTCGCGCGCGATGTCCCAGGCCCTATAGCCACCCGGAAACCACTGCGTGTACCGCTTCGCCCAGCGCGTGCCGTCCACGGGATTGCGAAATTGAACGATGGGAAAGTCCCACGCCAGCGTGAAGGGGATCACGCGGCTCTCCCCCGGCTGAAGCGTGACCTTCACGGCCAGGGCTCCGGCCTGCCCCCCACGTCGCTCGTCGATCGGAACGTCGGGCAGCCGCCCGTCGTCTCCGAACGCGTTAATGATGTCGGTGCCCGTGCCGTCGGCGGCCCAATCCTCGGTAAAGGAGACCTCGCCACCGACCGGTGGCTGCGAGGCGATGACCCACTCCGTCCGTTGGGTCTCCGGGACGTTGTCGGGATGCTCTGCTTGAAGGCGGATCCCAGTAGAGGTTCCGTCGCTTACCGCGAACGATTTGAGGCCTCTGCGCGGGTAACTGTAGCTACCGGTGTCCTCGCGATAGACGGCGTTGGGGAAGGTGAACATCACCGAGGCTTCGAGGGGCCGATCGGTGGGATTGGCAACCTGAAACTTGAAGACACCCACCGGCAGCGACGAGGCCCGGTAGTTGCGCGCGATGAACGGCGAGTAATGCTTCAGGGTGACGTGCGCCGGAAATCCCTCGTATGCGGACCATCCCTTAGGAAAGAGGGCGTGGTACCGCCCCTGTCCCACGGCAAGACGCGGCCATGCCGGAAGCACGTCCTCGGTGGCGAGCGTCGTGGTCGTCGCCGGTCCCTCTCCCTTGAGATAGAGATGGAAGGCCGCTTGCGACAGAAAGCGTTCTTCGTGGCCGCGGTTGGCCTCGAGTCTCCAATCGCCGCCCTCGGAGTTGTCGCCACCGATGTCGAACTCCCAGGGGCCAAAGGTGCCGGCCAGGTTGTACATGAACGATCCCGTGCCGATCCCGCCCACTGGAATGCCGCGCTTCGTTCGGCTCTGTGCGGGCTCGGGACCATCGGAGAAGGGCGGCTGAAGGCCGGTGGCGCCGAGCGGATGGTTGCCGAGAGGACGCGTCCAGGCGGCCTTCGGAATCCGCCACAGGTGGGAATCGTCGGCCACAGCCTCTTCTTCGAGCCCGAAGGGAGTGAAGAGGACCGCGAGTCCCTCGAGGATGACGAGAGCCGCCGTGGCCAACGAGAGTCCACTCAGGCGGAGCACGAGACCCTCACCGTCCGATCACGCGAAAACCGTACCGTCGTTGGCGCTCGTCGGCCCGGCGCATTCCGACGAGTTCGATGTTCCCGTCGCTTTAGGATGAGATGCACGGGAAGTAGCGCAGCTTGGTTAGCGCGCCGCGTTCGGGACGCGGAGGTCGGGGGTTCAAATCCCCCCTTCCCGACTGAATTCGGGTCAGGAATCGGTATCGCGCGCTTGCTTTGCATACGCGGGGAATCGCTCCCCACGCCAGAGGCTGGGCGATTGCCCGCGTGTACGCTTAAACGCGCGACTGAACGCCTCTTCGGACTCGTACCCGACGCGCCTCGCGATCGACCCGGCAGTCGCTTCTGTATTCGCGAGCAGATCTTGGGCGACTCGCATGCGCCACTCGTTGACGTAGCGCATCGGCGGCAAACCGAGGACGTCGCGGAAGCGTTCATCGAGCAAGGATCGAGACACTGCCGCCTCCGCGGCCAGATCAGCGACAGTCCATTTCCGCTCGGGGGCGGCATGGATGGCCTTCATCGTCGGCGCGAGCACTGGATCGCGTAGACCTTCTAGCCAGCCGCCGTGAGAAGCCGGGGCGTTAGCAAGGTGCAACCGCAAGACCTCGATGAGCAGCATCTCGGGCAACTTCGTCGATCGGATACCTCGGCTGTGGCCCGATGTTTCCTCGAGCGCATAAGTGATGCTGGCGTCAAACCAGTTCCTGGCCGGACCGGGCGATGGTCGAACCACGAACGCGGGAGGAAAGACACGTAGGTCG
>JBHELF010000156.1:0-4260 GCA_046263155.1 Actinomycetota bacterium
ATCGGCATCAGATGCCTCCGGCGAGACCCGCCTCGGGGATGTGGGGCACCGTCGTCGTGTGGCCCTTCCATTTCTCTTGGATGTCCTCGCCGCCGATCTTCTGTTGGAGCCGGATGATCCCCTGGAGCAACGCCTCGGGCCGCGGCGGGCACCCCGGCACGTAGACGTCCACCGGCATGATCTGATCGCAGCCCTTGGTGACGGAGTAGGAGTCCCAATAGGGGCCCCCGCAGTTCGCGCACGAGCCCATCGAGATCACATATTTGGGCTCGGGCATCTGGTCGTAGACGCGCTTCAGCGGCGCCGCCATCTTGTCGGTGACGGTCCCTGCCACCACCAACAGGTCGGCCTGCCGCGGAGAAGCAGGGAAGGGGATCACGCCGAAACGAATGACGTCGAACTTGCTGGCGAATGCGGCCCCCATCTCGATGCCGCAGCAGGCGAGGCCGAACTGCATGACCCACAGCGAGTACTTGCGGCTCCAGTTCAGGAGCCAGGCAACGGGACCCGGCAGACGAACTTTCTCCATCACAGCCATTCAAGGACCTTCTTTTTGATCGCGTAGACGAGGGCGAGAACCAAGATGCCTATGAATATCAGCATCTCCACGAAGGCCTGGGTCCCGAGCTCCTCGAAGACGATCGCCCAGGGGAACAGAAACACCGCCTCGACGTCGAAGACGACAAACAACAAGGCAAATATGTAGTAGCGGACGTTCGCCTGGGACCAGCCTTGCCCGATGGGGTCGATCCCGGACTCGTAAGTGGTGAGTTTTTCTCGGTGTGGCACCTTGGGGCTGAGTGCAGTCGAGACGAAGATGGTGCCGAAAACGAGCACCACCCCGACGATGGCAAAAATCCCGATCGTGACGTAGTCGCCGAAGTAGCCCTCAGGCACCTAGCGCTCTCCTCTGTCGCGCCGGCAGAACATAAATGTCCTGGATCTGCGGCGAAAAGCTATCACGCAGCCCTCTCAGAACAACGCTCTCGTTCACTCGTGAAGCACCTCGTTTGCGCCTTACTTTCGTTCTTCCGGGATTCCGTCTCGTATGAGAGACGTAATACGGGAAGAAAGCTGAAAAGACGCGACGCTCTGCGTGCTGAACTCAACAGTGGTCATGTGGCAGTGCGTCCAACGTCGGTGCCAAGAAACAAGAATCGATACCCCAGCGCCGAACATAAGAGGGCCAATCAGGCCCTCTCCCGCCACCGAGCCCGCGGTGATGGCGAGAAATAGCCAGAAGCCACGCGTCCATTGGCCGCCGCCCCTGAAGGCCCACCAAAGTAGCGGCAGAAAGAGAGGCATGGCCACAATCGCCACCATGGAGGCCAAGAGGCTCAGGCACATTGCGGCCAGGACCAGCTTCACCAATGGGCGGAACGGGCCTAGGCCAGAGCCGTCGGGGTGGCGCACGACCAACCACACCGTGAGGACTGCAAACGTGCTCGTGACTAAGCCGGCCAGCAGTGGCCACCAGAGGCAGTCCCAGCCTCCACTCAGGCTGAATCCGATTCCGCTCGTCCAGGATTGACTCCCTCGACAGCCCCCTGAGGCGAGCACCGCGGTAGAGAAAAAGACGGCAGCAGCGACGGCTCCGAGAATGACGCCTGCGACCCTCCCCCGAAGGAACCACGTGACTTGCCGTCATCCGGCCTCGGTCGCTCAAACGAAGCAACGGAGTACGGCGCCAACGCAAGCACCTCAAACTCCGGCGAAGAAGGTCGCGTTCTCCGCGGCGCGAATGAGGGGGCCCCAGAAGATCCCCAGGATCAGTGTGGCCGCCGCTGTGACCGCCACGACTCCGCCGGCTAGAGGATTGGCGCGCACGCTCGCGGTCTCGGCGTCGGGTTCTTGCATGTACATCACAACCAGCACGCGCAGGTAGAAGAAGGCAGCGACGGCGCTCGCCAGCGCGCCGATCGCGATCAGCCAGACGTAGCCCGATTCGATGGCGGCGGCGAAGACCACGAGCTTGCCGACGAAACCCGATGTGAGCGGCACCCCGGCAAGGGAAAGCAAGAACAACGTTAGGGCTCCGGCCAATAGTGGATTGGCCGCGAACAGGCCTCGGTAGTCCGCAAGACGAACTCGGCTGTCGTCCGGACCGGCCAGTATCGCGACGACCGCGAACGCACCCAGGACGGTCAGCCCATAGACCGTCAGGTAGAAGAGCGTTCCCGCCACGCCGCGGTCGTTGGCCGCGACGATGCCCGTGAGAACGAAGCCGGCGTGGGCGATAGACGAATAGGCGAGCATGCGCTTCACGTTCTCTTGGACGACCGCCAAAACGGACCCCACGACCATCGTGGCCACGGCGATGGCGACGAGCAGCGGCCGCCAGTCCCAGCGGATCGAAAAGAGAGTTCCATCCAGCAGCCGGAGCATCGCGGCGAAGCCTGCGAACTTCGATCCCGCGGCCATGAACCCGGTGACGGCCGTGGCCGCGCCTTGATAGGCGTCGGGCGTCCACATGTGGAAGGGGACGGCTGCAACCTTGAATCCCAGTCCGACGATGAGCATCGCCGTACCAAGGATCAGCAAGCTCGCACCCCCGGCGGGAGCGGCGTTAAGAGCCTCGATGATGTTCTGCTGGCCTCCGGGCCCCAACGTCGTCGACCCGGTGGCGCCGTACACCAAGGCGATGCCGAGTAAAAAGAACGCGGACGAGAAGGCCCCCAAGAGAAAATACTTCATCGAGGATTCCTGGCCGTCGGAAGAGTCGGCTCGAAACCCGACCAGGACATAGAGGGCGATCGAAAACATCTCGAGCGCCAGGAACATCACGATCAAATCCGCGGCCGCGGCCATCAGCATCATTCCTGCGGTCGCGAACAGCACGAGAGCGTAGAACTCGGACTCCTCCAGCCCTCGACGGACGACCGTGGCGCGGGCGAGCCACACCGTCAACAGTCCGAAGACCGCTATCGCCACCTTCGAAAAAGACGCGAAGCCGTCGCTCGCGATCGCTCCCGAAAAATGACTCGCGGGAGGGTCGCCGGCTCCTACCGCCAGCCGCATCGCCAAGCCGAGCCCGAAGGTTGCGATGAGCGGGAGGTACCAGCCCTCCCGCTGCACGAAGGCATGGATCAGGAGCAACGCGAGCGCCGTAGCGCTGAGGACGATCTCCGGCGCGATCCCGGCGAGCTTGACCGCCGGCAATTCAAGAGGCATCAGGGGGCCTCCGCCGTCGGAGCAGTCGAGCCCGCAGCACACTCGCCGGGATCCGGAAGGACGCATGTCTCGGTCAGCTGCCTGACGACCACCGTGGCCGCCGGCTCGATGCGATCGAGGAACGGTTTCGGATAGACGCCGATGAACACGATCAGGGCCAGCACCGGCGCCAGCATCAGTGTCTCGCGAGCGTTCAGATCCGCCATCCCTCGGTTCTCCTCGATCGTCACGTCGCCGTGGAAGACCCGCTGGTATGCCCAGAGGAGATAGACGGCCGCGAGAACTATCCCGAAGGCCGCCGGCAGTACCCACCACCGATAACCGAGGAACGTGCCGAGCAGGATCAAGAACTCACCGACGAAACCGTTGAGGCCGGGAAGACCCAGGGATGAGAGGGCAACGAACAGGAAGACCCCGGCCAGAACGGGGACCACTTTCCCAAGCCCTCCGTAGTCGGCGATCAAACGCGTGTGTCGACGCTCATAGAGCGCGCCGACGAGCATGAAGAGAGCCCCAGTTGAAAGGCCGTGATTGATCATCTGAAGGATTCCGCCGCTCATGCCCTGCACCGTGCCGACGAAGAAACCGAGGACGACGAAACCAAGGTGGGCAACCGAGGAGTACGCGACCAGTCTTTTCAGGTCACGCTGCATCGTTGCGACAACCGCGCCGTAGATGATTCCGATGATGGCCAGGACCATGATCAACGGCACGAACTCGCGCGCGGCATCGGGGAAGAAGGGGATCGCGAAGCGAATCAACCCATAGGCCCCCATCTTCAGGAGCACTGCGGCCAGCATCACCGAACCTGCCGTCGGCGCCTCGGTATGCGCATCGGGAAGCCACGTATGAACCGGAAACAGCGGCACCTTCACCGCGAACGAAGCGAAGAACCCCAGAAACAGGAATCGTTGCGCGTCGAGCGACAGGGAGGTGCCCAGAAGTTCTCGGTAGTCGAACGTGGGCGGGCCGGGGGCGGCGAAGTACATGAAAAGGATCGCCACCAGCATCAGTAACGAACCGGCAAGTGTGAAGAGAAAGAATTTCATCGCGGCATAGATGCGCCGCTCGTAGCCCCAGAGGCCGATA
>JBHELF010000157.1:0-4523 GCA_046263155.1 Actinomycetota bacterium
AAGGGCGGCGGATCGCCCCACGGCTCAAACCCAACATCGAACATTCGCCTGCCGATCAGAACCGCTCCCGTCGATGCGTAGAGCTCCGCGACCACCTCAGCGTCGGCGTCGGTCTTGGCGTCGAACATCCAGTCGTGAAGCCGACCGGGATCGTTTCCCTCCAAGGGGGTTCCGATAGCCGCATTGGGATCAGTGATGAAACCATCGAGCGACATCGAAATATCGGACGTCACCTTGCTCATTGGCTCCTTCCTTTGCGACTCGATTGCCTGTTAAGCGTCAGCGTGGTTGAAGAACGCCATGCACCGGCCCCACCGAAATCTCCTGATCTAGTACCGGAAAGCGGTACTCAATCACCATAGTTGGGCCGGCACGTCGTCGTGGGCTTGCCTGGTCCTTACCGCCCCGAAATCGGGCAAAACGGGATACGGCCATACTGCTTTGGTGAGAAAGGGCGTCACGACCGTGCATCTCGGGCAGTTCACCCACGAGCACGCGAACGAGATCGCGGGCGAACTCGAGAAAGCCGGCATCACGTGGTGGTACAAGCAGCCCGGCTGGTTGAGCAGCATCTGGGAGCACGGCACTCGACTGTTCGTGGACGAGACGCGCGTGGAGGAAGCGCGCGCGATCGCAGACCGCATCCTGCAAAGGGACGCACCGGCCGAATAGTTAAAGGTCCCAGGAGCCGCTATTTGCTTCATCGAATTCCTCCGCCTGCCCTGCGTCAAGATTCAGAGTGGCATTTACGCAGCTGTATGAGAGACCGGTCGACGGCAAGGAGGAACGATGAAGCTAAGGTTTCCGCCCGATGCCCGGGTGCACCAACACCCGATAAACCTGCGTCACGTAGGCGGCGGACGATCGATGGGCGAACGCATAGCAGACGCGGTCGCCGCACGCGTGGGCTCGTGGCCATTCATTATCGTCCAATCCCTACTGCTTGCACTATGGATTGTTGCGAATGGTTTCCTCATCAGGGATTGGCTCGGCGGCAACCCGTTCGATCCCTATCCGTTCATTCTGCTCAATCTCATGCTCTCCTTTCAGGCCGCATACACCGGGCCGGTTGTGCTGATGAGCCAGAATCGCCATGCGGCTCGAGACCGAGACGAGGCAGAACATGACTACGAAGTAAATCGCAACGCGCTCGAACTACTACGCAGGATCCAAAAGGATCAGCGACGTCTTGAGGAGCTACTGAAGGGAGGACAGGCGCGCTGATCCCCTAGTGACGAATCTGCCGAACGTGTTTTCTGGTTCGGATCATGCGGGCCTCCGCCGGAACGATGCTGATCGACCCGTCCGTTTCGAGGACCGCCAGCCGGACGTTCTCTATGCTGGCGATCCCGTGCTCCCTCATCGCCATTTCGATCTGCGAGCGTTCCAGACCTTCCTTGCGAAGTCGCGGTTCCAAGAAGTGGCCGTCCTGAACGAGAACGCTCGGCATGCCTTCGAGCAACCGTCCCCATGACTCGCTGTGCAAGCGCAAAGAAGCGATGAAACGGTTCAGAACTAGGAGTATCCCTGCGGCGATGAGGCCTCCCTGGACCGAGAAGTCCGGTCCCGTCATCGCATTCTGCACCGCGTTCGCAATCAGCAATACGACGACGAGGTCGAAAACCGTCATCTGGCCCAGCTCGCGCTTGCCCGCGACCCGTAAACCGATGAGGACGCCGGCATAGACAAGAGCGGTGCGGGCAACGATCTCAAGAGCGTCGGTTCCCATCGAGAACACTTGATGCCTCCCTTTCTCAATCGACCGGCTGTGCCTATGCTCGAACCATGCCCGAAGAATCGAATAGGGGCCACCTGGAAGAGCTCGGGCTACCTGACGGCACGGCGATCCTGCGCAACCCCTCTGAGGATGAGCTCCGGGACGCGGCCGGCTTTCCAGAGGACTCTGAGCTACTCGAACGTCATGGCCGCCGCTTCCATCTCATAGAAGGAAGGGATCGAACCATTCTTGAGATGGTCCATTTCGTCGAGCGCCGTCACGGTGTTCTTCGCAAACCACAGATCGAGGAGGACACGACCATTTACCTTCTGCCGAAAGGAACAAGTTTGCTTGAGGCTCGTCGCATCGGCTATGACCTCTTAGAACGTTCAATTGAGCCGCCTGGTCACGAGCAACAGTCAGGCGACTAGGAGTGATCTGGGACACGGTTTCGTCACGACGCCAGCGGAGAAAAATCGAGAACTAGGCGCGAAGAGCGACTGGACGGCTTCTCCTACCGATCGGCGAGCAAGGAGGCAGAGCCCATGAACGCAGGGTCGGCAATCCAGCTACTCACAGGCCATGACATGCCGATCCTCGGCCTCGGCACGTGGCAGCTCGACAAGGACACTCCGGGAACGATCGAGAAGGCGCTCGCGCTGGGCTATCGGATGATCGATACCTCCGGCGACTACGGCACCCAGCCCGGGATCAAGGAAGGGGTTAAGACCAGCGACGTCGACAGAGATGACATCTACGTCGTGACGAAGGTCGAAGAAGACGAGGACGCTTACGAGTCGACGCGGCGAAATGTGAGTGAACTCGGCCTGGAACAGGCCGACCTGATGCTGATCCATCGGCCGCCTACGAACGGTCCAGGCATCGAGCTGTGGACAGGACTCATCCGCGCGCGTGAGGAGGGTCTGACGAAGGACATTGGGGTTAGCAACTATTCGATCCAGCAGATCGAGGCGCTAATTGACGACACTGGCGACGTGCCGGCAGTGAACCAGATCGAATGGACGCCGTTCGGTTGGAGCCCAGAGATGCTCGAGTACTGCAGGAGACGAAACATCGTGATCCAGGCCTACAGTCCTCTTACGCGTGGCGATCGACTCGATGATGATGGTCTCGGCAAGATCGCAGCCGAGTACGGCAGGACCCCTGCGCAGATCCTGATCCGCTGGAACCTCCAGATGGGGATCGTGCCGCTCGTGAAAGCGAATGACTCTGGGCACCTCGAGGAGAACCTCGGGGTCTTCGACTTCGAAATCAGCGAAGCTCACATGGAGGAACTCAACGATCTAAACGAGCATTGGTCGTCGCTCGGGAGCAGTCTGCAGTATCTCTGACGTGCTTCAGTCGGCGGTGGCGGTTGCATACTGCGGGCGCCCAGTGGGCCGGTAGACCTGGATCGTTACCCCCTTCGGAGTGGACTGCGAGTCGACCAGGTCAAGCGCTATGTCCGGGCCGGTGGCGGGGAATAGCCGCGTGCCTTGGCCGACGACCACGGGATAGGTGAGCAGGGTGATCTCGTCGACAAGCTGGTTGTCGAAGAGCCAGCGGACCAGGTTGCCGCTCCCATGCACCTGTAGCTCGCCTCCCGGCTTGGCTTTCAGCTCGCCAACGGCCGCCGCGACGTCTCCGGAGAGAACGGTCGTGTCCGGCCAGCCCGGGTCGGTGAGAGTGGTCGATGCGACGTGCTTGGGCCGCGTGTTCAACGCCGCTGCGATGGGGTTGACCGAATCTGTCATTAGCCCCCAGGAGCCAGCAAAGATCTCGTAGGTCCGCCGGCCGAACAGGAACGCGTCGGCGCGCTGGAAGACGTCGCCGACGAACGCCGCGGCCTCGTCGTCGTTGTTGAACAGCGGCAGGGCCCATCCGCCGCGCTCGAATCCCCCCCTGCGGTCCTCATCCGACCCGCCGAGGCCCTGCATCACTCCGTCGACGGAGACGTGCGTGATAGTCGTCAGTTTCATGGGCGCAGCTCCCTTCTCGCTGGGTTTGTGTCGTTCGCTTCCACAGGGATAGATCTCCGCGTCGATCGCACTGGAATTGTCAGGGGCGATTACTACGAAGAGTGCACTCTGGTCGACGGGTCGATAGAAGCTGGCCCTTCCAACAAGGAGCGAAGCCGGGCAAGTAGACGGAGACGGGGCGTGTCCTACTGGATGCGCCCCCTTCAATCGCCCAGGGTGATACTTGCGCAGTGTTCTCGTGGGCGGTGACGGGTTCGAACCGCCGACCCCTGCGTTGTAGTGAGAACCAATGGAAACGTACTACCAGGGAGATTCAGGTTTGGGCAGCGCAGCCGCCTGGTTTCCCCTCTCCCGAGATTGCCGTCGCTTGCCGTGAATTGTCCTGACCAGCGGTCCCCTCGCGGTCCCAAGGTCGCGCAAGACGCTCAGTGACGTGGGACGCCGAGGCGGCGCCCGCGGTAGGTTCGATCGCTCGACACCAATCGTACGGGGCGGGAAGGGGGCGGGAGATGGGGCTTCGTGACTTCCAAACGGCAACCATGATTCCGGCCAAGGATCTGCAGGGGACGCGTCGCTTCTACGAAGACAAGTTGGGGTTTTCTCCAGTTGAAGACACCCCAGAGGCGATCGTTTACAAGTCGGGGAACAGTCAATTCAATCTTTACGCGACGCCATCGGGGGGCAGCGCGCAACACACGCTGATTGGCTGGCTGGTGGACGATATCGACGCTAGCGTCGACGAGCTGACCGGCAACGGTGTGACTTTCGAGGCTTACGACTACCCCGATTTCAAGACGGATCCCAAGGGAATCGCCGCTATGGGTGAT
>JBHELF010000158.1:0-6726 GCA_046263155.1 Actinomycetota bacterium
TCGCGAATGCGTTCGGGCGATAGGACTCCGCGTGCACTCGCTCGTTCCAATCGTGGAATGGAGCCGCATCGGGCTGCTCCTCTATCCGGCCGGTCCAGGGGTTCTCGCGCGGCGGCTGATAGAAGTGGCCGTGAACCGCTATTCGGCGAGCCACACCACTCCGAGAGGCGGCAATGTAAGGAGGGCGGACTGCTCGAGGCCGTGCCAGGGAACGGGCTTGGCAGGGACGATGCCCATATTCCCCATATTCGTGCCGCCGTATACCTCCGAATCGGTATTGATAACTTCCTTGTACTCACCGGGTTTCGGCAGACCCACTCGGAAGCCCGTCCGCGGGATGGGGGAGAGATTGGCGATGCACACAACGCAGTTGCCGGCCCGGTCCCGGCGGATGAAAGAGAGCACATTGTTATCGGCGTCGTTCGCGTCGATCCAACGAAAGCCCTCGGGATCGCTGTCGAGTTCCCATAGCGCCGGATGTTCTCCATAGACGCGATTCAGATCTGCCACGAGTTGGTGCACGCCTTTGTGATCGGGGTACTCGAGCAGATGCCAGTCGATGCTCTCGTCGTGGTTCCACTCTCTGACCTGTGCGAACTCGCCGCCCATGAAGACCAACTTTTTGCCGGGGTGCGCCCACATATACGCGAACAGGGAACGTAGGTTCGCAAATTGTTGCCACGGATCGCCGGGCATCTTGGCGAGCAACGACCCCTTGCCGTGGACGACCTCGTCGTGTGAGAGAGGAAGGAAAAAATTCTCCGTCCAGGCGTACATGAGGCTGAACGTCAGGTTGTTGTGGTGGTAGCGACGGTAGATGGGGTCGCGCTGGAAGTAAAAGAGGGTGTCGTGCATCCAGCCCATGTTCCACTTGAAGCCGAATCCCAGACCCCCCAGATGCACCGGTCGGCTTACGCCGGGCCATGCGGTCGATTCCTCCGCGATCATCAAGACACCGGGATGTTCCGCGTGGATGACGGTATTCAATTCCTTCATGAAATCGATGGCCTCGAGATTTTCACGGCCACCGAATTGATTGGGCGCCCACTCGCCCTCTTGCCGGCTGTAGTCGAGATAGAGCATGGAGGCCACCGCATCGACGCGTAGCCCATCTATATGAAATTCCTCGACCCAGTACAGCGCATTTGAGATCAGAAAGTTACGAACCTCGTTACGGCCGTAATTGAAGACCAGCGTCCCCCAATCTGGATGCTCGCCCTTTCGCGGGTCGATGTGTTCGTAGAGGCCGGTTCCGTCGAAGCGCGCCAGCGCCCACTCGTCCTTGGGAAAGTGTGCGGGCACCCAGTCGATGATGACGCCGACTCCCGCGGCGTGCAGCGTATCCACCAGGCGACGGAAGTCGTCGGGCTCACCGAAGCGTGCCGTCGGCGCGAAATAGTTGCTTACCTGGTAGCCCCACGAACCGCCGAACGGATGCTCGGCGACCGGCAGCAGCTCCACGTGAGTGAACCCCATCTGGTTGCAGTAGTCCGCCAGCTGGGCTCCGATCTCTGCGTAGTTCATAGGGTCTCCGTCCGGCGTCCGGCGCCAGGAGCCCAGATGGAGCTCGTAGATGGCGAGTGGTTTCTGGTGAGAATCCGCCTGCGCCTGGCGCGCCATCCACGCCTCGTCGGTAAAGGTGAATTTCGATTGATACACGACCGAGGCGGTTTGCGGAGGGGCCTCGGTGGCAACCGCAAACGGATCGGTTTTTTGCACCGCGTGTCCCTGCGCGGTGACGACCTCGTACTTGTAGAGGGCTCCTTCGGCGAGGCCGGGCACGAACAACTCCCACATTCCCGACGGGCCGCGACGTTGCAGTTCGTGCTCGCTCCCATTCCAGGAGTTGAAGTCCCCTACGACGCTCACGGAGCGGGCGTTCGGCGCCCACACCGCGAAGGCCACACCCGCGACTCCATCGTGCGTCTCGACGTGCGCCCCGAGCTTTTCCCAGAGCCGGCGATGAGTGCCCTCGCCTGCCAGATGCAGATCGACGTCGCCAAGTTTGCCCACCAAATTGGGTGCCTTAGGTGTCATGACCGCTGCTCCTGCGTAACTAAGTGACGGATGCCCTGCAAAGGAATGTGTTTCCACTCCGGGCGGTGGCGGCGCTCGTATCCGAGTTCGTACAGAGCTTTATCTAGTTCGAAGACTGCCAGCATCGACATCAACTCGTCGCGATCGTGGGGCAGAAAACGACCCTCGTGCGATTTCCGAAGATAGGCCTGGAGGAATCGTTCGCGTGCAAGCTGCTCCCAGGCCATCGACCATGCCTCGACACTGCCTGTGTCCTGTTCCCCTTCAGCCTTCAAGCGGGCCGCGACCGCTGCGTAATTGAACGAGCGCAACATCCCGGCCACGTCGCGCAGGGGCGAATGCTTTGACCGACGCTCCTCGAGCGAGCGCGCGGGCTCGCCCTCGAAGTCGATGATGAGCCAGCCCCTCGGAGTCGTAAGCACCTGTCCGAGGTGGTAATCGCTGTGGATTCTCATTTTCCAACCCGGATCGGTGATGCTGCGAAGTCGTTCGATCTGCTCGGCGATCGCGGGAACGAGGGGCCGCAATTTTTCCGGCGATTCCCTTTCTTCTCTCTGCAGAGCGGCCAGCGCGGAATCGCACCAGGCCGCGAGATCGGACGGCTCGATCGGCTCGGGTGCAAGCGCAGGCTCCATCTCCTCCCTGGCCAATGCCACGTGTAGCGCCGCCGTCGCGTCGCCGAGTTCCTCTATAGTCGTGAGGTCCCACCGTTCCTCGATCAGCAGCGCGTAGTCCTCGCGCGCATCCTCCGGATGGGCCTGCGCGAAAAGATCGCCCAGGCGACGGAGGATTTCCTCCCAGCCTTCCACGGCATCGCGCGCGAACGACTGGGCGATTCCGAGGTCGACCTCGATCATGCCGTCATCGGTTTCGGCCTCGTACGTGATCTCGCCGACTTGAGAGGGCACATGTTCGAAGCCCTCGGTTGTGAGAGCGCGGGTCAGCTCTAGATCCGGATTCGGGCCGATATCCACACGACGGAATAGCTTCAGGATGAAGCTTTCGTCGAGCACGAGCGAGGTATTGGTTTGCTCGGCCTCGACTACTCGCACCGACTTTCCGGGCGGATCAAGGGGGTCGAGTCCGGGACCTCCGAAAGTGAAGATGCCCTTGCTTCCCTTGATGCTCACCCCGTGTGCCATCAACTCGCCGAAGAGCCCGAGTCTTTGCGGATCCTCCGTAGCGTCGCGCGTGCCATCTTCGTCACGCAGGAGGGGAAGTTGGTAGAGCTCGGGCTCGCCCGCGGCGTAGTGCACCTCGACGAGAGCGAGAAGCAGCGCCGGCGGGCCATCGTCCACGACGCAGTCGTCCAAGACCTCGACGCGCCCGATGGTCCTGCCTTTGCCGCCGAACCAACGCCTCTCGGGCAGTTGGCGCGCGATGGCGTCGAGATCGAAATTCACTGCGGCTCCTCCCTTGCCAGCTGGAACCAATAGAAGCCGTGGGACGCAAACGTGAGGAGGTAGGGCAGCTCTCCGACTCGGGGGAAGCGTTCCCGTCCCAGCAGCTCGATCGGGTACATACCCTCCCACGGGGAGAGATCCAGCTCCGCCGCCTGGGCTCTTGCGGCCAGATTATTCACGCATAAGACCACGTCATCGCCGTAGGTCCGCACGTAGCTGAAGATCGCCGCATTGTCGGGATGCAAGACCTGAAACGATCCCAGTCCGAAGACGGGGTGTTGCTTCCGCACGGCGAGAAGACGGCGGAACCACTGGAGAAACGAGCTCGGGTTACGCAATTCTGCCTCGACGTTGACGCCCGGATAGCCGTAGACCGGGTCCAAGAGAAGTGGCAGGTAAAGCTGCGCGAAGTCCGCGCGGGAGAACCCGGCGTTTCGATCGCCGCTCCACTGCATCGGAGTTCGCACCCCGTCGCGGTCTCCCAGAAAGATGTTGTCGCCCATTCCGATCTCATCGCCGTAATAGACGATCGGAGTGCCGGGAAGCGACAGGAGCATCGCGTGGAAGAGCTCCATCGTGTCGCGCGAATTGTCCAGAAGAGGTGCGAGCCGTCTGCGTATGCCGAGGTTCAACTTCATGCGCGGGTCCTTGGCATATTCGTTGTACATGTAGTCGCGTTCCTCGTCGGTGACCATCTCGAGCGTGAGCTCGTCGTGGTTCCGTAGGAAGATGCCCCACTGGCAGCCGGCCGGAATCTCGGGAGTCTGTTCGAGGATCTCAACAACCGGATAACGCACCTGCCGGCGCGCGGCCATGAACATGCGGGGCATGAGGGGAAAGTGAAAGCACATGTGACACTCGTCGTCGTCTCCGAAGTACTGGATTACGTCCGCCGGCCACTGATTGGCCTCCGCAAGCAGGACGATGTTGTCGTATGACTTGTCTATCTCCGAGCGCACCCTCTTCAGGAACGCGTGTGTCTCCGCGAGGTTCTCGCAGTTCGTTCCCTCTCGCTCGTACAGGTAGGGGACCGCGTCGAGCCTGACACCGTCCAAGCCCAAGTCGAGCCAGAATCGCAGCGCGGCAAGCATTTGCTCCTGGACCTCTTCATTGTCGTAGTTGAGATCGGGCTGATGGCTGAAGAAGCGATGCCAGTAGAAAGCTCCCGCTTCTTCGTCCCATGTCCAGTTGGACTTCTCGGTATCGATGAAGATCACGCGCGCATCCGGATAGCGCTCGTTATTGTCCGACCACACATACCAATCTCGCTTCGGCGAGTCGGGCTTCCGTGACTCCACGAACCACGGATGTTGGTCCGAGGTGTGATTGACGACGAAGTCCGAGATCACCCTTATGCCGCGCGCATGTGCCTCGTCCATGAACTCGACGAAATCGTTCAAGTTCCCGTACTCGGGAAGGATCGAATAGAAGTCCGAGATGTCGTAGCCACCGTCGCGGAGAGGCGACTGGAAGAACGGAAGCAGCCAGATGCAATCGATGCCGAGCCACTCCAGGTAGTCCAGCTTTTCTATGAAGCCGCGGAAATCTCCGGAGCCGTCGGCGTTGGAGTCGTAGAAGCTGCGAACGTAAGCCTCGTAGAAGACCGCGGTCTTGTACCAGAGAGGGTCGCGTTCGAGTGCAACCAGAGTGCTAACCCCTCACCCTGAAGACGTGCGCGGACTCATCGAATGGGTCCAGCCGCACATAGTTGTCCGGGCCGCGACACATGAAGGTCGTGTCGGTGATGAGATCGTGCACCTCAAAGGGTTGGTCGTGGCCGATCCCGAAGACGTCGAGGTTCAGGTGAAGCGTGGCTTCCTCCCAGTGCCATGGGTTGAGATTGACTACCACTAGCAACGCGTCCTGGTTCCGTCCCGTCTTGGAGAAGGCAAGCATGTGCTCCTTGTCGACGCCGTGGAAATAGAGATTGGTCAACTCCGAAGTCACGGGATGCTTGCGCCTGATCTCGTTGATGCGCGTTATGTACGGCATCAGGTTGTCGCCCGAGTAGTCGCGCGGTTTCAGCTCGTACTTCTCGGAGTTCATGTACTCCTCACTGCCCGGCCGCACGGGAGCGTTCTCGAACAGCTCGAAGCCCGAGTAGATGCCGTAGCTCGGCGACAGGAAAGCGGCGAGCGCGAGTCGGACCTTGAACGCGGGAGGCCCTCCGTGCTGCAGATACTCGTGGAGGATGTCGGGCGTGTTGGCGAAGAAGTTCGGTCGGAAATAGTCGGCCATCTCCGTCTGGGTCAACTCGGTCAGGTACTCGATGATCTCGTGCTTGTGGTTGCGCCAGGTGAAGTACGTGTAGGACTGAGTGAAGCCCAGCTTCGCCAGAGCCCGCATCACGACCGGCTTCGTAAAGGCCTCGGAGAGAAAGATCACCTCCGGGTCCTTCGCTTTGATGTCGCCGATCAGCCACTCCCAGAACGCAAACGGCTTCGTATGTGGATTGTCGACGCGAAAGATCTTCACGCCGCGATCGACCCAGAAGTCGACGATCGCCTTGAGTTCGGTCCACAGCTCGGTGCGGTGGGGCTCCTCGATGTCGAAATTGATCGGATAGATGTCCTGGTACTGCTTGGGTGGGTTCTCGGCAAACTTGATCGAGCCGTCGGGTCGGTGGTGGAACCACTGGGGATGCTGTTTGACCCACGGATGATCGGGCGACGCCTGGATGGCGAAATCGAGCGCTACCTCGAGTCCGAGCCGTTCGGCCTCTGCTCGGAAGTTGTCGAAGTCTTTCAAGGTGCCGAGCTGAGGGTGAACCGCGGTGTGCCCTCCTTCCTTACCGCCGATGGCCCAGGGGACGCCGACGTCGTCGGGGCCCGCCTCGAGCATGTTGTTTCGTCCCTTGCGCGCGGTGGTGCCGATGGGATGGATCGGCGGGAGATAGACCACGTCGAATCCCATGTCGGCGATCCGCCGCAGTTCAGTTTTCATGGCGCTGCGAAAAGTTCCGTGGCCACCCGCCCGCCCTGAAACTATCGAACGCGGGAAGAACTCGTACCACGCACCCGCGCGCGCAAGCGGCCGGTCGACGCTCAGTTCGAGAGGGGGCTTGGTCAACGTCGAACCGGTACGGTCGGGGTACTTCGTCAGCAGTTCGGCGACGCCGTCCTCGAAGACCGCTGCGATGCGCGCCGCCAGGTTGTCTCCGTCGGTCGCGTTCGTTAATCCCCGCAACACCTCGGCCGCCTTCTTGAGCTTTGTGCGGGAGCGCGCAGGAACCGCCGGGACCCGTCCCTCGATGAGGAGGGCGCCCTCCTCGAGCTCCACGGAAACA
>JBHELF010000159.1:0-5766 GCA_046263155.1 Actinomycetota bacterium
GCCGCGGGCCTCGAGCCGGCCAGCGAGCCTCTCGATCTGCTGGTCGGTTTCCCGCCGGTGGCGTTCGAGCTGCTCTTTGATCTGTGGATCCGCGGTGGTCTCGATCATCGAGGCCAGCATCTGCTTGACATTGAGCTCCATGGCGTGCGCGTCGCGTAGGTAGCTGTTCAGTTTCGAATCAATATCCCGCTCCGTCACGGCGACCCCTTTCGAGCATGGCGCGTAAACGCGCCTGAAAACGGCAACACGAACCAGGGCAAGGAATACCCCGTGGTCGCTGCGACAAACCGGTCCGCCGCGGACCAGTTATTAACGGTGCATGCTCGGGTACGTGTTCGGCGCGAGGTAGCCGCCCGCAGGCTCTTTCCCCTGCGGATTGCTGAGCCTCGTCAATTCGAACGCCCAAGGAAAGGAGATGGCGCCAGTGTCCAGCGACGCCGGCGCTCATGGGACTTCAGGGAAGAGGCGAAGGAGCGAAGCGTAATTGATCGCTGGCGCGCTACAACGCGTCGCCGGCGGGGGCACTTGCAGCGGGCGTCCTGCTGTGGTGGGGACGACGATCGAGGTGACGGGAGGAAGCGACATGGTTAATGCAACTGCACGAGCCCGCGCTCTGGGTGCGCGGGAGCTTGCGAAGTTTACGGCAGCCGTCGCCTTGATCGCAATCTTCGCCGACGCGGCGATAGGGCACGGGCTTCTGTGGGAGAACGATCCCTACTGGACGTACTGGATAACGAAGACGTTCCTGATCGCGACGATCTTCGGGCTCGGCACCGCGTGGCTCGGTGTCGGTGTCGGTCGTGGGGCGATAATCACCGCGGTCCACACTCTCGTCCTCACCGTTTACTACTGGTCGCTGTCACCGATCGGCCTTCCGTCGAGTCCCGAATGGCTTGATCTCGAGCACACGTGGATCACCGGTGTCCCGGTTCACTTCGGCGTGATCTATCTCGGCTACTTGGTGACCCTGTGGATCTGGCGTCGGCGTGACCAAGGAGTCGTCGCGAACGAAGACCCACGCCGGGACGCCGTCCTGGCCCTCGTCGTCTCTCTTGCGATCGTGATCATTGGAGGGGGGGTGGCGTCGCTTGCCGTCGGCGACTTCCCGGGAGTGACGTGGTATCTAGTGCGCCTTCTGATCACCATTCCGTTCGTGCTCGGCTGGTGGGGCCTCGTGGGGCGCGACCGGCTTGCTGCCGCTACCGGTGGCCTCGTGCTCGCCCTTATATGGGCGACGTATTCACACTTCCTCGGCCCTGTCGGCCTTCCCGACCTCCCGTTGCGAATCTTCGAGCAGGCTCCGCCCGAAGCGACCGTGAGGTGGCTCGACTATCGGGAAACGTGGCTCATCAGCCTCCCGATATATCTCGTGGTTTCTGTCGCGGCGTTGCTTTTTGCTGCGCGTCGACAGCCGACGACGGAGGCGCTGGCGCAGCTACATCGCGGTCTTCTCGGCGCCGCCGCCGTCGTAACGATCATCGTGCTCCCGCTTGGTGTGGTTGCTTTTGCCTCTAACGAATCTGGAGGTGACGAAGCGGAGATCAATGCCTCCGGGGCCGCGAGCGTCGAGGAGGGCGAGTGGTATAGCGACGACTTCGTCGGCGCCACCGCGTCGATACAGCTTCATGGGCGCGACCGCGTCGCTCGGGTAACACCGCTCGAACCACACGACGTTGTTGCTATCGACGCGTCCATCGATCACCCGGATGGTTCGACATACGAAGTCACAGTCGACCAGCCGATGGTGTCGGATCCGCTTGGCCGGCACACCACATGGTGGGGCGTTGGGCTGCATCACTGGCACCACGGACGGAGCGGGATCGGCAGCGACGCTCTTCCCCCGATCCATTCGGAGGTTGCTGTATTCGGCGTGGGCGCGGTCAGCGCAGACGGAGAGCTGATCGCTACCGGTGTGCCCGTCCACGCTATGACGGCAGAAGAAGGCTTGCCGGGAAGACTCGAGCTGGACGTTGGCGATCCCTCTTCGGATATTCCCGCTCTCCCAAATGGCCACTTGAGGATCGTGTGGGACGACTATGACGGCGGCGCGGGGCAGGGGCCCAAACGAGCCCGGAATCTCCTTGGAAGCGGAGCATTGTTGGGTTTGCTGCTCTTGGCCTTGCTGATCAACCGTGAACAACGAGGAGGTGACTAAGGGCCGCCCACGATCTCCTGACTGGCAGTGCCAGGTCAGGCCGTGGCTATCGATGTCATTCATCATCAGTTCCATGACCAATCCATGACCACTGCGGGCGAATTCTGCGGCAATTCCGGGAACACTCACGACAGGCTGATTTGCCTTCTGACCTGCAGGCCTTAGTCATTTGGGTTGGTCGGAGGGATGCGGGATTCTTTGTTCACACCGAAGAGGTCACTGGTTCGATCCCAGTACCGCCCACCTTAAGCACCTGCGCCGGCTCGTCCGGGGGCAAGGGACTCGGAGCGGATCAGAGGTGAAGACCGGCGACGACACCCTCGCCGAACTCGCTTCCAATGTCGATGCAGCGCAGGCCGTCGCACCCATCTACGAAGGAGGCCCATGCGCTGCGCCCTTGTAACTGGACGTCGATGAAGTCGTATGCCGCCTGGCATCTCCTCGGTCCGCATTCGCCGACGACGAAAGGATCTCGACGGCTGCCGAAGCGCGCACTGTAGAAGATTGGCCGGGCGGCCGAGGCATTGCGTGTCAGCGTTATGTACGCGCTCCACGTCGTCCGCGAGTGATCACCGTCGACCCCAGGGGAGTCCGTCGAGCCCATGTACGCTGCCGCAACGATCCCGGTGTCATTGACCGCCAAGGCCGGGAGGCTAGCCTCCTTGACTCCCGGAGGCGCAATCGGGACGACGCGCGGGAAGGTTCGCCCACCATCGTTTGAGATAGCAAGATAGGGCAGACGATCCGCTTTCATCCAGAGGTAGTAGACGGTGCCGTTCGCGTCGACAGCCATGGCGGCCTCGTGGTGGCTGTTGGTTGATGCATCTGCCACGGTCACGACCTGCCAAGTGGCACCTTCGTCGCGGCTGATCGCGAGGTAAGGCTTGTCGCACGCCGTCGGCAGATAGACAGTCCCGTCGGACGCAGCGTCGCCGTGGCCCGTCAGGCGACCGCAATCGAGAACGTCCGAGACCTCCAAGAAAGGCGGCGCTCCCGTGTTGCGGAAGGTCATGCCTCCGTCGAGGGACTTCGAACAGATCGCGGAGGGGATCGATTGGGCGCAGATATAGACGACATTCGGATACGCGACCGTCGCAGAGAACGCGGGCGGTCCCGCAAAAACGTGCTGATGATCGGATCCCCCGCACCCGAGTCGCGTCATCGTCCAGGTTTCACCAGCGTCGTCGGAATGCGACAGCTGGGAGCAATAGCTAGCTTGGATCCAATCGACCGTGAAGACACGATCGGTTTCGTCGTCGATGTAAAGGAAGGGGTCGTTGGTCGAACGATGGGTGTGCTGGTCGCCCACGGTCGGCGACGCGTATTCCCATGTCTTGCCCCGATCTTCGCTCCTGAGAACGTCGGGCACGATGGTCCCGAAGGGGCCCGAGGGATCGTTGTCGGGGTAGTGGGCGCCCTGGAACAGGATCGTTCCGTCCGAGATGATCCCGAGTGTTGGCTCGAACGCCGTCGCTCCTGTGCGACTAGCGGTCGCGCGCGCGTGCACAGTCGTCGGTTTCTTCGCGCCCGGGCCGTGCACAATGACGTCCGTCGGGACGCGTTCGTCCTTGTCGCTTGACCAAGCGCCCACCGGCAAGAGCAGCATGCCGACCGCGAAAACCGCAATGATGCATCGCATTGAGATGTCCTTCGCTGAGTGCTGCCGTTTACCTCCGTCTGGCGAACCTCTCCCTTTCGTCGTTCTCTCTTCGCTGCGCGGCGACCTCGATCGGCAATGCAACTAGGCTAAGAGGAGGTGAAGAGTCACGTCGGAATTTCTTCGACCGGTACGGGTGGCGGGCGTTCTTATTAGCCTTTCTCGCCATCCCGACCGCTTTTTTTGGCCGGTGTTGGTGCTGGGTGAACTGGCGGCCGTCGGGCGCAAGAAGGACAAGCGTCTCGCGCACGAGGAGACGCGCAAGTGGAAGAAGCTGAACCGCGACGCGCGGGCGCGGGCCCGTCTCCGCTAGTTAACGAAGGCCGAGCTTGTGGAGCACCAGCTCGAAGTCATGCGGGGAGCTGGCCGCGTTGCGCGCGTCCTCGATCGTCACGATGCCCTCCTGGAAGAGGCCAACCAGCGCTTGGTCGAAGGTCTGCATCCCGTAGTAGCTGGATTCCGCCACGATGTCATGCATCTCGTGTGTCTTGTTGGAGTCGAGGATCGTGTCGCGGATACGGCCGTTCATGATCATGATCTCGATGGCCGGCACGCGGCCCCCGCCGGCCTTCGGTAGGAGTCGCTGGCTAATGACCCCCACTAGTGAACCAGCCAGGGCTGCTCGAACCTGGGTCTGCTGGTCGAGCGGGAAGAAGTCGAGGATGCGGTTAATAGTCTCGGCTACGTCCGTCGTGTGCAGGGTCGCGAGGACGAAGTGGCCCGTCTCCGCAGCTTGAAGGGCCGCCCGCACAGTCTCGGTGTCGCGGATCTCGCCGACGAAGATGACGTCGGGGTCTTGACGCATGGCGGCTCGCAGCGCGGGCCGGAAATCCATGGTGTCCTGGCCAACTTCACGCTGCGTCACCACGGATTGATCGTCGTTGTGCAGGATCTCTATGGGGTCCTCAATCGTGACGATGTGAGCGCGCCTCGAGGTGTTGATGTGCCGCAGCATTGCTCCACAGGTCGTCGTCTTTCCGGATGAGGTCGGGCCCGTCACAAGGACGAGCCCGCGGTGCTCGCTGGCCAGCTTCTCGACGGCCGGGGGCAAACGCAACTCGTCGAACGAAGGCACCGTAGAGAGGATTCGGCGAGCGGCGATGCCCATACTTCCGCGTTGCTTGTGCACGTTTACGCGGAAGCGCCCAAACCCTGCGAGTGAGTAGGCGAAGTCGACCTCGCCTTTTTCCTCGAGCGTCGCGATGTCCTTGGGCCGCATCATCGCTTCGGCCAACCGCTTCGCCTCATCCGGCTTGAGGACCGGGTAATCGAGAGGATGGAGATGACCGCTGATGCGAATGGTGGGCGGAGAGCCGACTTTCACGTGCAGATCGGATGCGTTGTGCTCGGCGATGTAGCGCAATAGATCATCGATGTGGGCCTCGTCGCCCTCGAACTTCAGCGGGGGCAGCTCGGCTGCTGATTGGGCTTCATCTAGGTCTTCGGCTGCCGTCTGACCGTCGGGACCCGGTGCCGGCCCGAGCTTCTCGTCCAGCGCGTCCGCAAGCAGAGGGTCGACCGCGGTAGTGGCTGCTGTCGGGGGTGGGGGCGTTGCAATCGGGGCTGCCGCCGGCGTCGGCGCTGCTGCCGGAGTCGGTGCGACCGGCGCAGCCGGAGGTTGGGGCTCCGCGGTGGGTGCAGCGGAAGGCGGCGCGGCTGCGGGGGCCGCGGGTGTCGAGTTTTCGGTTTCAGCATCGGTCTTCGGCTTAGTGGTGACGGGGAACATTGGTCCCCAGTCTTCGTTTTCGCTGGCCAACGGATTCTCCTAGGTGTGTATGACGCCCCTCAGGGCTCGTAAAGAGCTTCGATATTCATACCTGAAACCAAGTCCTGCGACTAGACCTAGGGCTTCTCGCAGGGGCTTATCGGGGCGAAACCACCGTCGTGCGACGCTCGAAGGAGACCGAGTAAGCCGGCGAGCGAGCGGCCAGGATCAGGTCGCCGGAGGGCTCGA
>JBHELF010000160.1:0-67037 GCA_046263155.1 Actinomycetota bacterium
AAAAGAGTCCGAATCTTGGGGCTGAATTGGTATCGACCTTGATCGGACCGGATTAGGAGAAGCGAGCCGAGGACTCCGGAAGCCTCGTTAATCACGCCGGAAAACAACTAACTGCCGCTGCCTAACAGCACGGTCGCCATCCTCTAAAGCGATGGCCGTCGGCCTGAGATGGGCTTGCGATCTCAGGGTCCGGCGTCATCTAGCAAGCTCACCGCCAGAAGGTTGCTCGAGGGCTTCCGGCGAGAAAACTTTCCTCGAGCTAGGTCGCCGCCTGTGCGGGTTCACGGGCCGGCGGAGGCCGAAACCTCAACCGCGAACTACGCTCGTAGAAGACCTAATGCGGGGTCGGGGGACCCGGGTTCGATTCCCGGCAGCTCCACTACGCGCCCACTTCGGTGGGCGCTTCGCTACGCTGCCTCGCCTCGCCCGAGCCACAATCTCACCCGGGCCGGCTTCGCCGGCTGACCCGGGTTCGATTCCCGGCAGCGCCACTCTCCTACGGTGTGCTACACTCGTAGCATCTCGAATCCCGAACGTGAGATCCCCCAGCGAGAGCTTCGTAACGACATCTCCCGGATCCTCAAGGAGGTGGCTCAGGGCAAGAGTCTGCGGGTGACGGTCAAGGGTCGCCCCGTGGCCGACCTTGTGCCGGTGTCCGAAGGGCGCCGGTTCGTTCCCCGTGCGGACGTCGAGCGCCTCCTCCGTGAGGCTCCCTTGGACGAAGGTTTCAAGCGCGACGTTGATGCCGTGCTTGGAGCGACGATCGAGGAACTTTGAAAGGCCTGCTCGACACAACCGTTCTGATTGCACGCGAGCAGGGCCGTTCGCTTGAAGCGCTTCCCGAGGAGTCCGCCATCTCGGTTGTGACTCTGGCAGAGTTGCATATCGGAGTGTTAATGGCGGATGAGCCCCGGGTGAGGGCCCAACGGATGCTGTCGCTGTCAGAGGTCGAGCGCAACTTCGATGCGCTGCCGGTCGACAAGGACGTTGCCCGTAACTTCGCCATGATCGTTGCGGATGCTCGCAGAAGAGGGAGAAGACCGAAGATCATGGATGCCTGGATCGCCGCTACCGCTGCTACTCACAGTCTTCCCGTGTACACGCAGGACGTCGACTTCGATCAACTCGCCAATGTCCAGGTCGTGCGAGTCTGAGGGGCAGTCGGCGCGGCAGGTGGAGATCTGAGCGGTTCGCGCACCGATCAATCAGCTCCACTACGCGCCCACTTCGGTGGGCGCTTCGCTACGCTGCCTCGCCTCGCCCGAGCCACAATCTCAACCGGGCCGGCTTCGCCGGCTGACCCGGGCTCGATCCCCGGCAGCTCCACTGCGCTCTCTTTTTTGTTTGCCCTTGCGTCGACCGTCGACGATGCTGTAATCGCTGCCTATCGTCGTGTCGTCGGCGACTGCGGGAAACCTGTCCTGGCCGAGCGCTCCGAAGTGGTTGCGAACCTGCGCCCACGGCGCAGAAATCACGGCTCCCGCGGCGAAAGCCAGATGGGCGTCGCGGGGAATTATCACGGTGGTGATGCCTGTGCCGTCGGCAGCTTCAACGATTGTGAGCTCGCCCTCGACCACCGCGTCTTCGGCGCATTGGTCGCGTAGCCTTCCGAAGGTCTCGCCGACGTAAGTCGGACCTCCAACGGCCGCCTCGAACCACAAGCATCCTTCTTCCTCGTTCCCGCTCGGGTTCACCTCGACCCGGAATAGATATGCAGCATTCGCCGATGGCGGCGGAACCTCGGTCTGGATATGAACCGAGATCGTGTCGGCGTCGTTTGTGAACCACACGCTCAAGATGTCGCTGACGGATAGATCCGCAGGGGTAGACATGTCGCCCTGACCCGGATCACCCTGCCCATTCAGATAGTTGGCATCGCCCGCCGGGTCCACGATCTGAACACGCTTGGGGACTCTTGCCGGAGGTTGGGCATTCGCCGGAAGTGCTCCCTCTGCGCCGATCAAAGCCATCCCGAGCACCGCGGCGAGCATGCGTTTCGTTATCGTGCTCAATTTGCCCCCCCCACCTCCGCTGCACCTCCACGAGCAGCGATCTAAATCTACTGAGGGACGATATTTGTTCTTCCAAGCGATGGCTACATGTGGGCGGGCGCGCTTCGTCTTGCTGCCTCGCCTCGCCCGAGCCACAATCTCACCGGGGCCTGCTTCGCCGGCCTGAGCCGGGTTCGATTCCCGGCAGCTCCACTACGCGCCCCTTCGGTGGGCGCTTCGTTTTTTAGCTACCTAGCGCTCAAAGTTGTATGTCTCGTCGACCAGCAACCAGCCATCACGAAGTTGGAAGGGGCCGAAGTCCAGATCGTTGGGACCGTAGTCGATGGACACGGCGCCTTCAGCCCGCTCGCCGATCACTCCCCCCCTCGTCTCCTCGAGTTCCTGGTCGAAAAGAGTTCCTGCCGCCCCGGCGCGGCGATTCATCCAGGCCATGAACAGGACCTCCTGGACGTCGCTTCCGGAGTGCTGGTGCCAAAACGGCTTTGGAGGGCCGCCTCTTCCCGTCCACGAGACTTCGTGGGTGAACCCATCTTCCGTCAGCGTCAAACGAGCGCCGTCGAGGAGTGGATCAACCATGAAATCTCCGGGGTTCAGGGGCGTCGGCCGGGACCGCCCGCGACATCTCCATGCGGTGTGGTGGCCGTGGGCTATTGGCCTGCACTTAGCGGCTCCGACGAATCCTACGGAGGGCGACTCGCTCGGCACGTTGTTCATGCCGGCGGCGAAGTACATCACGCCATGATTCTCTTCTGTGACAAGCCAGCTGGCGTAGGCAAACTGGGTGGCGTTTCCACGGACCCCCGGCTGCTCTGCATGCGCCAGAGGTCCCACGCCTAATACCAACGCAAAGACGCAGGCAGCTGCTGCCCTCATTTCGACTCCTTTTCTCGGCGTTCTGATGAGCAAATAGACGCTCGATCGCGGCCCGGGGTTGCACGCCGGGGCAAATACGACCAAGTCTTGTCTCCGGCCGCGACAACCCTTTGCGGTAGGGCTCGTCATCGGGGGCCTGGCGAAAAGGATTCCGACTCGCTCGCGCGTGCCTGGAGGAGCCCGCGGTCGCGTTCGTTGCGGGCGATCTCTGCGGCAACGCATTTTTCGGAGCCTCTTTTACAGCCAAGGGCTTCTGATCTCGCCTATCGTCGAAGAGCGACAATGGATGACTCCAGAACGATCCCGAGCGACACGGCCGATGAGGGCGCGGGGGCCTGGCGGGACGATCTGTACTGGTCGGTTCGACGACTGGGCGCGGGCATCGGGGCCGGGTTTCTGGTCGGTCTAATTGTCGGCGGAATCGGCGGTCGCCTGGCGATGTTCGTGCTACGCCTCACCTCGGATCCCCTGCTGAGGGGTGTCGAGACCGACGACGGCTTTCGAATCGGAGCGTTCACGCAGGACACGCTCTTCCTGCTGCTGGTCGGCGGGGCCTTGGGCGTACTCGGCGGTCTCTTCTACTTGACCGTGCGCTCCTGGCTACCGGCAAGGCGGCGACCGCTGTTGATGGCTGCCTTGGCCGCGACCGTCGGAGGCTCGCTTGTGATCCACCCGGACGGGATCGATTTCCGAGTGCTCGACCCGCTGTCCCTTGCGCTTGCGATGTTCATACTCCTGCCTGGGCTTTACGGGTTCGCCGTGAGTGTGTTGGCGGAGAAGCTTCTGCTGGTCGCGGAAGGTCCACGATTCGCCGGCTTGGTGTGGTCGTGGTTTCCCGTCCTCGCGCTATTCCTGGCCGGCCCGATCGGACTTGTGGTCCTTATCGTGATGGGGTTGGGCTGGGCTTTGAACCGTGTGTCGAACTTCACGACTATCTGGACATCACCGGGCATGGCCTGGGTGGGTCGAGGTGCGCTGCTGGCCGGTGGACTATTCGCTCTCTACACGCTTGGCAAGGACATCGCCGAGCTCGTCTGACTCACGAAACTTCGTACTTGCGGCGGCGGAGCTCATTGGCGCGTTGGCTATCGTCGGAGGTTCGGGGCGTCATCAAGACAACGTCTCATACCTCCGGTGCGATGCGATGATTCTGCGCGCATGGAACCGCTTGCAAAGGCACGAGAGGCGGTCGCGGCCTACGACTGGCCGACGGCCTACGAAATCCTCAGCAATACCCGGCCCGAGGATTCGCTCGGCGGCGACGATCTCGATGGCCTCGCCGACGCGGCCTGGTGGCTTGGACACCTCGATGAATCCATCGCCGCGCGCCAGCAAGCCTTTGAGTCATACACAAGCTCGGGCAACACCGAGCGGGCCGCGCTCGCCGCCCTGTCGGTTTCGCTTCATCTCGGAGATAAAGGCGACGAGGCCCTCGCCGCGGGCTGGCGGGCGCGCGCCCATCGGCTTGCGGCCGAGGTCCCCGATTCGTTGGCAAAGGGCCTTCTGATCAGCCTGGATGCCGACGCGGCCTTTCACGCGGGTGACGTCGCCGGGTGCCTCACCATGGCCGGCGAGACGATCGAGATAGGCAATAGGTTGTCGGACGACACTCTCGTCGCGTGGGGAACGCATCTAGAGGGCCTCGGCCTCGTTAAGCAGGGACACGTTGCGGAAGGCTGGGCGCGCCTCGAGGAATCGATGGTGGCCGTCTCGACCAAGAATCTGCGTCCCGTGTGGGCGGGGTTGATGCATTGCGGAATGCTCCTGGCCTGCGAATTGGTCGACGATCCTCGGCGGGGTTGGCAATGGGTCGAAGCGACCGAAGAGTGGCTGAAGACTTTCCCGAGAGCGGTGCTCTATCGCGGTGTATGTCGCATCCACAAGGTGAGATTCATGCAGCTGAGGGGCGTGTGGTTGGGTGCGGAAGCCGAGGCTCGGCGAGCCTGCGAGGAACTCGAACGAGTGCATGTCTACACGGCAGCGCGCGGCTACTACGAGATCGCCGAGATCAAGCGGCTCATGGGAGATCTAGAGGCCGCCCACGACTATTACCGACGAGCACACGCACTTGGTTGGGATCCGCAGCCGGGTCTAGCTCGCCTGCGGCTCGCGCAGGGAAGGATGGAAGCCGCCGTTGCCGGCATTCGGCGCGCACTGGACGAGGCGCGAGATCGGCCGGCGCGTGCAGCGCTCCTGCCTCACCAGATCGATATCGCCTTGGCGGCGGGTGATCTACCCACTGCAGAGGAGGCGGCCGAGGAGCTGAGCGTGATCGCGTCGGATTATCAGAGTCCCGGCATGACCGCCGGCGCGGCGAGTGGAAAGGGGACGGTGCTTCTGGCCAAGGGCGATCCCAAAGCGGCGTTGATGGAGCTGCGAAAGGCGATCGCGGCATGGTTGGAGCTGGACTGCCCCTATGAGCTGGCTCGCTCCCGTCTTCTTTCGGCAACTGCACATCGAGAGCTCGGCGATGAAGATGGGGCAGCGATGGAACTCGAGGCCGCACGAGAAACCTTTGTGCGCTTGGGTGCAACACCGGCCGCACAGCGCGCCGCCGAGTTGCTGGGGGGTTCCGAGCATCCGGGTGGATTGAGTGCCCGGGAGCTCGAGGTCCTGCGCCTCGTCGCCGCAGGTAAGTCAAACAAGGAGATCGCAAAGGAACTCTTCATCAGCGAGAACACCGTGGCACGGCACATGTCGCACATCCTGGCCAAGCTGGACGTGCCGTCGCGAGCTGCCGCCACCACGTTCGCTCTGAAGCACAACCTCGTGTGAGGCGCGGGCCGTAACCAAAAATAGTCATGCCCTCCCGTCCGCAAATAGTCATTCGCCGCGATGCGACCGGCATCCCTTCTCTCTAGCGTGAGCCAGAGCCCGGTCGTGGGATCGGGCAGGAGCAGGAGGTGGCGCGAATGCCGTTGTTCATGGACGTACACGAGAAGCTCCCCGACGGTGCCACGGCGGCCGATGTTGCCGGCGCTCACGAGGCGGATCTGAAGATCCAGGATGCCCATGGCGTGAAGTACCTGCGCTATTGGGTGGACGAGAAAGCCGGCAAGGTCTTCTGCCTGGTGGACGCCCCTAACGCCGACGCCGCGATTGCCGTACATCGCGAGGCACACGGCCTGCTGGCCGACAACATCTTCGAGGTCCTCGAGGGCGAGTAGTCCCGAGACCTTATGGGGGCCGGGCAACCCGACCGGCCCCCTCGGCGTCCTCTCCATAGAGCTAGGGGAGGAGAACTCATGCTGAAGAGTCGGCGCGCGGTCCTGATGCTTGGACTTTCGTCGGCCGTCCTCGGGTCGCTTGCGTGCGGAGCCCCGCCGCGGGAGGCGGCCGCCGACCGGCTCCTACTTCAGACCTCGAGGGGCGTAATTATCGTCGAGCCCGGAGCTTCGCAGCCCGCGTTTCGTGCGCCTTTTGCCCTGCCTTCCCAGGATTGGTCAACCATCGTTCGTTCCGCATTCACGGGTCACTCGACCACCCTGCGCGCCGTCGATCCCGAATCCGGACGCCAGAAATGGGGCCGGATCTTGGGGCGCAATCTGAATCTGAAGGTTGTGTCGGGAGACGGCAGAACGGCTGCGTTGTCGCCGGCGCGTGAGCGCTACTACCTGTACGGGCGCCCGAGTACAACGCTCCTCATCACGGGCGAGGACTTCCCCACGCCGCAAAAGATCGAGCTCGATGGCAACTACGAGCCCGAGGCGTTCTCAACCGATGGGCAGAGCCTGTTCGTCCTTCAATATCGTCCCGCTCGCCTGCCCACTCGCTATCAGGTGAGACGCCTGGATCTGCGAAGCGAGAAGGTAATGGGCGTCTACACGCCCGACGCGGACCTTCAGGAGTCGATGCGGGGGACCGCCCGGGTGCAGGCAACGAGCCCCGAGGGCACGCGGCTGTACACGCTGTACACGGTGGGAAGAGGCGACGACCGACGAGCGTTCATCCACGTTCTCAACCTCGAGGAGCTCTGGGCTCACTGCATCGATCTGCCGACGGGGTTCGCGGACGAAGCAGAGTCCGCCACGGCACTCACATCATCTCCCGACGGTAGGCGCCTCTACGTGGCCAATGCGGCGGCGGAGGCCGTTGCCGAAATCGACACGCAGCGGCTTACAACGGTGCGCACAGGCGAGCTCAACTTCGCGCCTGGGTCTCAGACCCATGCCCTACACGGAGAAAGAGACACGCTGTTCTTCGCCAGGGGTGATCGGGTGACGATGGTGGACGCGGTCACGCTCACGCAGAAAAGATTGTGGCTTGTCGACGAGAAGGTTCGTGGCCTCCAACTGGGACGCGCTGGGCAGCTCTACGTGGCCCTCAAAGAGAGCATCGTCATGATCGACCTCAAAACTGGGGACCGGCTCCGTACCTTTGACCCTCCCGGGATCAAACGCATCGCGCAATTCGGCCGTACTCCCCGAGCCCTGGACGACGATCTAAGCAAGATCAGCTGCGCCTGTTGAGCGAACCGGGCATCATGGCGTCATGCTTCTCGACGCCTTCATGCCCGGTCATGACTTTTTCGAAAGACACGAAATCCTTGTGCGCGCGTCTCCCGCGGATGCATATCGTGCGATTCGCAACGTGGACTTCGGTCGGTCCTTCCCGATTGCCGTCCTGCTCGCAGTAAGGGGACTTCCTCACTTCCTTACGAGAAAGCTGCCCTCCTCCCGGCATGTGACCCTGGATTACATCCTTCAAGCAGGGTTCGTGGTTCTGGCGGAGGCGGAACAGTCAGAACTTGTTCTAGGTGCAGTGGGGAAGTTCTGGCGTCTGGACAGCGGTTTTGTGGCGATACGTCCAGAGGACTTCACCGCGTTCAACACGCCGGGGTATGCCAAGGCGGTCTTGAACTTTACGGCCGAGGAGAACTCCCCAAAGGGCTGCCTCGTAACAACCGAGACGCGAATTGTTTGCACAGATGCGGCCTCGAAGCGCAAGTTCGCCCTCTACTGGAAGTTGATCGGGCCTTTCAGCGGCCTCATCCGAGGTTGGGCTCTCGGACTTATCCGCGCCGACGCTGAGGCTCTGGCTTCCGCGCGCGAGTCCGCAAGCGGATAATGCCCCCGTGAGAAAGCGCAGCTGATGGTTCCGAAGACGCGCTACGCCGCGAACGGCTCGGTCAACCTCGCCTACCAGGTGATCGGAGAGGGGCCGCTCGACCTCGTCTTCGTTCCTCCGGGTGTCTCCAACCTCGAGTACTACTGGGAGGAGCCGAGTTGCGACCGGTTCTTCACGCGGCTTGCTTCCTTCGCTCGCCTGATCCTGTTCGACAAGCGCGGCGCAGGGCTCTCGGACCCGATCATCGATCGTCCCTCTCTGCACGATCTAACAGGGGATATCGAGGCGGTCCTGGATACATGTGATTCGGAGTCGGCCGCCCTGTTGGGCGCTCTCTGGGGCGGTCCGCAGGCGATCTCCTTTGCAGCTACTCGCCCGGGACGCACTACCGCTTTGATCCTTTACGGGACGTTTGCGACGCGAACGCGGAGCGATGACTATCCGTGGGCGCCGACCGCGGAGGAGCGTCGGCGCAACCTAGCTTCTTTTACCGAGGGTTGGACCGAAGGCGGCGACCTCGAGCACGTCGCTCCATCGATGGCCGACGACGAGCGTTTCCGGCAGTGGTGGGCTCGCATGCGCCGCTTCGCAGCAAGTCCGGGCGCGCTTCGCAATGACGTGGACATGATGGCCGAGCTGGACGTGCGGGGTGAATTAGATCAAGTAAAGGTTCCGACTCTGGTCGTCCATCGGTCGGGCGACCGGTTGATCGAGCCGGCAAACGGCCGCTATCTCGCCGAGCACATCCCGGGGGCGCGCCACGTAGAGCTGGCGGGCGATGACCATCTTCCTTTTGTCGGAGATTCCGAGGCGATCGTGGATCAGATAGAGGAGTTCCTCACGGGGGCGGCGCCCCGGAAACGCTTCGAGCGAGTCCTCGCGACCGTGATGTTCACGGACATCTGTGGATCCACGGCTCGTGCCGATGCAATGGGGGATCGGCGCTGGCGTGACCTTCTCGAGGCCCATCATTCTGTTGTCCGCAAGTTGCTGGATCGATTCGGGGGTCGCGAGATCAAGACAATCGGGGACGCGTTCATGGTTGCATTCGACGCGCCCGCGGGAGCCATTCGCTGCGCGCAGGCGATCCGGGATGGGGTTCAACCCCTCGGGATCCAGATCAAAGCCGGCCTTCACACGGGTGAATGCGAAGTCATGGGCGAGGACCTGGGGGGAATGACCGTCCACATCGCTTCCCGAGTAGTGGAACGGGCGGCCCCCGGCGAGGTCCTGGTCTCGCGCACGTTGAAGGAGCTCGTTCCCGGTTCTGGGCTCGAATTCCGACCCCGAGGCGCGCACGAGCTGAAGGGCGTTCCCGGTGAGTGGGAACTCTTTGCCGTCGCCGACTAACCGTTGACTTACTTCTTCTTGGCGAAGGCCCCGAGGGTTAGCTGAGTGCTGCCGTCTGCCGGGTAGAAACCGTGGAACAAACTGTTTCCGGTGTTCTTGAGAGTCAGGGTGAGGCTGTCTAATACCTTGCCGTTGGCGGCCTCGTCGGGCGTGATCTCGAACTCGACTACGTAGTCCCTCTGCGCGGGAGTAACCGTGTAAGGCTCGCTGACGAACTCGCCGATGGTCACGTCCTGGCCGCCCGCGGTTCCGGTAAGCGTCATCTGCAGGACGGCCTGGCCGATCCCGACGACATCCGGTCCGTCCGTCGCCAGGTTGTACGAACTGGCGGTAACCGAACCCGTAATCGGCTTGGAGGCATCCAAAGTGAGCGGAAGACCGTCGACTGCGATGTGAGGCATCGGGTCCGCGCCTAGGGGCGACGCCGGTTCGAGGATGCCGAAGAAGGGGTTGCCGCAGCCGCCGTCGCCCTCGCTTTGCGTCAGCGTCAGGTTGCCGCAGGCGTCCCCCGAACCCACGTTGTAAAAGGTCACCTCTACGGGCACAAGCTTGGGCTTCTTCTTCGCCTGCGCGGGCGCCATGACCGTCATCAGCGCGAGCACCAGAACCGCCGCTGCTGTTTTACGCATGCCGGGCCTCCTTGTTCGCAACCTCTGCCTTTCAGTACGGAAAATTGGGCGATGTGGGTTACCGCCGAAGGAACTATTCGGCGCCGATGGCCTAGTTCCTCAATATTCCGAGGTTCACGTGGGTGGACCCATCCGCGGGATAGAAGCCGTGGAACACACTGCGACCGGATGTCCTCAATTTGAGATTGAGCCCTTCGACAATTCTTCCCGACAGCCACCAAGGAGGCTCCATGTGGAAGTTGATCGTGTAATCGCGGGCGGCCGGCGTGATCGTGTAGGGGTCGCTGACGAACTCTCCGATCTTTACGTCTTCGCCATCGATCGAACCCACAAGCGTGACCTCCAGCACCGGTTGGCCGATGCCGACGACATCCTTTCGGGCTATTCCGACGACGAGGTACGACCTCACAGTGACCGACCCGTTGATCTCACTTGACCCGTCGAGAGTGAATGGAAGCCCGTCAATGGCCAGGTGAGTCATCCTTCGCGCCGTGTCGCGTGATGCAGGCGCGAGCAATCCGTAGAAAGGATTGCCGCACCCATCCGTCGTCCGGCTTGGACTGCGGCTCCTAATAGAGAGAGCGCCGCAGGCGTCCCCCCTGCTCACGAGGTAGTACGTCAATCGATCGGGAACCGATGTATTCGTCTCGTTTCCGACTGCGGGTGCGGCTCCCGCCGCGAACACGATAAGCAACCAAAGGGATGTAAGGCCCCGCCGCATCCATCCTCCCCACTCGGATAGGCGGGGGCGACATTAGCGGCTCATGACAATGCTGAAAAGTCTGGGGGGAACCATTCTTGGCAGCCGGCCGTCCAAGCCCCCAGATGCTTGTTTCGTTGGTCGAGGAAGGGTGATCTGGATGCGTCGATGGATTTTTGCAGCGGCAACGAGCGCCCTGCTGGCACTAGCCGGCCCCTCAGTCGCGTTGGCCTGTGGGGGCCTCGTGGCGCCCAACGGCTCCGTGAACCTTGTGCGCACCGCGACCCTGGCCGCGTATCGAAATGGCGTTGAGCATTACGTGACGTCCTTTCAATTCGAGGGGAACCTGAAGGGCAAATTCGGCTCCATCATTCCTCTGCCGGCAATCCCTTCGCGCGTGCGTCGCGGCGGCGAATGGACCCTCCAGCGCCTCCTGCAGGAAGTCGCACCCCCGATACGGAGGACGTCGCTGGAAAGTGCCGACTTCGCGGTCGCCGCGAATCAAGCTCAGGTCATCCTGGAAAAGCAGATCGAATCACTCGACGTCGCCGTTCTGAAGGGGGGAGGCGACGAGGTCGGGCTCTGGGCCAAGAACAACGGGTTCTTCCTTCCGCCGGACGCGCCCGAGGTGCTGGACTTCTACGCTGCTCGCAGCCCGATCTTCATGGCGGTTCGTTTCGACGCAGACCGTGCTCGGGAGCAAGGTCTCACTTCGGGCGACGGCATTCCGGTCCACGTGACCATTCCGACGCCCAACCCATGGGTCCCTCTGAGGATCCTCGGACTGGGCAAGGAAGCTGAGGAACGCGTTGAGGCGGATGTCTTTCTTCTCACCGAGGGTGCGCCCACGATGCTTCCCGCGCCGCGTAAGAACGCAAGCGAGGGATTGATCCTCGATCGGCAGGAGCTGGCGAGCGAATCGCTATTAGCAGACCTCCGCTCCGACCGCGGCATGAAGTGGTTGCCCACCGACGGGATGTGGCTGAGCTACATCAAGATCGATACGACTGCCGGAGACCTGAAGCATGATCTGGCCGTCGACTCCTTGGGGATCGCCGATCCCTCTCCTGTGGCCGCGGGGCTCGTCTTGCCCGATCTCAACTTCGAGACACCGGAGGGTTCCACGGGTTGGTGGGCTTGGCTCTTGGCGGCCCTGAGCGGTGCCGCCGGGCTGGTCTTCGTGGATCGGTTTGTTCTCGGCCGATGAGATGGTTGGTGGCCTTACTCGCCGCTACGAGCGCGGTGCTGGTTGCCTGCACCGCGGACGCCGGGACCGCCGGGAAGCAGGTCGATGTAGGAATCGAGCATTCACGCTTTGAGCCTGCAACTTTCGAATTCGCTGCGGGGACTACGGTGACGTTCGTGGTCAGAAACACCGATCCCATCGATCATGAATTCATCCTGGGCGATGTGGCCACTCAGGAGCGTCACGAGGCCGGCAGGCACGCGAGACACGGAGCCGTCCCAGGTGAGATTTCAGTGCCGGCTGGGTCAACCCGGATGACGACGTACACCTTCGTGCGCCCCGGCCGGCTCATCATCGGCTGTCACCTGCCAAAGCACTATGCCTATGGAATGCGTGCCGACGTGCGCGTGACGTAACTCGTATGCTGCTCGAAGCCGCCTCTCTGCGCCGAGGTGAAGTCGAACGGAAACAGTGCCCTCGCTTGACTCTGCGGAGTTGGTCCTTCGCCTAGCCGTCGCAGCCCTATTGGGCGGGCTTATCGGCCTCGAGCGCGAGTTTTCCGATCAGCCCGCCGGCCTGCGGACGCACCTTCTCGTCGCATTGGGGGCCGCCCTCTTCACTCTGACCGGCGCCTACGGGCTGGCGGTCTTCGCCGGGGGCGCCGAGGACGCAGTTCGCATCGACCCCACGCGCGTCGCCGCCCAGATCGTTACCGGTATCGGATTTCTCGGAGCCGGAGCGATCATCCAGCAGGGTTTCAGTGTTCGGGGGCTAACGACCGCGGCGGCGCTCTGGGTCACGGCCGCCGTGGGCATGGCGGTTGCGTTCGGCTACATGATCGGCGCCGTCTTCACGAGCGTCATCGCCATCGTGGCGCTGTACGGTCTTAAGCGCCTGGAGCGCGTCCTTTTTCCGAAGATTCGTGCCGATCTGAGGCGTTCGGAGGAACGCGAAGAGCCCTAGCCATCCGCTGGATAGTTTGCTCGCGTGCAGACCGAGGCAATCCCGCGGCCTACCACTTCCAGTCGCGATCGCTATGTCGATTTACTACGAGCGTTCTCCCTAGCCGTCGTCGTGGTGGGCCACTGGTTCCTTGCTCTCATCTGGTGGAGTGATGGACGGATCGGCGTGCATAACGTCGTGGGGCCTACCTCTGGCCTGTGGCCGTTGACCTGGGTCGTGCAGGCTATGCCCCTCTTCTTCTTCGTAGGGGGCATCTCAAATTTCGAGACCTTTCGGACTCAGATCTCGAGAGGAAGGACGTCTCGGCGCTGGCTGGCTCTTCGAGCCGAGCGATTGCTGGGGCCTTTGCTGGCGTTTGCCGCTGCGTGGGGTCTCGCCGAGACGGCATTGCACCTGCTTGGTCTCGGAGGAGGCGGTTTGATTCGAGGAAGCTTTCTTCCCTTTGTGCCGGTGTGGCTTCTTCTCATCTTTTTAGGGGTGAGGGTAGCCACTCCCGCGATGCTCTGGTTGCATCAACGCGCCGGGGCGTGGGTGCCGTTCGCGCTCGCGGTTCTCGCTGCGGTCGTCGATCTGCTTCGTTTCTGGCCCAACGTGCCGGCGGTCGGCTGGCTCAATCTCGCACTGGTTTGGTTGTTCGCACATCAACTTGGGTTCTTCTACGCCGATGGATCACTGGTCCGCGCGGGGCCACGAGTGCATACGTCGATGACGCTCGGAGGTCTTCTGGCGCTCCTCGTCCTCACGAACCTCAACGTGTACCCCCGGAGCATGGTCGGCACCGACTTGGAGGCCGTGTCGAACATGAATCCTCCGACGCTGTGCATCGTTGCTCTAACGCTGTCGCTTGTCGGAGCTGCGCTGCTTCTGCGACAGCGAGCCAAGAGCTGGCTTGAGCGGGAGAGGGCCTGGGTGACTCTGGTCGCGAACGCCCGCATCATCACTATCTATCTGTGGCATCTGACTGCCTATCTCTTGGCGATCCTGGCGCTATATCCGCTCGGTCTGGGGCGACCGTCGGACGGCACCCTGTCGTGGTGGCTTCAACGACCGCTCTGGGTCGTCGTCCCTGCCGTGTTTCTGGGGCTTCTCGTGTTCGTGTTCGGCCGCTTTGAGCGCGTTCGCCTTCCATCGACTCGTACTGTGGCGGAAGGGTGAGCGGCCGCATAATTCGGCGGCCCGTCGCGGATGAGGAGGTGAGATGCGAGAGGAAGTGCGGCTGACCGCGTATTCCCACGGTGGTGGCTGAGCCTGCAAGCTCGCCCCCGCCGAGCTTGCGCAGGTCCTGCGTCATGTGAAAACTAGCTCAGCCGATCCCGACGTACTGATTGGTCTCACCGCTCCCGACGATGCGGCCGTTCTGCGGATTTCAACCGACCTCGCGATCGTCCAGACCGTTGACTTTTTCACGCCCATAGTCGACGACCCCTTTGCCTGGGGCCGGATCGCCGCAGCCAACGCGCTGTCGGACATCTACGCAATGGGGGCTCGACCGCGCATTGCGTTGAATCTCATCGGGTGGCCGCGATCGCTCGATTTCGAGATCTTGGGACGTGTGCTCGACGGCGCGGGTGACGCATGCGCCGAAGCTGAGGTTGCCATCGTCGGCGGCCATTCCGTGGATGACCCTGAACCCAAGTATGGGCTCGCGGTAACTGGAACCATCCATCCCGACCGCATCGTTCGAAAGGGGGGCATCGCGCCTCCGACCGAGCTCGTCCTGACCAAGCCGCTGGGGATGGGAATCATCGCTACCGGAATCAAAGAGCAAAAGACTTCGTCCCAAACCGCAGACGAGGCACAGATGATCATGGGCACTCTGAACCGAGCGGCAGCCGAGGCGATGCTCGATGTCGGCGTGCAAGCCGCGACCGACGTGACCGGCTTCGGCCTGGTCGGGCACCTTCTGGAAATGCTAGGCGACGGACTGGATGCGGAGCTCGAGTTTCCGAGCGTCCCGGTCATCCCCGCGGCCTTCGAACTACTACGCCAAGGCGCATGGCCCGGCGGCAGCCAGCGAAACTTTTCGTCGCTCCGCGGAAACGTCGATTCAAAGAATCGCGAAGAGGAGGAGCTGAAGGTCATCTTCGATGCACAGACCTCCGGCGGGTTGCTGATAGCGGTCGAACCCAACAAGACCGAGCCGCTGCTGAGCGAACTCCACGCGAGAGGCGTCGCGGGAGGTACGCGAATCGGAAAGGTGAGCGAAGGTAGCGGAAGGATCTCCGTTGTCTGATCGTGCCCCAGCCGCGACGGAGCTATCTCTCACTCGGTCTCAAGCTGAGCAAATGATCGCCCACTGTGAGGCGGGGCGGCCCAATGAAGCCTGCGGTCTCCTGGCGACAAGAGATGGGGCCATCGTGAAGGTTTTCCCGATGCAGAATGTCGCAGGAAGTCCCGTCCGCTACGAACTTGATCCCGCCGAGCAATTCGCCGTCTACAAAACTCTCGAGGAGCACGGCTGGGACCTTGGCGGTGTCTTCCATTCTCATACCCGTACTGCCGCCTATCCGTCGCCAACCGACATCAGACTTGCCAGCGAGGACGTCCCGTACTTGATCCTCTCGCTCGCGGAACAACCACCCTCGATTCGGGCATTCCGCATCGTCAAGGCAAGTTGGACTGATACCACCGGGGACGTGGAGGAAGTACCGGTGCTGATCGTCGGTTGACTACGATGGTCTTAGCGGTGGCCGTCGGCGACGAGTCGAGATCGCCGGGACGGAGCACTCAAAGGAGGACGTTTGACAGTCGAAGTACGCATCCCGACCGTGCTGCGGCGATTCACCGACGGAAGTTCGTCGGTTGAGCTCGAACCCGGCACGCTTGGGGGCCTGATCGACCAACTGGAGGCTAAGTATCCCGGCCTACGCGGGCAGCTTCGCGATTCGGCCGGAGACCTACACCGTTTCGTGAACGTGTACGTAAACGATGAGGATGCCCGCTATCTGGACAAGCTCGACACGAAGGTGTCGGAGGGAGACGCAGTCTCGCTGCTTCCATCTGTCGCCGGAGGCTCGTGAAGTTCAAGTCGATCCTCGACGCCATCGGGCATACGCCCCTCGTAGAGGTCCCGAAACTCTCGCCGACTCCGGACGTGCGGTTGTGGGTCAAGCTGGAGGGCGAGAACCCAACCGGTTCGGTGAAGGATCGAATCGCGCTCGCGATGGTCGAGGCGGGCGAGTCCTCAGGTGACCTGACCAAGGACAAGATCATTCTCGAGCCGACGTCGGGCAACACCGGCATTGCCCTGGCGATGGTGGCAAAGACGCGCGGCTACTCCTTCACCGCGGTGTTGCCGGACAACGCGAGTTCCGAACGAGTGCAATTGCTGAAGGCCTTCGGGGCCGAGATCGTCTTCTCGGAAGGCGCCAAGGGGACCAATGGCTCGGTAGTTCTCGCCCAAGAGCTCGCGCGGGACAAGCGTTACTTCATGCCGTTCCAGTACGGAAATCCCGCCAATGTGCAGGCGCATTACGACGGGACCGGTCGCGAGATCCTGGAGGATCTCGGGAGCGATTCGAGGCTCCGGGCCTTCGTCGCAGGGTTGGGAACGGGTGGAACCCTTATGGGGGTGGGCAGACGACTCAAAGAGCACGACGACTCCATCAAGATCGTCGCGGCGGAGCCGGAGTTGGGAGAACTCGTATATGGGCTTCGGTCGCTCGATGAGGGCTATATCCCTCCGATCTTCGATCCCGACATGCTCGACGCCAAGATCAAGGTCCGCGCTCGAGAGTCGATCGTCTGGACTAGGGAGTTACTGCAAAAGGAGGGCATCTTCGCGGGGATCTCGGCCGGCGCCGTCATCTGGGTTGCCCAACGAGCGGCGGAACGCGTCGCCCGCGACGGCGGCGGGGACATAGTTTGCCTGCTCGCCGATGGCGGGTGGAAGTACCTTTCGACTGAAGCTTGGACGCAGGACATCGATACGGCCGAAGCTCAGGTAGAAGAGGTGCTGTGGTGGTAGATGCGCGTCGCCCCATAGGTATGTTCGATTCGGGTGTCGGCGGCCTGACGGTCGCCAGGGCGGTCATCGACGAACTCCCCCACGAGGACCTGATCTATTTTGGAGATACCGCTCGCTGCCCTTACGGGCCACGTCCGCGGGCGGAGGTCAAGAAGTTTGCGCTGCAGATCATGGATCGCCTCGTCGCCGAGGACGTGAAGGTCCTCGTGATCGCGTGCAACGCCGCGTCTTCGAGCGCGCTGGAGGCGGCTCGCGAGCGTTACGACGTTCCGATCATCGACGTGATTCAGCCGGGCGCGAAGGCGGCGGTGGCGGCCTCGCGGAACAGACACATCGGCGTGATCGGCACACAGGTCACCATCGATAGCGGCGCTTATCCACGTGCGATCGCAGGGCTCGATCGGGATGTAACTACCACTTCTAATGCGTGTCCCCGTTTCGTAGAGTTCGTCGAGCGAGGTGACACGACATCCGACGAGCTGCTGGCTGCGGCGGAGCAGTACCTGGAACCGCTCAAGAAGGCGGGAGTGGATACATTGATCCTCGGTTGCACGCACTATCCGCTGCTGGCCGGGCTTATCCAGTACGTGATGGGACCGGAGGTCTTATTGATCTCCAGCGCGCAGGTGACCGCGAACGAGGTTTACGGCGTCCTGAAGTCGGATGACTTGCTCAGCCCGTCGGATCGACAGGGGGCTCACCGCTTCGTGGCCTCCGACGCCGGAGGCATTTTCAGCCAACTTGGCAAGCGCTTCCTGGGGCCGGAATTCGGCGAGGTCGAGCACAGTCCCTGGGAAATCGAGGTTGTTCTCGATCTCGCCCCCGGACCCGAAGCGGCGAGTGGCCCCGGATGACCTTTGCCGTCACGGTTCTCGGGAGTTCCGCCATGTTTGCTACGCCTGAGCGCGCGTGCTCGGGCTATTTACTCGAATTGGGGGGTTTGCGCGTCTGGCTGGATGCGGGAGCAGGCACCTGGCGCAATCTGATACAGCATGTCGACTTCGCGGATCTCGATGGAATCATCCTGAGTCATCGTCATCCCGATCACGTGACCGATGTGTTTCAGGCATTCCACGCACGCCATTACGGCGGGCCCGTGCCGATGGCTTCGATCCCCGTTTGGGCTCCCGCTGAGACGATCGAACGAATAACCGGGTATTACCGCGAGTTGGACCAAGGGTTCAATGTGAGAGCGATCTCGGAGGGCGAGACCGCTGAGGAATGGGGGGCCACGGTGAGTTTCGTGCGCATGGCTCACCCACCCGAGACCCTTGGGGTCAGAGTGGAGTTCGATGGGAGTGCGCTCGCGTACTCCGCCGATAGCGGAGAGGAAGCGGATTTCGATCGCCTTGCCGGAGATGCTGATGTATTTCTCTGCGAGGCAACCTTTCAGGATTCCGACGAGCCGTGGTTCGGGCACCTCAGCGCCGCCCAGGCCGCGCGAGTGGGATCGCGCGTGAAGGCCAAGAAGGTCGTCCTCACACACTTGCCCCCCGGCCGTGACTTCGGGTTATCCCTTGCCGAGGCGCAGCGAGAAGCTGAGGACCTCGATGTGCAGCTAGCGGCGGACGGATTGCGCCTGGAGCTCTCGGCGTGACACGCGGAGATGGGCGAGCCGCGGACGAGTTGCGAGCCGTCAGTCTGACTTCTGGATTCATGCCCAATGCCGAGGGGTCATGTCTGGCTGAGATGGGTGGGACGAAGGTGATCTGTTCGGCTTCGATGGAGGAAGGTGTGCCGCGCTGGCTTCTCGGACGGGGCCAAGGATGGGTAACTGCCGAGTACGGCATGCTTCCGCGCGCGACGAACGAGCGGGTTCCCCGCGAGGTTAACAAAGGACGTCCTTCCGGCCGAACGCAAGAGATTCAGCGGTTGATCGGACGGTCTCTGCGCGCCGTCGTCGACATGGCAAAGATCGGCGAGATCACAGTGTGGGTCGATTGCGATGTCTTGCAGGCCGATGGCGGAACCCGGACGGCGTCGATCACCGGGGCGTACGTGGCTTTGGCGGAGGCCCTCGCCAAACGTGGCGGGGGGCGAAAGGACGCCCTAATCAGCACGGTCTCTGCGGTGAGCGTTGGGATCATCGACGGCGTCCCCTGTCTCGATCTCAACTATGCGGAGGACTCCACGGCGCAGGTCGACATGAACGTCGTGATGACCGGGGCCGGAAAACTCGTGGAGGTACAAGGCACCGCCGAGCATGGGGCGTTTGATCGGGCCGAGCTCGATCTGCTTCTCGATCTCGCGGCCAAGGGGATCAAGGAGCTCACGGCTTATCAGGAGAAGGCACTCGCCGGTCCGTCTTCGTGAGGGCAGTCTTTGCGTCACGCAACCGGCACAAGGCCGAGCAAGTCGGATTGATCCTGTCGGACATCGAGCTCGTTGCCATCGACGACGTGGCTCCCGATCTTCAGCTCGTAGAACCTTTCTCAACTTTTCGCGCAAACGCGCTACACAAAGGCCGCGTGGCCTCCGATGCGACCGGTCTCCCCGTTATCGCAGACGACTCTGGACTGGAGGTTCCCGCCCTTGGTGGTGCCCCGGGAGTCCAATCGGCCCGCTTCGCCGGAGAGAACGCGACCGACGCAGAGAACAATGCAATGCTCGTCGAGCTGCTTCGTGAAGTCCCTCCCGACGGCCGAGGCGCTCGCTATCGTTGCGTGGCGGTCTTCGTGGCTCCGGACGGAGAGGAGATCGTCACGGAGGGGTTCTGTGACGGGACCCTGGTGCTGGAGGGCCGAGGCGACCTCGGGTTCGGCTACGACCCTCACTTCGTCCCCGAGGACGAAACGCGGACGATGGGGGAGATACCGCTGGAGGAAAAGCTTCGCTTCAGCCACCGAGGTCGCGCCTTCCGTGCGTTGGCAGACCGGCTCGCCGAGCTGGGCAAGTTGAGATAGTTCTTCGTATCTAAAGTTCGACCCAGTCTGGAACGGTCTTCCTTACAAGGCTCACGACTTCATCGTGCAGGGTGCCGCAGGTCGTTAAACAGGAGCCGCCCTCGGTCCACACTCCTCCGTTCGCACGCGTTAGCCGCCCCCCTGCCTCCTCGATGATCGGTTGAAGCGCAACTACGTCCCAGGGCTTGAGCAGCGGCTCCACCATCACGTGGGCCGCGCCGCGCGCCACCAAGACGTGTCCCCAGAAGTCGCCGAGCCCGCGCGTGCGGCGGACGCGCCCGACGATCTCGTCGAAGAATCCGCTCCAGCCGGAGGCGTGCAGATGCTCGGCCCCGCCGTAAAGAAAGACGGCGTCCTCCAGTCGCTCTATGAGGTCGACGGTGATTGAGGACCCGTTGAGCCGAGCGCCGAGCCCCAGCGCCGCGTCGTAGGTCTCGGCCAAGGCGGGGGCATGGCACACGCCGACGACGCTTCGTTCGTCAATTCTCAGACCGATCAACGTGCCCCAGATCGGTATGCCGTCAATGTAGTTGTTGGTCCCGTCGATGGGATCCACCACCCAGGTCGGTGAGTTTGGGTTGGGGGGCCCACCTCCTGCTGCGGTCAGCCCCTCCTCCTCGCCGAGGATGTTGTGATCCGGAAAAGTGCGCGCGATGCGCAAGCGAATCTGAGCCTCGACCGCCCAATCCGCCTCGGTAACGAACGTTCCATCGGCCTTCTGTTCGCGTCGTGGATCGCGACCGAAGTGACTGAGCGCAATGCGGCCGCCAAGGCGCGCCGCCTTGAGTGCGAACTCAAGCTCCGTCGAGTAGTCGTGAACGCGCGACATGGACTTGATCCTATGGACGCCCGCCCTGTTAGCAAGCGAACTCCGGATCTGTCATCGCTCTAACCAATTCCGGCCTCGATAGGCGCCAGCATGGCCATGCAGAACGAAAAACCGTTCACGGGGAGGGAGCAACATGAGCACATTCCAGAATCTGGTGCGGGGGAGCGCGCGGTCTCTTCTGGTCGCCGTGCTCGTCTTGGTCATTGTTCTCAGCACGGTGGCACCTGCTTACGCGGCTCCACCGGCGAATGACGATTTCGACAGCGCTGTGGAGATCCAATCAATTCCCTTTTCCTTTATTCAGGACACGACCGAAGCCACCGCGGCAGACGACGATCCCGAAGCCTGTGCGCAAACTGGTCACACCGTCTGGTACGAGGTGACGCTTACATCGCCGGCCGAGCTCGAAGCCGACACCTTCGGTAGCGACTACGACACGCTGCTCGCGGTCTACATCGGAGCGCGCGGCACGCTGCTAGAGATCGGCTGCAACGACGACTTCGGTTCGGGAAAACAGTCGCGGCTGCGCTGGAACGCACAACCTGGAATCAGCTACTACATCATGGCGGCGGGCGTCGAGGACGCAGCGGGGTTGCTGGACTTCGATCTGAACACGGCCCCCGCGCCCGTGGAGCTGGCCCTGTCATACGACCCGACCGAATGGGTGAATTCCATCTCGGGCCGCCCGGTTATTACCGGAACACTCGACTGCAGCACCCAGCAGAGCGGCGTAATCGTGCAGATCGAAGTCACGCAACGCGTGCAGGGCAAGCAAATAAGAGGCTCGGGCAGCACCCAAGTCGACTGCAGTGGACCCACGCGCTGGTTGATCGACGTGTCCACCCGAGACAACGCGCACTTCACGTGGGGAAGAGTGGGGATCGACGGCGAGGCCTTCGAGCACAGACAGGGTGCCGAGACTCATCGCTCTGATACAGCCCTGCTGGTGCCGTGCAGCCGGATCGGCACGCTGCGAGACGACCAACTCAAGGGCACGCCGGATCGTGATCAAGTGTGTGGACTGGACGGAAACGACAGGATCTCAGGTCGGGGCGGCGACGACACGATCCGGGGCGGCTACGGCGACGACACCCTGGTGGCACACGACGGCAACGATGTCTTGTTCGGCGGCGATGGCGCCGACGAGATGTTCGGGAGTGCCGGGAACGACAAGCTCGATGGTGCCGAGGGTGACGATGTCATGAATGGCGGTGCGGGCAACGACCGGTGCTTCGGGGGACCGGGCAACAACCGCTCTGTCAGCTGCTAGCGATTTCCGCGGGATTGATGGGACGGGGTTTGAAACACCCCCGTCCCATTGTGCGAAGGTGCGGGCGGAGGGACTCGAACCCCCAAGCTCTTTCGAGCAATAGCTCCTAAGGCTATCGTGAATACCAATTCCACCACGCCCGCGTCACCAGGGGTGAGTAGCCCAAAAGTTGTCACACCCCTCTCGTACCTTAACCAGTAAGACGCGTCGGTTCTTCCGTTGGTGCCTGATGACAAGACCAAGATCAGAGTTCGAGATTGTCAAAGCCCTCATCGCGGCGGGCTTGAATGACTGTCAAATCGCGCGTCTTAGCGGCGTGCCGCGGCGGACAGTGCTGGACTGGCGGTGGGGTAGAGGTCAGGCCACGCCGCGCTATGAAAAGCGCCCAGGGTCGTACGAATGCACCCGTGAGCACGATTTTGCTGGCCTGTCTCCGGACGCCTACAGCTACCTGCTTGGTATGTATCTGGGAGACGGGTGCCTCTCAGCCTTGCCGCGCGGAGTCTTCAAGCTACGGATTTTCTGCGACGCTCAATACTTGGGAATCATCGAGGAGTGTTCTCGCGCGATTGAAGCCGTCATGCCAGGACAACGGGCCTCTCGCCAAAAACGCAAGTCACGGTGCGTAGAGATATTGATGTATTCCAAGCACTGGCCTTGCTTGTTCCCTCAGCATGGTCCCGGAAGAAAACACGAGCGACCAATTCATCTGGAGCCGTGGCAGCTGGAAATCGTCAACCGATCGACGGAGATGTTCTTGCGTGGTCTCATTCACAGCGATGGCTGTCGCGTCGTTGCCAATGATCGGGGCGTCAGAAGTGTGCGCTATCACTTCTCTAACTTGTCAGAGGACATCAAGGCTTTGTTCTGTGCGGCCCTGGATCGCCTCGACATTCATTGGACCCGTAACAGCTCGCGCAGCGTTGCCATTTACCGCAAGGCTGACGTGGCCCGCCTCGATGAATTCATCGGTCCAAAGTACTGAGCATCGGGCAGTTAGTGGAGTGGCCTAGTCCGATCGGGCCACTGTTTGATTGGCGACGTGTCGTAGCGTGTCGGGATTGCAATCGACAAATGAGAGGTGAGTCGTATATGGGTCTGACACCCTCGAAGACGAACCGTTCCTTTCGCTTGATCGCCACAATCGTGGGGCTGATTGCGATTCTGGTTGCCCTCCTCAACTTCGACGGGTTGGTCAGATACGGCCGGATCGCTTCCGCGCAGCAACAGTGTCCCTCGCCGAGCGGATCGCCCAGCGGATCGCCCAGCGGATCGCCCAGCCCGTCCCCGTCCAACTGTCCCAGCGGCAGCCCCTCACCGTCACAGTCCGGCACTTGCATCCTCGGCGTCTGCCTACCTGGTGGCGGGGGGTCAACACCGAGTCCCTCGGGCTCGCCATCGGGCTCACCGGCCGGATCGCCCACCGCCAGCGGATCGCCCACCGCGAGCAGATCCCCATCGCCTACCTCAACGTCGACCGCAACTCAGACTCCGACCGCCTCGAGTTCGCCGACGCCGTCCCCGGTCTCACAAATTCAAGTTCCGTCGAGCATCACAATTCGCTACACCGCCAGATCAAACGCGTTCATGGGAGCCGTGCGCTCCAGCGAGAACAGGTGCGAATCCAATCGGCAGGTCGTCCTGAAGAAGCGGCGTCCGGGAAAGGATCGCGTGGTGGGAACCGACGTCACGTCCGCCTCAGGTGACTGGAGGGTAGGTCGGCAACCCAATCCGCGCGGGACCTACTACGCGAAAGTCCGCAAGCGCGAAGTGCCCGCGAACACGCCGAATCAGGTCTTCGTTTGCGAGTCGGCACGGTCCCGAAATCTGCGCCTGCGCTAGAGCGGACTGTTTCCCACAACCCACAGCCGGGTAACTAAGCCCCGCACTCTGAAAGGGGGCATTTGCATGGATGGCATGGACAAGGCGAAGAACAAGGCCGAAGAGCTGCGCGGTGAAGTGAAGGAGAGAGCCGGCGACGCGCTCGACAACGAGCAGATGCAGGCTGAGGGAAAGATCGATCAGGTGAAGGGCAACGTGAAGCAGGCCGGCGAGAACGTTAAGGACGCAGTCAAGGACGCAACCGATCGCAGCTAACGGTTCCTAGTCCCGGACGCGCCGAGGCGCGGGAGGGCAGAGGAGCCCGGAGCGGCCGCCGATGTGGGCGGCCGCTCCTATTTATTCGGCGTCCTGTCGTTCGTCGATCACTTCTCCGGAAGGGTCCGCGATACGAGCCTTGGCATCCGCTTTCTCGTTCGCGTCTCCGTTGCCGGCAGGCCGAGCTGGGTCGTCCGAAGCGTTCTGCCCCCCGGCCTCGGGAGCACGCTGAGGGTCGTCTTGACTGCTCTCCCCATGAGCCGACGTGGGCATCGCGTTGCTGCGGCTGCCGTCCGACTTCTCCACAAGTCTCCTCCTTCGGTCGAGATCGCAACAGATACGCTTCCCGCATCATGGTGATTGCAAGCCTGCCTGTTTGATACATGGGCAATCTCGCTCTCGACACGCAGATCACCGGGGCCAACGGCGCCTACCGAGCGCAGCTGTCTCCCGAGTGGTCGTTTTGGGAATTGAACGGGGGCTACGTATCTTTGGTCGCGCTGCGGGCAGCAGGCGCCGAGAGTCCCTTACCGCGTCCCGCGGCGTTCTACTGCCACTACTTGAAGGCCGCCAAGCCCGGCGAAGTCGAGATAGCCGTGCAGACGTTACGCGTGAGCAAGCGAACACACTCTCTTCGGGTGTCGCTTACTCAAAGCGATCAGCTCGTGATGGAGGCACTCGTTTGGGTAGTGGATGACGAGCTGCCCGGTGTGTCACACGATCTCGCCATCATGCCTGAAGTTCCGGGACCCGACGGGCTCCGCTCCCAAGAAGAGATCCACGCCGGCGAACAAGCGCCATTTCCGTTTTGGAACAATATCGAGCAGCGTCCCGTAACTTGGCAGGGCCGCTGGGACGAGCGGCCCAAGCAGCATCCCCTATGGCGTTCGTGGCAACGATTCCGACCCCAGGCCACCTTCGACGATCCGTATGTCGAAGCCGGGCGGGCCATGATCCTCATCGACACGATGCTTTATCCCGCGGCTGCTCTGGCGCACAGCGGCGTCATGCCCTTCGTGGCCCCCAGCATGGATCTCGCCGTTCGCTTCCACCAGTTCTCACCCCGGTCGGAATGGCTCCTGTCCTCGACGGAATCGCCGATAGCCGCCGAGGGCCTGATCGGTGGCTACGCCGCAGTCTGGTCGCCCGACGGGCGTCTGCTTGCCACGGGTGGGCAGCAGATGATCGTCCAGATGGTGAGCGAACAACCCACCTAGCCATCCCAGGACAGTCCCTCTATCCTGTAACGATCATCCGATCTCCATCTGGGGAGGAAGCGGTGGCATCACGAGGATTCAATGCATTCACCGTTATCGCAGGCGCGGTGCTGGTCGGTTTGGGCATCGTCTTTTTCTTGGCCGAAGCCGACGTCATCGAGATCAAGTTCCAGTATGTCGCTCCAGTCGTGCTTATCTTGATAGGCCTCCTCGTACTTTTTCGTGGGTTCCAGTCCGGAGCAACGTGGCGCAAGGAGGAGGCCGATGATGACGGCACCTTCGCCAGTATGCGACCGCGCAGGCCGACACGCTCCGACGCTCCGTAAGCAAAAGCGACTGCCACGAAGCCGACCGCGGTACCCAGTCAGTCCGACACAGCTTTGGGCTCGAGCCCCACTCCCGTTCAGGGAGACGAGGGTTCCTCCGCTGCGCCCACCCGCGAGGAGATACCCAACAAGCTTTGCCCTGAGTGCGGCCGCGGGATGTGGGCCGCGCGCCTGCCGCAAGTGGGCGCCTTATGGAGTTGCCCCGCCTGCTGCCTGAGCATTGACGACCGAGGCGCGCGCTATGAATGGCGCGAACCGCCTCGGCCCCAGCGCGTGGGAGCCGTGACTAAGGAAAAGAAGTACCGCAGCAACGAGCCCTGCCCCCGCTGCCGTCAGGGGCTGTGGATCGTGGAAGTGCCCGACTACGGATCGCGTAAGCAGTGCGAGGACTGCAGGATCACGATCATGTTCGGAAACGCAATTCTGGAGTGGAGCAACCGCTAACTACTCGACGGTGAATTCACCGAGCATTCCGAGAAGGGCATGCGGCGCCTTCTCCTTCTTGGAGAAGACGAAGCACACGTAGCCGTAGCGACCAGGGGTGAGATTCGCGCTGGCCGTCTTCTCCGAGGTCTCTCCTGCCTTGATCGGCGGGATCTCCGGGAGCTCCTTCTCGAGGAACTTTTCGACCTTCCTTTCGGGCAACTCAACGAGCTCGGCTATGGGAGGCGCGTCGTCAGTCAGCTTCGCCCAGATGAACATGTGCCTTTCCTTGCCTTCGTTAACCATTCGGAACGTGACCTCGCCGGCAGGCAGAGTCGTTGGGATGTCCAGGAACGAGAAATCGACTGCGCGAATGAGAATCTCCCCGCCTGGTTCGAGAGCGGGGCTCGTCTCCGGCTGTTGCGCCGGTTCGGCTGTGTCATCGTCTCCGCCCCCACACGCGACGCCCAGGCTCAGCAAGGCAACGGCGGCAAGCGCCAATGAGATGGACCGTGTGCGAAGCAACATGATTGAACTCCCTCCGGTTGAGAACAAGCCGGCACTGTATCCGGCCCTGAGAGATCCTCTCGCGAGGTTCCCTGCCTGCGGAGGGGTCAAACCGCGATCGCTAGATCTCGTGCTCCGTGAATTTCCGCCTCTCGGGGGCTGTCGGTCTGCCAGGGCTCGAACAGGTTCTGGATTTCGCGAGCCGGCAGCGGGGGAGAGAAGAGGAAGCCCTGCGCCAGGAAGCATCCCATCTCGCGTAGCTTGCTGAGTTGCACATGCGTCTCGACGCCCTCCGCAACCACTTGAAGGTTCAAGCTGTCCCCGATTTGCACCATTGCATGTGTCAGGGCGCCGTCCTGTAGAGGATCCCTCAGAGGTGACACGAAGGCCCGGTCGATCTTGAGGATGTCGACGGGAAAGCGGCGTAGATAGCTGAGCGACGAATAGCCGGTTCCGAAATCGTCGACCGCAAGCCGAACTCCGAGATTCTTCAGCTCCAGGAGACTGTGTGTCTCCGAACCATCGACCAGAACGCTTTCAGTGATCTCAATGACGAGGGCCTGTGGCGGAAGACCCTCGCGCCGAAGGATGGCCTCCACCTCGTTCACGATCGCCGTGTCTCGGAGGCTGCGGCCTGAGAGGTTGACGTTCACGGTTCTGGGAGCGCGCTCGCCGTAACGCGTCTGCCACTCACGCAACGTGCAGCAGGCCTGCTCCATCACAAGGCGATCGATCTGTCGGATGAGACCGGTCTCCTCGGCAATGGGCACGAACTCAGCGGGCGAGACGACGCCGCGCGCGGGATTAGTCCAGCGCGCCAGCGCCTCAACAGATGACATGCGGCCGTTTCGAAGGTCAATGACCGGTTGATAGTGCACGTTGAGTTCGCGCCGCTCGACGGCATGTGTCAGCGCCGAGGTGAGATCGAGTCGGCCGACCATGGCGTTCTGCATCTCCGGCTCGTAGAGGTCGAAGCGGCCCTTCCCACGTCCTTTGGCGCCATACATTGCAAGATCAGCGCGCCGGGACAGGGCGTCCGCAGAATCGATGCCCGCTTGGCCGATGGCTATGCCGACACTCGCGTGGATGAAGACTTCCCGTTCCTGCACATCGATCGGGAGCTCCATCGCCGCCACGATTCGCTCCGCTACCTGTGTCGCATCCTCATCGGTCGCGATGTCTTCGAGAAGAATCCCAAACTCATCGCCTCCAAGGCGGGCGATGGTGTCGGCTGGCCGCAGCGAATCACTCAGACGTCGAGCTGCCACTATCAAGACCGCATCGCCGGCGGCATGACCGAGCGTGTCGTTGACGAGTTTGAAGTCATCGAGATCGACAAAGAGAACCGCCACCTTCACGCCGTTGCGCGCCCCGCGGTCTACTGCGTGCTCTATGCGATCCGCAAAAAGAGCTCGGTTGGCTAGACCCGTCAAAGAGTCGTGAAACGCCTCGTGCTCGAGTCTGGAAGCAGTTTCCGCCAACTGCGCAGAGATTCGGACAAGCTGTTCCTGCGCTAGTTCGTTAAATCGCCACGCCGCGATTGACACGGCGCACGAGCCGAGGATGAATGCACCGTGGATCGATGCCCCAAAAGCGATCACCAGAGGGACATGGACTAAGACAAGGCCTACGAGCACCCGGTGACGCGCTTCCCACGCCGCGCTCTCAACCGAGTTGCCTCGGGGCAGCAGGCCCTTGAACCGGCGGAGGGATCGGCTGACTCTCATCTTGCTGGTATATGGCGGAGGAGGCATGCCGCGGAATGGCCCGTGGTGAGGGTCTTATCTAGTCCCTCCGGACCGGGCCGGAAGGGGAACAAGCAAGCTCCGGCGAATCCCAGCCAGGTACTCGAGTTCCGATAACAACTTCCTCTCGGAGATGAACGTCGTGACGTGGACACAGCCGGCGAACTCCGCGGAGGAGCCGCCCCGACATCAACTCTCGCGTCTAGCTCGGTTTCTCGGTTGGACCGGCGTCATCGTCGGCGCGGCCATCGCCTCCGCGCTGACCGCGATCTGCACTTTCAACGGCGGCGCGCTGGATCCTGAGTGGGCGGAATGTCTGTTTCCCATCACCCTGGCGGTGATCCCTCATGCGACCGCTCTGCTGGGCCTGCTGCGACAGGAGTGGGGGTTGTTTCTCCTTACCTTGGCGGGTGTGATCACCATAGCCTTTGGCTTCTTTGCCTTTCTTATCGTGGCCATGCTGCCTGCCCTCTTTTACCTTGGCGCAGCGGTCGCGGGGCAACGATCTGGCAGGAGCGCCGCAAGAAGAGCGGAACCTTAAGTAGCTAAGCGCATTCAAGTTTGTCTGGGAGGATTGGTGCGGACGCGAGCTCTATTGGGATTGATCGCCCTTGTCGGGGCGAGCTCTGTTTACCCCTCGCAGTCAATGGCGCGCGAGCAAGGTCCTTCGCCCAGCGTCGTCGAGGAGTATCGCGTTCCGACAGAGTGGGGAACGATCTACGGATGGGTGGAACGGCCGTCCGGGCCGAAGAAGGTGCCGGTCATCCTCACCTACTCGCCGTATGCCGCGATCAGCAGTCCCGCTCCGGGCGAGGAGGCGGGCAACGCTTCGCCCACCGATATCTACGTGCCTGAAGGGTATGCGAGGGCCTTCTTCCACCTTGTCGGCACGGGAAACTCAGCGGGCTGCTACGACTACGGCGGATTTCGTGAACGGAAGACGGCCTTCGACGTGGTCGAGTTCCTCGGCGAGCAATCTTGGTCCAACGGGCGCGTGGGAATGATCGGGACTTCGTACGACGGGACGACGCAATGGGCCGCCGCCGTGGAAACCCCTCCGCACCTCGTGACGATCATTCCTCAGGTCGCCATCTCGCGCTGGTATGACTACACCTACGGGCAGGGGGTCCGTTTCTTTTCGGGCTTCGGAACCCCGCTGTTGTTCGACATTGGCTTCAACCAGATTCCGATTCCGACCTTCACTCCGACTGATCCTTCAATGGCAGAGGCCCTGGTTGACAGCATCCGACCGTGCGAGACCTTGTATCACCAACAGCGCGGCTTTCTTCCAGATCCCGTTTACGACGGTTTCTGGGCGGAGCGCGACTACCGCGTCCGCGCGGCCAACATTCGGGTGAGCGTTCTGTTGGAGGGAAGTTGGGCCGATACGAACGTCCATCCCATCAACAGCATTGAGATGTGGAAATTGCTCCCGAAGAAGGTGGAGGCCCGCCTGGTGATGTCACAACAGGGTCACAACCGCGCGGACCTTCCCGATTCGCCGGAGGTTCGGCTGGCCTGGTTCGATTACTGGCTGAAGGGCGAGAAAAACGACATTCTCAAGAGACTGCCGACGGTGACGAGCCGACTCAACAATCTACAGACGGTCAACTACGACAAATGGCCGCCGCGCGGGACACGCAAAGTCAGGCTGCCGCTTCTCGATGACACGGTCCCCAATACTCTCGAGCTAGGTAATGGCGACAGCCAGGAGTGGAACGACTTCGACCCCCTGTTGACCGAGGAGGATGTGCTTGCGAATCGAGCCCCCAGCACCTCGGTCCTCTTCTTCGGGCGACCTCTCGAGGAACCCCTCCATATAGCCGGCTCCACGCGGTTGAAGGCCTGGCTGACGACGAATATGGAGTCCACACATCTAACGCCTGTTCTCTTCGATGAGGACCCCAATGGAGACCGCACCGTGATTACTCGCGGTCTACTCAACTCGCGGAATCGGGAGTCGATCGGTGACTCGTTACCGCTTCCATTGGGCGTCCCGTGGGGCGGAGTCGTGCGCTTCCAGCCGACCGACTACGTGTTACCCGTCGGCCATCGGCTCGGCCTGGCGATCATGTCGATGAATCGGGCGGAAGCGCTATACCCGGATGAGACGAGGGCTACAAACGAGATAGAGCTCAAGGGACGCTCGGCGCTGATACTCACCGTCATCGGGGCCGACTCGAAGCTCTGGTGACCACCCGCTTCCGGCAGGAAAGCTCGGGGACGCGGCAAATTCAGGCCCAGAGACTCCCACTAGGAAAGGTTTGATCATGCGACGACTGCTGCTTTGTGCATCGGCAGTGGCTATTGCTCTTATCGCGGTTCCACAGCTTGCCGCCGCGCGTTCCGCAATGCAAAGCGGTACGTGGACCTATATGGACATCACTCCCGATCCGACGACGCTCCCGAATCCCGCAACGGAGCATTGCCACGGGAATCTCCCGAGCGCCCCGATCGACGTGAACACCCAGCCGATCGAAGTGAAGAAGAAGCGGGCCACGCTCAGCCTGATCAGCCACAACATGCTGGACTGGGCGATGGAGATTCGTGACGCTAACGGCGACACCGTGACGGGGACCGATTCAGCGGACGCTCAGGCACCGGAGAACATGACGATTTCCTTGAAGAAGGGCAGCTACGAGGTCATTTACTGCAGCTTCGCCGGCGAGCCTCAGATTACGGTCGACTACACGCTGAAATAGCGTCCGCCCGGCCGGATCGCCGGACGTGAAGGCTCTCTAATCCTGGCTTAATCGCGCCTTCATCTCTCAGCCTCATGAAGAGATACAGCCGGAGCCGAGCGCCCCTTTTCCTAGAGTCCGGGGCAAACTACGACAATGGTAGGAGGGCCTCTGATGGAGGAGCGGGTCGGGCCGCGCGCGGGTATCCGTCTCCTCCGTGACCCACCTTTTGTCGTCTCCTTGGGCGTGATCCTTTTCCTGACCGTCGTTGCGCTGGCTCCCGGACTGTTCGGTGCGGGCGACCCTTTCGATTGTTCTCTCGATCGCTCACTAGAGCGACCGAGCCTTCAACATCCTTTTGGCTTCGATTTCCAGGGCTGCGACTACTACACGCTGGTGCTGCTGGGAGCTCGGTCCTCACTAGCTGTCGGCGCGGTCGTCGTCGCGGGGACGGCGTTGGTGGGAATCCTCGTCGGAAGTATCGCGGGGCTAAGGGAGGGGATATTCGATGCCCTCGTAGGCCGAATGGGCGACGCGGTGCTTGCCGTGCCCCTCATTCTCGGGGGCTCCCTGATCCTGAGCTTTATCGACTCGCGCTCAGCCATCCACGTGATGTGGGTGCTGGTCGTCTTGGGATGGCCGCCGATGGCGCGTCTCGTCCGCGCCCAAGTAATGCGTACGAAGGGCGAGCCGTATGTGGAAGCGGCCCGGGCTCTGGGTGTGGGTGACGGTCGCCTGCTTCGGGTGCACCTGTTGCCAAATGTGTTGTGGCCCGTCGTGGTATTTGCCGCGAGCTATGTGGCCGTGGCGGTAACGGCCGAGGCTCTCCTCAGCTTCCTCGGCGTGGGGTTGGAGCTTCCGGCCATCTCCTGGGGTCTCATGCTCGCGGAGGCGCGCTTTCGCATCCTCCAATCTCCGCATCTTCTGATTCCGGCCGCGTTTTTGGCGGCGACGGTGACGGCATTCGTCTTCTTTGGCGAGGCTCTGAGGCGACTCCTTGATCCGCAGGAATCGGGGGCCTATAGATGAGTCGTCTTATCCTGCGCCGCGCTCTCCAAGCTCTGGCGACTCTCCTATTGGTCACGTTCGTGATTCACGCCGGACTCGCATTGCTGCCGGGGGAGCCCTTGCGCGGCGTCTTCGGCCCGCGCCGTCCCGACCCGGAGGTATTCGCGGCGCTGCGAGAGATGTATCACCTCGATCTGCCCTGGCCCCTCCGGTACCTCAACTATCTGAGAGATCTGTTCACCGGCGATTGGGGCAACACCATCCCCGGCGAGATTCGCGGGAATGCCTATGTGGGGCCGCCGGTAACCGATGTCGTGGGGGCCGCGGTTCCTGTGAGCATTCGCCTGATCGTCCCGGCGTTGATCATCCAGATAGGGGCCGGGATCCTGGGTGGTGTGTATGCCGTCCGACGACGCGCAAACCGGCCCGGAGTTGCGGTCTACACCGGCGCCGTATTGCTTCTGGGAATTCCCGTCGTCGTCATCGCCTACTGGATGCAGATGCTCTTTGCCTGGAACCTCGATTGGTTTCCCACGGTCGGGCTTCAGGGATGGAGGGCTTATGTGCTCCCGGTCTTGAGCCTGGCCCTCGCGACCACGCCTCTGACGATCCTCCTCACCCGGTCGCAGCTACAGGACGTTCTCCTCTCCGGTTTCGTCAAACCGGCGCGCGCCCGAGCCCTGCCGGAACAGCGCATAGTGGGAGTTCACGCGTTGAGAGCCTCGCTGGGGCCAATCGCTACGTTCGTCGCGGCCAGCTTCGGTCAGCTGCTAACGGCTCTCGTAATCGTCGAGACGATCTTTCGCATCCCCGGTTACGGCCATCTCGTGTACGACGCCCTACTCGATCGTGATCGCACTTTGTTGATTGCCCTCGTCGTTCTGTCGACGGCGGCGGTTTTGGTCGCCAACCTGATCGCCGACATAGTTCACATCGCGGCCGACCCCCGCCTCCGCGACCAGCCCGCAGCTCGTCCCGCGTAAACGATCTGTCGGCTCCGCCGCTCGATGAAAGCTTGGCTGCTTGCGCCTAAGGAGCGACGTACGGCTGGACGAACTGGCGCAGCAGCTTCTCGGGGTCCGCGTAGTCGATCTGAGTCTTTTCGCCTTCGTCAAAGAACGCGAACATCGGGCAATCTTGGATCTTCGGCTTCAGCTTCGTTGAGTCAATCTCCTCGCCACTCTGTGCCGCGTACAAAGTGGCGTCGTAGTCGGCATTGTGGAGATCGACCGAGAAGGTCTCGTCCGTCTCGTCGGATTCGTAGCCCTTACAGGTTTTTACGAAGGTTTCGTTCGTCCGATTGAGACAGGCCACGAGCTCGGTCATCTCGAGATCGGGAAACATCTTGACCCAGCCCTCGGGGAAGTCGAGGACCATCTCTGAGTACTCGGGGTCCGCCCCCTCAAAGGCGAGTATGGGGTGAATGGTTTTGGCTTTGGGGTCGTATGCCGGTACTGCCGAGACCGTTCCGCGCGCGCAGACCTGCTCGAGATCGGTATTGAACAGCTCGACGGGCGGCGTATCGGCGGCCGGGGCCTCTCCACCGGCATCGGCGGAGGTGCCGTCGTCGGCGGAGTCACCGCCGCCGCAAGCGCTGAGTGCGACCACAGCCACGAGCGCGAGACCTAGCAGTCGCCTGACCAATGGATTCCCGCTCGAGGGCACCTTCGGAGGGTAGGTATGCCGAGATACGAAGTCAAGGCATGGTGCTTATCTTCCATTTCAAAGTCTTCAAGATGACTAAAGACCCTGCCTGATCGGCTTTGCGGTACCTACCCCGATGCGGCAGCCAGCTCGACCAGCTGCTCGATCACGCCTTTTTGGACCGGCACCTTTTCCGAGAGCGCGAAGTAGAGAACGCCTAGCATTCGCAAGGGGATTCGTTGCGATCGCGTAATTAGGTAAGGCCAGTCGAGATCGTTGTTCGACATGATGTCGATGATGCTGTACCAGTGGTCGCCGATCGCCTCTCGATCGACGGTCGCGGCAAGGGTGGCGACCTGGTCTTCCGGCGCCATCACATATGGCCTCGACCCAAACATCTCGGCCCTTTTCCGATGCTCTTGGAAACTGCCGTCAAATCTCGTTCCATTTTTCAGCTCGAACATCAGATCGACGGTGGTCCCATTCTTGAAGGCCTTGTGAAGCCACGAGTGCTCCATTTCCGTGACCTCGTAGCCTGCCGCATCGAGCTGTTTCAGGATCTCGGACGCGTCGTCCTCGCGTATCAGGACATCGATGTCGGCGATCCGATCTGCGCCTCCGGTCCAGTGGGCGGTTGCCAATCCGCCGCCGACCGCGTAGTCGAAGGAACTTTCCTCGAGGATGGCGACCGCTTGGCGAAAGACGGCCGCCGCCTTGTCTTGATCCCGCGCCTCGTTGCTCACACAGACCTTTTACCCCGTTCGCCGTCCGAGGATTGGCGTGTCGCTTAGAAGGGTCTTGGAAGTCATGGGCTAGCTATCCTTTGCGAGATGGACGACGAACGCCCGCGCGGTAAGGCCGGTCCCGTCATGGAAGAGGTCCTTCGCCGGCAGGCCGAGGAGCACCGGGAGCAATCGGCGCCTCCCGCCTATGGGACCGAGCCGTCGTCCTCTCGGACGAGCTTCGTGTTGTTCGTATGCGGGTCCTTTTGGATTGCCACCGTGCTGATACCTCTCAGGGTGGGCGAAGGCCTAACGTGGCTCTACGTGATGCGAATGACGCTCGTCATCGTTGCGGTCGCGATCCCCATGCTTCTCGTTACGGACAGAACGCTCTGGGCGTCGAAGCGCCGGTGGCTGTCGGTGGGGCTTGGCGGAGCAACCGGCCTCGGTTGGAGCCTCGCAGCACTGCTCTACATCCTGGTTTTCGTGGCCCTGTTCGAGTTCATGGACCTCTTCTGGTAGCGCGCGGATAGGCGCACATGCACGCAATAGCGGAAGGCTCCCATCAACGTAGCGATAGACAGCGCGCTCCCGTCAGCCCCTGCCAGAGGGAGGACCGATGCGGGCGCGGCGAATGGACGAAGTTCCCCGCTTTGGAAGGACAAAAGTGGCCCGCGACGACCCGGAGATCCTGCTGCTGGAGAACCTCGAAACCGATCTCCCGCCGCCGCCCGGTGTGATCGAAGCAACGCGAGCTGCCCTCGGGGAGCTAGACATCGACGTTATTCGCCCGGACATTCCATGAAGGAGCGCGCCGGGTGAACGTGCAACCTACTTTCGACGCCCAGGCCGTGTTGTCCGACGAGTTAATGAAGGACGAAAGGATTCTGTGGGGTGGCCAACCAGATCCCGACCGCCACTTCTCGGCAGCGGATGTTTTCCTCATCCCATTCAGCATCATGTGGGGTGGGTTTGCGTTGTTTTGGGAAGCGGGAGTCTTAGGTTTGTGGGGCGACTCGAACGGTGAAGAAGCTCCGTTCTTCTTCGTTCTGTGGGGAATCCCATTCGTATTCATTGGGCTGTACATGATGTTTGGGCGCTTCATCTACAAGGCCCGCAAGAAAAGGCGAACCTTCTACGTGGTTACTGATCGCCGCGTGCTGTCGCTTGTCCGGTCTCAGCGAGGAGACAAGATTCAGGCAGCTTTCATCGAAACCATCCCCTCCGTGAACAAGAGGATTCGGACAGACGGCTCGGGCTCAATCACATTCGGTTCGTCTCCTTCGTGGAGCGACTGGTACGCGAATACAGGACTTGAGTTCATGGCATGGGGATGGGGAGGCGTTGGCAATACTGTCGTGTTCTACGACGTCCCGGATGCGCGGCAGGTCGCCAAGCTTGTGAATGACCTACGACGACGTCAGACAGGCCTGGCAAGGAATGGCCAATAGCCTGCGCTTCACAACTCGCGTTGCGAAGAACAGGTAGGCGTGGGTGGCCAGAGAATCGAACTCTGAACCTACGGATCAAGAGTGTCTGGCGGTGGTCAACCGCCGTAAAACCGGGTTATCCCTGTGCGGTCTGACCGGCAGTTTTCCCGGAGTGCCTCGTCGGCGCGTCGGTGCTATGCACCTGCGTTCACTCAGGCGGGGTTAGCCGTGGGTTAGCGCGAGGCGGCTACGAAAGGCTGGCTCGGCGGCGGTCTAGTCGCCGAGGTTCAGAAAGACCATCCAGTCAGTTTCCTCCAGGTCGGCCTTGGTGTAGCCGAGGGATCCCCGGTCGGCTACTTCGACGCTATAAAAATCGGAATCCGGCAGGTTTGGCACCGTGAAGGTCAACGTGCACACAACACTCGCATCGAAACCGCCTCCGGAACGGTCAGTCACTGTGCCTTGCTCCAGGGTGGAGCTTCCAAGAATTGTGCCCGTGCGGTCGGCCACGGCCACTACGACACCAGCAGAGATATCACTGTAGCCGCCCTCGCCCTCGCAGGGTTCGCCCAGTCGTCCGTTGAGTGAGTCAAAGGATACGGACTGAAAATCACCCGAGATCGTGAACTCGCCACTCAGTGTGTGTGTGGAGGAGGAGGAGGCAGCCGCCGAAGGCTCACCGCCTCCGTCTCCTCCGGAAAAGGCGATCGCCAAGATCGCGGCCGCGATCACTATCGAGGCCCCGATTATCAAGGGCCCTCTGTTCTGTGACATAAATGAGCCCGACGGAGGGCTTGTTGCTGGTGGCGGGGTTGCTGGCGGCGGCCGCGGTGGTGGTGGTGGTTGCTGCGCGCTAGCCATCCTGGCCCCTTACTTGAGTATTGATATGTACGAGACGTACCCAAATCGACTGAGCAATTACCCGCTTCAGCACCTTCCGGCAAGCGTCGGAGGACAGGCGAGCCGGTGCCCAAAACGAAAGGCTCACGGGTGGTCCGCCAGGACGGAGGTCTCCTCAAGAGGAGACGCGACCTACTCTTTGGGGTCGCCTGGTCATCCATCGACACGGCTACCGCGCTGAATTCGCGTATCCAACTGTTCTTTTTGTCCCCATGCTCGACGCCTCGAAGCAAGGTCGTCTATTCAATCTTCCTGGCCGAGAACGAGAGATAGTGCGCCGAGGTCTGGAAGTCGCTTACGGAGTACGGGAGCAAATCGCCAGTGTGAATCTGACCTAGAACCCTGGAATGTCGATGACTGACCCTTCGGCCGAGCTTCGCGGCAGCGAACTAGAGCCGGTTGGGCTGGGTTCATCTGGTTCCCGGGCGACGTCACGATTCTCGGCAAGGACGGCAAGCCGATCCCTAATCAGTCCGAGCCCCGGCCCCGAGGATCATTTACGCGAGCTTGGATTTACCGAAGCGGAGATCGCTCCTCCACTTGGCGGTTGTCCAACGGCTGCCGCCTCTGCACAACTTAGAGTGCCTTGTCCGCCCCGTACTCGGCCTGCTTGCGGGTATAACCGTCGTACACCAACTGCTCGATGAGGGCGGAGCGTGAGAAGCCTGACATTGAGAGGTAATCCTCGGCGGTCCCAAGGGCGTTCTCCTGACCGGAAGTTAGGTCGGACGCGGCCTCCTCACCACCACCACCGAGTGCCTTGCCCGCCCCGTACTCGGCTTGCTGGCGGGTGTAACCGTCGAACTCCAACTGCTCGATGAGGCCGGAGCGTGAGAAGCCCGACGTTGAGAGGTAATCCTCAGCGGATCTCGCCGCCTGCTCGTTCCAGTCGAGGTTCAAGTGGTCAACGGCGAAGGCAGCGTTTTTGGTGCTGTAACCCTCGAACTCCAACTGCTCGATGAGGCCGGAGCGTGAGAAGCCTGAGGTTGAGATGTAATCCTCAGCGGTGCTAAGGGCGTTCTCCTGACCGGAAGTCAGGTCAGACCCGGCCTCCTCACCACCACCGCCGTAGTTGCCACCAACACCGTAGTTGCCACCACCACCGCTCCCGCCGCTACTGCTGAAGAAACCGCCATCGGCATCGGAGCCGCCGCCGCAGGCGGACAGCAGCGCTACCGCCAATACAGTCAGCAGAGCAAGAGCGCGCCGAAAGACCCATTTCTGATGCATGTCTGCAACCCCCATTTGTCCGCCAAGCCTCTATACGAACAGTCATCGGCGCAAGAGCGACGGGAGTAAAGGGGCATTCTGGACAAACCTGGCATAGGCGTGTGATAAGCACATACCACCGATCCTTCTAACTCGGGTTAGCAAATGGTTAGCGCGATCGTCCGTTCGCGCCTCTAAATAGTGGGTGGCCAGGGAATCGAACCCTGAACCTACGGATTAAGAGTCCGAACTACGGCTTCCTAACAAGTTCTGAATCGTGCTGACGAACGGGCTTTCGCAGGTAGTGGGCGAAATCCGCAGGCGAGATTCCTGACCTATCCTGACCACAACTGGTTGGCGGAATGGCAAGAGAATGGCAAGGCGGTGGAGCTTGCGGGCATGGCAGAGACTCCTGGTCGTGACGATCGTTGGTTTGGCGTCGACCGGCATCGCATGCACCAGTGACGACGAAACCGCGGAGCCCGCGGCGCCCCAGATCACAGACGCTGCCGATGATCCCGAGCTCTCGCAGTCTCTGATCTCGCTGGAGGAGGTCGAGAGCGCTCCAGGTGCCCCTGAAGGGTTGGTTGAACAACCTGTCCAGGACTCTGCGCTCTACGAGAATCCTGACCCGCGAGGGCCTTGTGGCGCTCAAGTGATCCAGCCGGCCTTCAAAGACGCGGCGATCGCCGCCTTCGGAACGACCCAGCCTCCACAGGCGACTCTCGTCAATGCGGTGTGGGACCTCCCAGCGCGCGAGGCGGCGGCCTTTCTAGCGGCCACGAAGGAGGACATCAAGCCGAACTGTCCACCTTTTGTGTCCCGAACCCCCTTTGGGCAGCAGCGGGTTGAGTTCCTCGGAGAGATTCCCCTAATCGATCTCGCGGATGACGCGGTTGCGACGAGGTCGCGGATCATTCTCAAGGATCAGCCAACCCTCTATGCAGGGGCTGCTCTCGTCCGAGCGGACACACGTTTGAGCATTGTGATCGTCTTCAGCGAGGACCCGGTCCGTGCTCAGTTCATCCAAGTAGTCGCCAACCTCGCGGCAGCCAAGCTCTGAATCCCTGCTGATTCCGCGGCGCGTTGGAGTTCGGCTTCTTCTGTGGCTTCGGATGCTCAAATGACTAGCACAGAGTTGCACCCTCCTTCGAGGGAGCGACAACAAAGGCGCTTGGTGAGGCCCGGCCAAGGCTTTGCCAAGGTTTCTCAAGGTTGCCCCAATGGAACTCACATTCGGCTTCTGCTACTTGTGAGGAATGCGGCGAAGTAGGAAGGGCCAGGCTCCCTCAGGGCAGCTTCAGTTTTCTGTCACAGGTGGTAGCTACGGTGGGCGTAGTGACGAACCACTCCTGCTCACGGTGAAGGAGGCGGCGGCCCTAATGCGGGTCGGCAGAGACACGACCTACTCCTTGGTGGCTCAGCGACGGATCCCGTGCGTCAAGCTCGGGAAGCAGATCCGCATACCGCGGAGGGCTCTCATTGCCCATCTGGAGAAGGAAGCGGTCCAGCAGGGGCTTGACCTCGAGGGAGCCCGCACGTGAGGGGCAACATCAGGCGCCGATCCAAGGATTCGTGGACGATCCAGGTCTACGCCGGTAAGGACCCGGAAACCGGTCGGAAGCGCTATGTGTCGAGGAGCATCGGAGGCTCCAAGAAAGACGCTGAGGCAGCTCTCGCGAAGCTCATACGGGCCCAGGAGACCGGCCTCGACCTGTCGGCGGCACGACTCACGGTTTCAGCTTTCCTCGATCGATGGCTGGAGGTGTGGAAGGACAGGGTGAAGCCTCGAACGCACTTCCGCTACGCCGAACTAATCCGATTGCACGTGAAACCGGGGCTGGGTCCGACGTCATTGACGAAGTTACGTCCGCTGCAGCTTGAGGAGCTCTACGGACGGCTACGGAAGCAAGGCCTGGGGGGAACAACCATCTTGCAAATCCACCGCATACTTCACGCCGCCTTCAACCAGGGAATGAAGTGGCAGCTGCTGGAGCGGAATCCGACGGATGCGGTCAAGGCCCCTCGCAAGTCTTCGCTGGAAGCAGCCGCACTAACGATCGAGCAGATCCCGACGCTTCTCGAGGCGGTTCGCGGGTCGCCCTTGGAATTGCCGACGCTGATCGCGGTCGGGACTGGAATGCGTCTTGGTGAGGTACTTGGGCTGCGGTGGCAGGACGTCGACCTCGACAGAGCGATCGTTCGCATCCGCCAAACGCTTCAGATCACGATGCAATTCGATACGCCGAAATCGCACCGATCAACGCGCGCGCTGTCTCTGCCTGCCTTCCTCGTCGAAGGTCTGCGCACACACAAGAAGACTCAGAACGAGCGGCGCCTGATGCTTGGTGAGGCGTGGCACGACCTGGACCTGGTCTGCGATCGGGGAGACGGGCAACCTCTCCGTCCGGACACAATCTCAAAGCAGTTTCGAACAGCCACCAAGGCCGTTGGCCTCGACATCACTTTCCACGGACTTCGGCACACGCATGCCTCGCTCATGTTGGCGGCTGGCACAGACATGAAAGTGACGTCCGCTCGACTCGGTCATTCGAGCATCAGCATTACCGCTGATCTCTATACGCACGTTGCTCCTAGCCTCGACAGGGCAGCAAGTCAGGACTTCGAAGCTCATCTCAAGCCTTTTCTGGGGGATGCCCGATGAACGGCTCCATCAGCCGCAAGATGCTTTCTCTGGATTTGATTCGCGAGGAGGTTCTTTCGGAGAGAGATCTTCAACTTAGGCACTTCGATGGGCTGGATGCGAAGGCCGGCGTGCTTCTTGGCTTCGCGGGATTGCTCGCTGCTCTGGCTCCCATCCAGGAATCAGTCCTGATCGAGTTGGCAAGGGCTGCGGCGGTTATCGCAGCGGGGGCCGCGTTCAGTGCCTTTTGGCCACGTGATTATCCGGTAACTGATGTTCGAGGCCTGCGGCAGCACTATCTCTACGCTCAGGAAGAGTTCACAAAACGCCGCTTGATGGATACGCAGATCATCATGATTGAACAAGCCCGCGATCTGATGAACAGGAAGGCGACGCGGCTCAAGATCGCCACGGCGAGTCTGGCGGTCGGGGTTCTTTTAGCAGCAGCAGGCTTCGCAGTACGCTATTTGACGTCCTAGGAGGTTCAATGGCAGACGAAAAGCCACCCCAAGAGACTCCTCCACCGTCGGGGTCCGAAACTGAGGCTCCACCCCTTGACCCGGATCCCCGGTTGATTACTTATCTCGAGCGGGGCCGCAAGCCGGGCGAGCCGACGGCTCGCATCGAGGAGAAGAGCGACGACGACGGTCGATAATCCGGATTCGTCGAATTCTCTCTATGTACATCTGGCTGCGGACGGAGGCATCTTTCTGATCCGCGGTGACACTGGCCAGGATGCATGGGTGACCCAGAACCATTTGGTTGAGGAACTCGAAAGGGTCAAGGCCCTGGGTGGTTTAGTTCTCTATAGCAGGGACAATCCTGATCAAGATCCACCCAAGATCGTCTTCGAAACATTCCAACGCATCGTCGACGCAGAGCTGCCTATGAAGCTCCTCGACGAACCACATCCCGCGGTGGCCTCAGGTTTCAAGGACAACGCAACATCTTTGATGATGGCCAGCCACGCGGGCGTCGTGGAACTCGTTAAGGATCTCATTCGAAGAGGTGCAGAGATCGAGGCGCGAGACGCAGACGGGTACACCGCGCTCATGTACGCAGCCAACATGGGAAGGGATGAAGTCGTTGATTTGCTGTTGCAAGCGGGTGCCGACGTCAATGCGATGGATAACCACCAATCCACCCCAGTGATGTTCGCGGCGCAGCATGACCATGTTTCTGCCGTCAAGAGGTTGATCGACGCACGAGCGGATCTAAGCATTAGAGGTGATCACGGCCTAACAGCTCTCGGCTTCGCCAAACAGAATGGTCATAGGAAGACACGACGCATTCTGGAGAGAGCCGGGGCTACACCGTAGGAATGTGAGTCGTGAAAACACTCTTAGCAATCGTGGCATTCTGCGCGGCGGCCACAGCCGTTTTGGGATTCCTGGGGTATCTCCCGAAAATCTTTGATGCGGTTAAGGGCCTCTATTTTCGGACTCCATTAGGCATCAAGCGTCGCTTCTACAAGCGCCTCCGCCGACTATCGCCAGATGTTCAGCTTGATTACTTCTCCGACACGTTGGGACTAACGCCATTCTTTCGCAACACCCGAGGGGAGTTCAGTGAGCACGTTTACGTGCACAAGCTCTTCTATTTGCAGGCCCTTGTCGATGAACAAGGCACCGTTGTTTCGTACGGCGTTACGACGCGGTCGAGCGATTTCACGCCAGCAATATGGCCGCACAACCTTCACCCTGAGACCGTCCCGATGATACCGAATCTCCAGCTCGGAAGGTTTTCCTTCTCGGAGGTTCATCTCGACCCTGAAGAGATCAATGGTTGGGTGGGCGCACGACGATTCGGTTATTCGGAATCGTTTTACACAGGCAATCCGGGCTTATACCGGCACTACATCCTCGGAATCAACGATGCCGGCTCAACTAATCTGGACTGGATTCGTGATCTAGATCGCTTGATACCTCCGAAAAGCGGGCCTCTGCTTAAAGTGGATCGAAAGACCGACTGGGACGACGTCACGCGCTTCCTAGAGCGGGATGACGTCGATGCCTTTCGTAAGGCCGCCAGGCCCAACACCTACGGCGTCACGAAGGCCCACTTTTCTTGGTCGGGAACAGACGGATCTTCGATTCCTCCGACTGGGCCAGATGCAGATCAGGTTCGGACTCTCAACGAATGAGATTGTTGATTGAGGAATGGCAATGGAATGGCAAAGCTCGGCCAAACGCGTGATGGCGCCTTGCAAACTGGCAGGTGAAAACGTGGGTGGCCAGGGAATCGAACCCTGAACCTACGGATTAAGAGTCCGTTGCTCTGCCTAATTGAGCTAGCCACCCGGTCGAGCGCAGTCTAATAGGGCGGTTTCAGGCGCCCGAGCGTTCATTGAGACGTAACGTCGATATGCGCGTTTTACATCCCAATGAATGGCGAGTCGGGTTCCTGTGGGATCGGAATACCGGCTCCGGCGGTGTACTTGAACTCGGCATCATGGCCCGTGTACATGCAGACGATGGCCTTCGTCATCTTCTCAGGAACCTCGCCCGCTTCGCCCCCCGGGGCCCGCGTCTCATAGACGACCGTCTCCGGCGCGGCCGCGGGATAGGGCTGGCCCAACTCCGTATAGAAGCTCATATCCAGATCTGCCTGAAGCGCTGCCGAGGTGGGCTCGACACGGAAACCCTTGCCCCAAGTCCTTCGATCAACGTCGAAGACGTAACCGAATACGCCATTGAATTGATCGCCGGTCAGGATCGTGAGGTTGCGAGTGATTCCCGGAAAGCAGCTCTGGGGTTGCGGGGGAGCAGGAGCCATGAAGGTGATGGCCCCCTCGACTACTTGCCTCTTTCCGCGCGGCTGACCCACGACCGGAGTGGCCAACAGAAGAATCGAGCAGGCGAGTGCAACGGAATACCGGAACATGACCTCTCGATTCGGCACCCTTTCGTGGATCCCTCACGCTTTCTCCCAGAAGACTGTGAGCGAATCCAAGGGATCGGCAAAGGCAGAGGGCGACCGACCGGATTCGAACCGGCGACATCCTGGACCACAACCAGGCGCTCTAACCATGCTGAGCTACGGCCGCCACGACTACGAAAAACAGCGTAGCAGGGCCCCAAATCATTCCCACTACGCGGCCCCCGCCTTTACGGCGGCGCCGGATCCCACTCGCGCCCGGACTTGCAAGAGCGTGAATCCGGCGAAGGCGACGACGGCCGCGGCGGCGAAGGCCCCCCGATAGCCGAGCGCGCCGGCGACCGCGCCGGCACTGAGCGCTCCGATTCCAAACGAGAGATCGAAGAAGGCAGTGAATGTGCTGACCACCGAGGCGCGCTCCGACACCGGCGCCGACCTCACGGCCAAGGTCATGAGGGCGGGAAAGAGAAGGGAGTGGCCCAGCGAAAAGAGGACCGTTCCTACGTAGAGGCCGGCGGAGGAGTGCCACAGCGCGATCACGGCGAAGCCACTCGAGGCCAGGGCCAGAGCGGCGCGCGAACTTCGGCTCGGACCGAGCACGTCCGGGATGCGCGCCCCGAAAGCTCGTACGAGCATCACGATCACCGAGTGCAAGGCAAAGATGAATCTCGATCCCGATAGGCCCAAGGTCAGGGCATAGAGCGGAACGAAACTCGCGAAGCTCGCCAGGCCCCAGATATTCGTTGAGAGGATCAGCCCAGGGAAAAGCCCTCCGCGGTGAACGAGATGTCGCCGACCAGTTTCTTCGACATCCGGTCGCGTCTCCGGCACCCACAGCCCTACGAGTGCCGCGACCAGCGCGCTGACGGCTGCGATCACCCAGGCGGCATCAAAGCCGAGCGACAGGGAGCTCTCGCCCAACAGAGGTCCCAAAGCCAAGCCCATGAAGAGCGCGAGAGAGAAGTAACTGAAGGCCTCGCCGCGGCGCTCGTCGGGAGCGAGGTCGTTGATGGTGCTTGCCGCTCCCACGTAGAAGGCTGCTTCCCCTGCGCCGCTCAATACCCGAAGGATGATGAGGGGAGCAATCGAGTCGGCGACGAGATACCCGGCGATCGAGGCCGACACGATCGAGGCCCCCGACACGACGAGGACCTTGCGGCCTCGACGGTCGCCGATCAGGCCGATCAGTGGTCGCAACAAAACCGCGGCCAGCGCAAACGACCCAATAACGATTCCCACAGCCAGGTCGCTGCCTCCCAGTGGGCCCCCGACGTAGCGCGGCAACGTCGGCAGCAATGCGCCGACGGAGAGGAAGTAAGCGAAGGTCGAGAGCATGACCAACAGGAAGACCGAGCTGATTAGCTGGGGCCGCGCGTCATCCCCAGGAGATGTTGCCGGAACCATTCGGCCTCCGAATGCGATCTGCGGGGCGCCTACCCTAGTGGGCGCGCACCGGACGTTCGGTTAGGCCTTGCGGCCCACAATCGCCAAGAGCTCCGTCTGACGGTCGGCGTCCGCGGGGGTCGTCTGTCGATCGCCGTACAGGCCACTCGCCCGTATAGCCGCCTCGCGCTCGCGCACATAGTCGTAACAAGCGTTGATGAGCTCCGGCTCCATCTTCTCGTCGGCCCCAATCGCCCTCGCTAGGTCCCAGCCGTGGATCAGATGGTCCATGAAGAGTTCCCAGAAGTACTCCTCGGCCCTCGTCTCGCCGCGCGACAGATGCACGGTCTTATCGATGGCGCCCTCTATTTGTAGGGCGTCCGTGGTGTGCCTATGCGCTTCGCGCCAAGCGGCCTTGGGATCGTTTCCGAGGATGTCGCCGTCGTAACGGTCACCGACCTGATCCGCCGTTTCGCCCTTGAGCAGCGGCGGAATCCACAGGTTCTCATAGACCATGTGCCGGACCAGTTCCTTTACATCCCAATCGGTACACGGGGTTGCGTCTTCCCACTGGTCGTCTTTGATCTGCTCGACCTTCTGGTCGAAGAAGGTCGAGGCCCGTCGCAACAGATCCAGAACGTCTCTCACCGGCCCTCCCGGCGTCACAGTTGGAGGCGGGTCATCGAGCCACCTCCGCTTTTGGATGTCCAATCAAGGCTGGTCCTAACGCCGCCCCAGGTTGCCGTCAACCGCTCTGCCGCTGCGGGCCGAAGGCACGGCCTTGGCGGGCGCACTAACCTGGTGTCGGCACTTTCGTCGACAGGAGGGCCGTGGACAAAGAGGACATCGAGCGCGAGGCATTCGGGCCTAACGTCTGGCTGGTCGACGAGATGTACCGCCGCTACCAGGAAAATCCCCAGGCGGTCGGGGAGCAGTGGCGAGAGTTCTTTGCCGATTACAAGCCCGGCATGGATGCCGCTCACAAAACGAAGGCGAGCGGTGAGTCCGAGGCCTCCACGGCCGTCGAGCCCCCGGCCGAGCCGGAGGAGGCCAAGCCCCTGGCGGAGGTCAGGCCGCTTCGCCCGGAGCAGGCCCAGCCGGCTCCGCCCGAGACGGTCGAGGACGCGACTCCTTTGCGAGGCGTCGCCGCCCGGATCGCCGAGAACATGGAGGCGTCGCTCGGCGTTCCGACAGCGACCTCAGTGCGCCACGTTCCGGCGAAATTGCTGGAAGAGAACCGACGCATCATCAATCGCTATCTCGAGGGTACGCGCGGTGGCGGCAAGGTTTCCTTTACACACTTGATCGGGTACGCGCTTCTGAAGGCCCTCGAGATGCGTCCGGGGATGAAGGTCAGCTATACCGAGATCGACGGGAAACCCCACGCGGTCCATCACAAACACGTCAACTTCGGTCTCGCCATCGACATCGAGCGTTCAGACGGAACGCGAACGCTGCTCGTGCCGAACATCAAGCTGGCCGACGAGCTCGACTTCGCCGACTTCTGGGCCGCCTACGAGGATCTGATACGACGTGTACGCGCCAATGACTTGTCGCCGGAGGATTTCGCCGGCACCACGGTGACACTGACTAATCCCGGAACGGTGGGGACGCGTATGTCGGTGCCGCGGCTGATGCCCAACCAGGGGCTGATAGTGGGCACAGGCGCCATCGATTACCCGCCCGAGTACGAGGCCTCGGACCCCCGCGCACTCGCGCGGCTGGGCGTGAGCAAGGTCCTGACCATCACCAGCACTTACGACCACCGTGTCATTCAGGGAGCCGAATCGGGGCAGTTCCTGGCCCAGGTGCATCAGCTGGTACTGGGCAGCGAGCGTTTTTACGACGAAGTCTTCGCTTCGCTCGGCATCCCTTACGCGCCGGTCAGGTGGAGCCGAGACATCGCGCTGATGGACGATCTGGACACCGCTCTTGATAAGCAATCGATGGTCGGCCGTCTTACCGCGATGTACCGGGTACGCGGCCATCTCCTCGCCGAGCTGAATCCCATCGGTTGGGAGCTGCTCTATCACCCGGAACTAGACCTGGCTCACTACGGCCTCAGCGTTTGGGATCTCGATCGGGAGTTTTTGACCGACGGCCTGCCCGGCCCCCGCAAGATGCAGCTCCGGGAGATAGTCGAGATTCTGCGCGATGCCTACTGCCGCCATATCGGGATCGAGTTCATGCACATCTCCGATCCCGACCAAAAGCTGTGGGTGCAAGAGCGGGTAGAGGCGCCCGACGCCGATGAGCTCGCGCCCGAGGACAAAAAGCATTTGCTGGACCGACTGAACGCCGCGGAGTCCTTCGAGACATTCCTGCACTCCAAATATTTGGGACACAAGCGTTTCTCGCTCGAGGGGGCCGAGAGCCTCATCCCGATGTTGGACGAACTTCTGACTCAAGCCGCTGCGGCGGGAATGGTTGAGGCCGTTCTGGGAATGGCACATCGCGGGCGCCTGAACGTTCTCGCCAACATCGTTGGAAAGCCGCTCCGCGAGATCTTCCGGGAGTTCGAGGGCGACATCGATCCCAACTCCGTTCAGGGATCGGGAGACGTGAAGTACCACCTCGGAATGACCGGCAGCTTCACGTCGCGTTTCGGCGACGAGCTCGGCGTCGTCCTGGCATCCAACCCCTCACATCTCGAGGCTGTGGATGCGGTGGTGGAGGGCATGACGCGCGCGAAGCAGGATTTGTTGGGCGGGGGCGCGGACGAGAAGCTCCTGCCCGTGCTGCTCCATGGAGACGCCGCATTCGCGGGACAGGGAGTGGTAGCCGAGACGTTCAACATGTCCACGCTTCCCGGCTACCGGGTAGGGGGGACGGTTCACATAGTCGTGAACAACCTGATTGGTTTCACGACCGCGCCGACGGCCGGCCGCTCCAGTACCTACGCGACCGATATCGCAAAGATCGTGCAGGCCCCCATCTTTCACGTCAACGGCGACGATCCGGAGGCTTGCCTGCGCGTCATGCGCCTCGCCTTTGCCTACCGCCAGAAGTTCAAGAAGGATGTCGTGATCGACCTCGTTTGTTACCGGCGCTATGGCCATAACGAGGCCGACGAGCCGGCGTTCACCCAACCGTTGATGTACGCACGCATCGAGGAGCGGAGATCGGTGCGCAAGCTCTACACGGAGTTGTTGCTGAACCGCGGCGAGCTCACCGTCGAGGAGGCCGAGCGCGCTCTCGAGGATTTCAAGGCGAAGTTGCAACAAGCCTTCGACGAGACCAGGAAGGAGGAGCGCCCTCCGGATCTCCGCGCCGCGCGACCGCCGGAGCCGATAGGTGTCCTACCGCCCGTCGAGACTGGAGTGACCCGTGAGCGTCTGGATACCGTGCACCGGGCCATCACATCTTGGCCCCCGACCTTCGAGCCCCATCCGAAGCTTGCAAAGATGCTCGAGAAGAGGCGCGATCTTCTCGACCGCAACGCGATCGACTGGGCGGCGGCCGAGGCTCTGGCCTTCGGATCGTTGCTGATCGAAGGAACCACCGTGAGGCTTTCCGGCCAGGACTCGCGACGCGGGACCTTCAGCCAGAGACATTCCGTGCTGGTCGATCACCGCACCGGCGAGGAATACGTGCCGCTCAACCATTTGCAGCCGGCCCAGGCCCCATTCCGCGCCTTCGACAGCCTGTTGTCTGAGTACGCGGCGATGGCGTTTGAGTACGGCTATTCGGTGGCCAACGGGGATGCGCTCGTTTGTTGGGAGGCCCAATTCGGCGACTTCATGAACGGCGCCCAGATCGTGATCGATCAGTTCCTGGTGGCCGGTGAAGACAAGTGGGACCAGGCCTCGGGACTCGTCCTTCTTCTGCCGCATGGTTACGAGGGTCAGGGTCCGGAGCATTCCAGCGCGCGCCTGGAAAGGTTTCTGTCCCTTGCCGCTGAGGATTCGATCCAGGTAGTTCAGCCCACGACACCCGCGCAGTACTTTCACGTGTTGCGTCGCCAGATGCTTCGCTCGGTGCGCAAGCCGTTGATCATCCTGACGCCCAAGTCGCTGCTCAGGCATCCGGCGGCCAGAAGCGCGACCGCGGATCTAGAAACCGGCCAGTTCCGGGAAACTCTCGACGATCCGCGCGTCGATGATCCTTCGACAGTCGCCCGCATCCTCGTGTGTAGTGGGAAGGTCGCCTACGACCTCGATAAGCAGCGGACCGAGCGCAAGGCAAGGGCGGCCATCGTGAGACTCGAGCAGCTTTATCCGTTCCCGCGCGCGCAACTGGCAGAGATCTTCGACCGCTACGCGAACGCCAACGATGTGCGCTGGGTGCAGGAGGAGCCGGAGAACATGGGGGCCTGGGCGTTCATCCATCACCGACTCGAGGGCCGGCTGCCCGAACGTCTGGATCTAACCTTCGCGGCGCGTGCGGAGAGCGCCAGCCCCGCGACCGGCAGCCACACCGTGCACGAGCAGGAACAAGAGGACTTGATGGAGCACGCCTTCGTAGACCTCTAAAAGATGGCGAGCAGCACGACCACGCCGGCGCGGCGCAGCGATGGAAGCACCCGGTACGCGAAGGGGTGTTCCTCGACGTCCAAGCCTTGGGGATTGAGGAACTCGAAGACGGCTCTGTCTCCGCGGCGCTCAAACAAGACGTCGTCATCGAAGTTCCGCAAGACCTCCATCGCCTGCGCTGCCTGCGCTGCCGGAACATCGATGCGGATCGGGCGCCCCGGCCCGGTTTGATCAGGAACCGACGCGGCCGCACGCTTCAGCGCACGGTTCCATACCGGAGCCGAGAGATCTTCTAGATCCGAAGCCGGTCCCGTTGCCTGAACGATCGCGTTGGCAAGGAAGAGAGCGGAGCCCTCCGTGTAAGCGCGGTAGTTCGGCTCGCCCGAAAACAGGACGACGCGGCCCTCTCCGAGCTTCTCCTCGATCAACGCCGCAGTGCCTTTGAGTTCACCCTCACTCTCGGCGTAACCCGAGAAAAAGAAGTCGGGCGTGTTGGTGGGGTAGCCGGCCACGTTGGCGCCCGACTCGGTGAGGCTGAGGAGGTCCTCGCCGAGGTGGTACCAGTAGGCGAATCCCTGAGCGCCGAGGCTCAGGGGACCGCGGTCTCCAACACGGACGCGGAAGAGAGTCCCCGGTATGGCGGCGCCACTGGGTGTCAGTTGGGCCGTCGTGTACCCGTGCCGAACCGCGAACGGAGTACCCCCCGTACTACCAGGTCGCGCGGTACCGATGTAAGTGCCGCCGCCCTCGATCCAGGAGCGGATCTGTGGCTCGGCGGGCTCGAGTTCTGCGGTCTGAATACCCGGAACGATAAAAGCGTCGTACTCACCCAGGGTGAGTTGGCCCGCCAGGATCTCCGGGGCGCTTAGCAAATCGAAAGGAATCTCCCAACGTCGTTCGAGCGTGTAGGCGAGGTGGCCCAGCGATTCCGAGAGTGGGATTGCGTAGCGTAGATAGCGCGGCGCGTTATCGAGCGAGCCGTAGGGGTAGAACACGGCAACGCGCGGAACTCGAATGCGCCTTCCCTCCGGCATCGGAGCCGTGGCAGCTTTCACGCGCAACAACTGCCGTCTCGCCCAGGTGAGCGTGAGTGCATCGGTTCCGGCTCGGGCGCGCACAACAAAGGAGCCTGAGGGGAGGCGAGTTCCGCCGGTCCTGGCCGGCGCCGACAGCCTGGACACGGGAACGCCCTCGCGTGTCAGGCCGAGTGCAGACGCCACGGCCGCCGGGCTGTCGCCGCGCCACCAAAAGAATCGCGCCCTCGCGGCGGGCCCGGCCATGAGGGGGCGGGGAGCCCTTCGTAGCTTGCGACCGACCGGCTGTACGTCCGAGCCGGTAAAGTTCGCCTTCAGATTTGCGAGTAGTGGATTTGACCAGGCCGTCACGTCATAGAAGTAGGGAAACGGCACGTAGGTGTCCTCGTGAAGCAAGGCCTGGATCCACCGCTTCTGCGGCTGAGCCATGGGAATCCAGAAGGTGCCCTGCGCAACCACCCCGGATCGGGCCGGTCGCCCGTACCGGTGCAAGACGGGAACGTTGACGTCTTCGCGCAGGCGATAAACCTCCACGCCCATCGACATCAGGCGGCGAAGCACCCGGACGACTTCGGGATAGGCGCGGCGAGGGCTTAAGAAATAGTGGCGCACCGTCAAGGGAGGCACCTCTCGTCGAACCTTGTTCTCCGGCTGCAGGACCAGATTGGACTCCAGAGATCCGGATCTGCCATCTTGGAGCGCATCGATGTGGGCTTCGTAGTACTCACGAAGGATGCGGTCCTTGTGGTCGGATGCTGCCTTCAGGCTCGTCCAGCCCGCAACGAACTGCTCGATCCAGCGTTGGCGGTCCGTATCCGCGGTTCCCTTTTCGAATGTCATCCCCGCCGCCGTGAACGCCGTGGTCGGCACCGTGTCGCCGTAACCCATATAGAAGAGGTCGTAGATGCTGTAGTTGAAGTAGTCCCAATTCGCGGGGTCGGAGGATTGCCGTTCCTCAAACGCCTTTGCCATCGCTTTTCCGTAGATCTTGTTGATCCAGTCGAGACTCTCGCTGCTGATCTCGTGATAGATGGGATCGGCGTTCGGCGGAAAGAAGTAGCCACTGCTGCCCATCTCATGAGCATCTATAAAGAGAACCGGTGGGTAGCGCGAGAGAAGCTTTAGCTTGCTGTCGGTCTCGGGCTGGGTACGCGCGAACCAGTCACGGTTCATGTCGAAGGAGTACGCGTTTTCTCGTGACGAGATATCGCGCCCGTCCGGGTTCTGCGTAGGGATGATGCCGATGACCAGGTTGTTGAGCATGTCAGCGACTTCGCAGTCGGTTCTCGAGGCCAGTTCGTAAAGGATCTCGACGGCCGCGTCCGCGCCGGACATCTCGCCGCCGTGCACATTCGCCGTGTACCAGACGATCGCCGGGGTCGAGACGGCCAGCCGGCGAGCCTCGGCTGCGTCCAACCTCCGCGGATCGCGCAAGCGCTGCTGGATCGCGGCCAACCGGTCGACGCGCCGGAGATTGCCGGGACTCGCAACGAGCGAGTACACGAGTGGCGTGCCCTTCCACGAGGTCCCGAACGTGGAGGTTTCTACGCGCGTGCTCTCGTCGTCCACCCGCCGGAAGTAATCGATGATCTCAGTGGTCGTGACACGTCTGTCCGGATAGCCGGGGATCGCCATGCGGGGATCGGTAACTGTTCCGTCCCGGGTCGGCTCCTCGGGGCAGCTCCGAGCTTGTAGCCGAGCACCCACGAGCGACGGAACCAGAGCGAAAACCAGTGCGGCTACCAACAAGTGCGGCCGACGCTTGCGCATCACGAAGAGTTTTTCAGCGGTGCGCTGCGAATTCCTCCAGTAAAGCCTGGACCAGGTCACGGATCGACAGCATCCCCCTGATCTGACCCCCATCGTCGAGCACCACAAGATGTCGGAAGCCGCCGTCGACCATCCGTCGAGCCGCCTCCATGACATCCCAAGAGGCCGAGGCCGTGATCGCTTCGCCAGTCATGTACCGCTCCACCGTCGTGGTCTGAAGATCCACTCCATCCGACACCGCCCGCAACAGGTCGCGCTCGGTGATGATCCCCGGTTGGCCCTCCTGTTTCAGGACGACGGCCGACCCCACCCGCTTGGCAACCATGCGCCGGGCGGCCTCCGCGAGGTTGTGGTCCGGCCCGATCGTTACGACGTTCTGCGTAATGAGCGGGCCGATCTCCATTTAGAGCTCGCTCTTTTGCGGTGCTACCAAACGCCAGGGCAGAAGCCCTTTCTCGCGCGCCCCGTAGATGGTCTCGGCCAGCGTGTCGAGCACGTCATAGCGCGGCTCCCAGCCCAGCTTCGTCCGGGCCTTGGTGCAGTCCATCAGTACGGGAACCTTAAGCGCCTGGAGCCACTTCGTTTCGGATGGAAGCAGGGGGAGCCGCGACACGATCTTCGCGGTGGTGTCCACGGCGAGCTCGGGAATCGGAATGGAGTACCAGCCCAGGGCGTTCGCTATATCGGCGATCGTGATGTCTCCCTCCGCGGCGAGGTTGTAGGTACCTGGCTCACCCTCGCCGAGAATGGCGAGCTCGAACGCTGCTGCAACGTCATCTTCGTGCACAAGTTGAAAGGCGATTCCGGGATCCGGCACAACAGGCCGTAGGAGAGGAATGGCTCCGGCGAGCCTCTTAACCGGACCGGGCAATCGTTCCCCAAGCTGTACATAGGGGATCTTCTCGATGAGCGTAAGGGCGCGCGGTCCCGCCACAATGCAAGGTCGAAATACATAGACGTCGAGGCCTTGGCCTCGGGTCATCTCTTGGAGAAGTCTCTCGACCTCGGCTTTTTGACGCGAGTAATAGTGCGACTCGAACCCGCGCGCAGGGATTTCTTCGGTCAGTACCTGCGGGTTTTCCTCATGCCATCCATACGCCGCGACCGACGAGGCGTAGACCAGCCGTCGCGCCGAGGATCCGACGGTCGCCTCGAAAACGATGCGCGAGCCCTCAACGTTTATCTTCTCGGTTTCCTCCGATTTCCCGAAGATCGCAAACGCGAGATGGACCACGACGTCGGCCCGCGCGACAAGCTCTTCCACCGAAGTCCGATCGAGGATGTCTCCTCGCAGGTACTCGGTCTTGGTGAGACCCTCTGCCCCCGGGTTGAACGGGCTTCGTGCCATTCCGATGACACGTCGCACCTCAGGTCGGTGCTCGAGTCGATGAAGCAAAGCTCTGCCCAGATCGCCTGTCGGTCCCGTAACCGCGACGGTTGTCATGTCGCCATCGTAGGTGCTACTGGACTTTGGGCAGCCTCCCGCCCACCCAAAAACCGCTCATTGGTTGCTACTCGTCAACCTGGGTTAGGGCGCGACTCATTCTGCGATGGTATGCACATCTCGGCCCGGCCAGCCCGGTAACTAGGATGCGCGCGTGATCGAGATCGCGCGCTGGATTGCCTTTATCGCGGGTGTCCTTGTGGTGGTGGGCACCGCCGGAAGCGTGGTGCGCTTCCTGGTGGTTCCCCGAGGCCTGACCTCCAAGGTGCCGGTGGTCGTCGCACGGACGATCAGGCGCGTCTTCTCCTTTCTCGCCAACCGGGTGGATACCTATGAGGCCAAGGATCGAGTCCTCGCCATTCAGGCCCCCGTAGTACTGCTGTCCCAGCTACTCGTCTTTCTGACCCTCTTCCTCCTGGGTTACGCGTTGATCTTGCTGCGAGTTGTGAATCTCAGCCCCGGGCAATCCCTGCTGGAGGCGGGATCGTCGATCTTCACGTTGGGATTTGCAGGTACGCACTCGGTGGGCGCCACAATCGTCCACTTCATGGCGGCGGGGACCGGACTGGTCCTAATAGCGCTACAGATCGGATATCTGCCGACGCTTTACGCGGCCTTCAATCGCCGCGAGACGTTGGTCACGATGCTTCAGAGCCGGGCCGGCGCCCCGGCATGGGGGCCGGAGATCCTTGCCCGACACACGATCGGAAACATGCTCGACGGGTTGCGCGGTTTATACGCCGATTGGGAGAGGTGGGCGGCCGACGTAGCCGAGAGCCACACGAACTATCCCGCGCTCATCTTCTTTAGATCTCCACATCCGTTGCGATCGTGGGTGATCGCGCTGCTTGCGGTCATGGATTCCGCAGCGATATGCCTCGCGATGTCTCCCAGCATCGCGGGTACTCAGGCACGCCTCTGCCTACGGATGGGCTTTCTTTGTCTTCGAAATATCGCGGACTTCTTGCGGATCCCTTACGACCCGGATCCCTTTCCAGACGATCCCATCGCGCTTACGTTCGAGGAGTTCCGAGGAGGGCTTCACCGGATGTCCGAGCTCGACTTCCCCATGGAACGAACCGCGGAGGAGGCTTGGCCCCATTTCAAGGGCTGGAGAGTCAACTACGAGGCTCTCGCGTACACGCTCGCGGATCTCATCGTCGCTCCACCCGGACCGTGGTCGGGGCCGCGACGGCACCTGCCGGATTTTGAGATCGTCCCGCAGCGACCGGCCGATCGACGGCCGGGCGATCGCAAGGAAGAAATGCCGAAAGGATTGGTCGGGCACTAGCCGAATGTCTTCCGTACAGAACGAGAGGAGGCCCGATCCGCCAGCTCACCCGACTTCTGCCGCTGCTGCTCCTGGTTCCTTATACGGCTACTGCTATTCCCGCAAGAGCGTCCACGGCCGCTGCCGCGCAGGGGCCACGCGTGATCCGTGACGTGGAGGCCGGGATTCATGAGCTCAAGACCCGCCCACCTCAGCAACCCGACACCACGACTGAGCCCTCGATAGCGGTTAATCCCGAGAACCCTCTGAATGCCGTCGCCCTCTACCAGGCCGGACGGGTGGATGCAGGCTGCGCGCAGGTAAACGGATACGCGACAACCTTCGACGGAGGCAAGACGTGGAGTTATGGCCCTCTTCCCAAACTGACCCAGGCTGTCGGCGGAACATCGCCCCTGGCCTCCGATCCCGTAGTCGCATTCGGGCCGGACAACGTCGTGTACGCAAACTCACTCATGTGCGACCCGGGGGGAAACAATCTTGCGTTCAGCGTCTCTACCAACGGAGGAAGGACCTGGGGCGATCCGATTTACGTTCCCCGCGAGCGCACCTTCCCGATGGACGACAAGAATTGGTTCATCGTCGACAACTCAGATGCTCCGGGTCACCACAAGGGGCGCATCTATCTCGTCTGGGACCAGGTTGCGCCTGTGGTTGCGATGTACTCCGACGACCAGGCTCAGACATGGCATGGGCCGTTCGTCATTTATCCGGGGCAGGGGATAGGCACGATCCCTCTGATTACGCCTGCCGGAGATCTTGCCGTCGTCTTTACGACGCTCGCCTCTCCGGTGCCGCCCCTCTATCGCGAGCCGGGCGCGTATGACTCCGAGACAATTACGACTGCAGGAAAGATGGTCGTCTCGGTCGCTCCGCGCGCCGGCTCATTGCCCACAGGCGGCCCACTAGTGTTCACTCCGCCTAGTACCGTGGACGCATACCGCGGCACCGACGTGCGAATGCACCGCGCCTCCGAGGATCTGCCGTCGGCGGCGATCGATCCCAAGTCCGGCCGCATCTACGTTGCCTGGAGCGATAACCGCTTCCGCGACGATCTCGTGAACGACATCGTGATAACGCATTCGGACGACTTGGGAATCACGTGGTCCGGGGTCAGGAACGTGAATCCAGGAAAACCAGACGACTTCGTCGAGCATTTCACCCCCGCGATCGAAGTCGGAACCGACGGCATCCTTCGTCTGTCCTATCGAACCCAGAAACAAGCTGAGGATGTCGTCCGATTCAGTCCGTATGTGGATACGGTCTATCAGCAGTCTCGAGATGATGGGGAGACCTGGACCAAGCCGCTCAAGGTGAACATCAACGTGCGCACGGACGTTCGCTTCGCGACCTTCTCGCGGAACAGCGCGTTCTTGGGGGACTACAGCCAGATCGCGGTCACGGGATCGTGGGCCTACATCGTCCGGTGTGAGGCCTTCCGACTGTCTCCGAAGGAGAGGGCGACTTTTCCCCCACGCGTACACCATACGCGTGCATGGGTTGCCATCGTGGACGCGGACGGAAACGGCAAGATCTGAGCAGCGGGTCCTGCGCGTCGCTTGATGAGCTTCCAGCGACGGTTCGCGGCCTTATCGACGAGGCGCGCCGCGCCGTGATGGCAACCATTGCCGCGGACGGAACGCCGCATGCAATTCCCATTACGTACGCGCTCCGGGATGGCGCGTTCATCACCCCGATAGACCACAAGCCGAAAAAGGGCTTCAAGCTCGCACGCGTCCGCAACATTGAAAGGGATGGCCGAGTAACAATGCTTATCGACCGCTGGGACGAGGATTGGACGCGGCTGGTCTGGGTCATGGTGAAGGGGCGTGCGCATGTCGAGCCCGGACCGGTTGTGCCTGCGGAGCTGATCGCTCGTCACGAGCAATACCGAGACCTCATGGAGGATGCACTGATCGTCATTGAGCCGTCGCGGATCCTGTGGTGGAGCTGGACTTAGAGGTCGCGCTGGAGCGCGTCCTCGAGAACGGAGACGAGTGGCAATCGTGGCGCGGGCTGGCCCTCGCCGCGCGGCTCGAAAAGACGGAGGGACCGGAGGCCTCGCCGCCGACTCATCCCGACCAGGACGAGTCAGGAGGGATACGGGGGCCCGGTGGACGCCCCTCGCCGGGCGCTACCGGCGAGGGGCTGTGTCATCTGAAGTTCATCGGGCTCGGCGGTAGCGAGACGGCGAACCGGGCCGCCGTGTGGCTGTCGTCGGCGCGCACCCCCGCGATGGCCTGGCTCGACTCGCCCGACGACGTGCCCGGAGATCTGGATACGCCCGCGGCGGGTCGGGTGTGGGCGACGGCATCTGCCGCGTGCGGCCTGCTCGCGGTAGGCCGCGACGCAGGGCCGCGCGCCATCGATCTGCTGCGCGGGGAAGCCGACATGGAGGGGCGTTTTACCGGCGGCGCCTACACCAGCTTCGCCGCCGCCGGCGCCTATTGGCTTGCCGAAGGTCCTCAAACCGAAATGGCCGAGTGGGCCCTTCGCTGGGCTCGCGCATCCGCCGAGGACTGGTGGGGCGTGGAGGAGCGGGCCTCGGCTCTCACGTTCTGGGCCGCGGCGGGCATCCCCGCCGAACATCCCACCGTGGAACGGTTCATCGAGGAGATGCTGACGGATGCCCCCGAGCCGCGGGGCTGGCCCGATCTCGAGATCACCTTGCTCGTTCTCGAACTCGGCAGTCACTTCGGGGCCTATTCGGCCTAACTGGTGAAGCTCTTATAGTGGTTATGTGACGAGCCGACTGCGTCTCACGCTCAAGGGGGCCGGTCGCGAGCCCGTCGATCTGTGGCGCACCATCGTTTCGCACGGAGTCGCGTCCTTGCCGCCGATGCTTGTCGATGAGGAGCAGCGCCTGCTTGAGGTCACCCTTCGAGTGGGTCGGGCTGCCAGGACGATGCGGGTGCGGGAACAAGGCGGTGGCGCCTCGATTGAGGTGGTGGGTTCTGCGCCCTCCGACCGCATGCGCAGCGATATTCGGCGGGCCATCGCGCACATATTGCGGCTCGACGAGGACCTGTCGGACTTTTACGCCGCCGCCGCGCGCGATCCGGACCTCCGATGGGTCACAGGAGGCGCGGGCAGGATGGCTCGCTCCGCGACGGTCTTTGAAGAAGTAGTGAAGACAATCTGCACGACAAATTGCACGTGGTCGGCAACCGAACGCATGGTCGGTGCGATCGTCGAGCACCTCGGGGTGCGCGCACCGGGCGCTGCTTCGTCGGGGCCTTACGGCAGGGCCTTCCCCGACCCCGTGACGATGGCCTCTGCGGGCGAACGCTTCTATAAGGAGGTGGCGCGCGCCGGGTATCGAGGGGCCTACTTAATTGCGCTCGCTGGCTCGGTGGCACGAGAGGAACTCGATTTGGAGGAGCTTGCGGAGCCGGATCTCGCAGAGGACGAGGTCAAAACGCGGCTTCTCGCGCTGCCGGGAGTTGGGCCCTACGCGGCGGCCCACATCATGATGATGCTCGGTCGTTACTCGTCTCTGATTCTTGACTCGTGGACGCGCCCGAAGTTCGCTCGGCTGAACGGCCGCAAGTCCGTCACCGATGCGGCCATCCTCAGGCGATTCAGGCCCTACGGACGCTATGCGGGCCTCGCCTTCTGGCTCTTTCTCACCCGCGACTGGGTCGAGGAATAGCTATTCACGATCGCCCCCATCTGGCGGGGTAGAGGGCAGGCGGCCTGGGTACGTGAGTGGCATGCCGGTGCAAGCGCCCGAGGAGACTGCTGCGGTCTTCATCCCCGACAAGCCGACGTTGTCGAACCTCCGGGAGGCGGCTGCGGGATGCACGGCCTGCGATCTCTACAAGCTCGGAACCCAAACTGTCTTCGGTGAGGGCCTCAAGCAGGCGGACGTGATGTTCGTCGGCGAGCAACCCGGAGATAAAGAGGACCTCGCCGGCAAGCCCTTCGTCGGACCTGCCGGCAAGTTGCTCGACAAGGCGCTGGACACCGTCGGGATCGATCGCAGGAATGTGTACGTAACTAATGTGGTGAAACATTTCAAATGGGAGCCGCGCGGCAAACGGCGGATTCACAAGAAACCGAACGCGTCGGAGGTCGCCGCTTGCCGGCCGTGGCTCGAAGCCGAACTCGGCCAGGTGCGACCGCGCGTCGTGGTCGCGCTCGGCGCGACCGCCGCTCAGGCGCTCCTGGGGTCGAAGTTCAAACTCACCCAGAACCGGGGTCGATTCGTGGAGTCGGACATCGCCGAGTTGGTGACGGCAACGGTGCACCCGTCGTCAATTCTGCGAGCTCCAGACGAGACCGCGCGCAGCGAGGCGTTCGGCGGCCTTGTCGAAGATCTGCGCGTCGTCGCGCGCGCGATGGCGGCTTAGGAAAGTAGTCATGAGGGTGAGGCCGCTTAGCCGGGCGGTTGCCCTTTTCCTTCTTGCTGGAAGCCTCGCTGCCGTGGGCCCGGTTCGTGCCCAGGTCGGGTGTTCGTGGCCGTTTCTCTTAGACGACGAGCGTCTGAACTTCGCCTTTCCAGACGACTCCTCTACTTATTGGATGACGCGCTTCGTATCTCTGCCGCAGAGCCGCCTCGTGATCAAGGGTTTCTATCCGAGGGCGCGCTACTTCTCATTTCATGTTTACGACGAGGCCGGTCGGCCGATCGATGCCCTGGCGGACATTGAAATCCGACCCGATCGCGGCAGTGACAATCCATTTGTCGCACCCGGTGGTGGCGGCTCAAAAAATTCCTATACCGCGTTCGTTGTTTTCACCGGGAAGCCGGAGAAAAGAGAACACAACACGATCTACGCAGGAGCGATGGAAGGAGATCTTCCCAATCCGAGTGGGTTCCTGATCTATCGAGTTTATGTAAGTGATGACCCCGACGACCCGGCGGGAGAGGTTCCTCTTCCCAGCGTGACGTTTGAAGCCGGGGCCGGAACAACCCCACTCGAGTTCGGCCAGTGCGAGCCACTCCCCCCGTCAGACGAAGGAAGCATCAACGAGTTGATTCGGGAAGCGGACTTCCCGGATGTGATCCCGCGCGTCTTTCCATTTCCGGGGACCAGCGAGGAGCCGCGCTTCCGCCGCTTCTACGGACCGGACCGCGAGATCCGTGAACGATTTCCTTCGAACCCGGTGATCGACGCGCTGCCGTACGTGAACAGCGGTTTTTACGCGAATCTCCACATCGCATATTTGTACGTGCGCATCTCGCGCGATTGGGGTGACGTGTTTGTCTTTCGGGCGAAGGCCCCGACTTTTCCCGACTCGCGCGCCGGCGACTCCGTCGTTGCACGCCGTGACGTGCGTTACTTCTCGATTTGCCAGAACGAGCTCGCGACTCAACGGGTGGTCGCGTGTCTACCGGACCACAAGATGGTGATCGACGACGGTTATTTCACATTCGTCATCTCCGATCCCGGAGACCGCCCGGCCAATGCCGTCGCCGCTGAGGGCGTCAACTGGCTCCCCTGGGGCGGGGCCTATTACGACGGGGTGGTCATCTACCGACACATGCTCCCGGATCCCGGGTTCCGTGCCGCGATCCAGAACGTCCCCGAAGGCACGTCGCCCGAGAAGGTCCTCGGCGACTACTTTCCGCGCGCGGCCTACTGTGAGCGTCAGACCTTCGAGGAGGGCGGCGCGAGGGCCTGCGGGCTGGGCTGAGCAAGCTCTGCCTAGTCCCGCGGTAACCCTTCGGAGGGGGCCGTTACAAGAAAAAGGGTTCATTTCTTCCCGCCCAAGGCGACCGATTTGAGCTCGCGAAGGCTCTGACCTGCCCTTTTTCCGGCTGAATGCACCCATTTGGGTCTTTTTTTACACCCTCAGGGCCAAAAATTCGTTGCCACAGGAACCTCAACTGTTTACATTTTGAGCCGATAACAGAACGGAACGTAGCGGTCAATCGGGGCATCTAGGCCATGCCGCCCGCCCAAAGCGGTGCGAAAACCCACTAGACGCAACCGGACCTCTCGTTGCGTCGTTATATGGAAGCGGTGAGTAACCGAGAGAAGGAGAGCTCTATGCGGAAAGTATTTGTAGTACTGATGTTGGCGGCGCTCCTCGCCGCTTTGGTTCTTCCCGTTCCTGCCCACGGAGCGTTGTCGTCCACGTTCGCCCTCGCGGGCGAGGCGCGCGCCCTCGAGGTAGCGATCGGGCAGACGGGTGTGTCGCTCGGCGCAGCGATGGCAAGGGCGGATTCGACCCCTAGCGCCTCTGGTGTTGCGGCGGGTCTGTGTGAGCTACTGGGCACGCAGGCGAACCCCGACAGTCTGCCTTGCAACGAGCAGACGAAGATCGCGACGGCCTACCCCGGCCCAAGCGAGCTGCTTCAGGCGTGTGCCGGACCGGCGCTGCCGGCTCCGCTCAGCACGCTGATCAAGCTCGAGCTGGCGTGCGGTTCCTCGCAGTCGGGTCTGACGAACGGCCTTCCCTTCACGACCAACGAGGGCAAAGTCGCGGATCTGGCAGTGAAGCTCGACCTCACGGGTCTCGTGCCGGCCGTCGAGGACGTAAAAGAGACTGTCATCGACCAGCTGCAGGACATCCTCGACATCGTTCCGGTCGAGCCTGTGAAGAACGCGGTCAACAACCTGCTCGAGGTCCTCGACGAGGGCCAGGCCGGCCGCATTCAGCTCGGCCCCGCCACGTCGAACGTCACGAGCCCGGACGCGAACACGCTGCAGGTCGAGTCGACCGCCGCAGGCGCTCGCATCGGTCTGCTCGGTATCCCCGACCTCAACGGACAGGGTCTGCCGATTCCCGGCACCGCGGACTCGCTCCAGGACGGAATCATCATCATCGACATCGCCTCTTCAAAGGCGAGCGCATCGATCAACACGGCCACCGCGGTGGCCGACGCGGCAGCCTCTCCTTCGCTTATCAAGGTGAGGGTGCGGGACATCACGAGCCTGACCCCCAGCTACGTCGAGCTCGACGTTGCGCCGGGGCAGAGCGTGACCATCCTGCAGGGCACGCCGCTCGAGTCGACCATCTCTGCTGCATCGTCGACGACTGACATTCAGGAGCACTCCGCGAGCTCGGCTGCCGACGCTGTCGGTCTGCACTTGCTCAAGGGTGTCAACGGCGGAATCAAGCTGTCGCTTGCCCGCACAACCGCCGCCGCGAACGTGGCAGCTCTTCGTCAGCCGGCTCCTCCGGCCCCTCAGGGTCCGGTGGCCGCGCCTCCGAAGCTGAAGCCACCGCTTCCGGTGACCGGTGGTACCGATTACACGCTTCCCGCCATCATGCTCCTGGCCTCGGCCGGTGCCCTCTACGTCCTGCGGCGTCGTTTCGCCTCGGTGGGTCGTTAGGTCACAGGTAGAGACAGGGAGCGAGCGGAACACATAAGGAAATAGGTAGCCGTAAATGAAGTTGAAGCGACCTTCACTCAAGGTGAAGCGACCTTCGCCAGTCGCCATCCGACGGGGCCTCACGGCCCTGTCGGTGGTCATGGCCCTGACCGGAGTGGGTTTCATCGGATACCCCTTCGCGACGGACCTGTGGGCTGCACGGATCCAGAGTCGTCTGGTCCAGCAGCTGGCCGGCGGGGCGGCCGCCTACCGTCTTCAGACGATCGAGATCGGCGACGCGCTGACGAAACTCGAGATCCCCAGGCTCGGCGTGGACACGATCGTCGTGGAGGGTGCAACGCAAGCGGCCCTCTATGCAGGTGCCGGTCACTATCCTGAGACGCCGTTGCCCGGCGAGGTCGGAAATGTGGCCATCGCCGGGCACCGGACAACCTTCGGAAAGCCGTTTGCCCGTATGGACGAGCTCGTGCCCGGTGACAAGGTGGTCCTTACAACCCCACTGGCACGGCATGTTTACGAGATCGATACACGGCCCTGGGTAGTCGATGCTTTCGACTGGAGCCCGGTCGAGAACTACCCGCTGGGTGGCTCGTTCCTAACGCTCACGTCGTGTCACCCCGAAGGGAGCGCCACCCAGCGCATCGTGGTGCGGGCCCATCTCGTGGAGTCGAGCGATGTGGCTCTCGCCAGCATGATCGACAACTCTTAGGAAGAAGGAAATGAGACGCATCCTCACCAGCTTGTTTGCGCTTTTGATAGTTGGTCTCGTAACGCCGACGGCGAGCGCGCAGGACGCGGTCAGCGTGACGATTGGAGGCGTCAGCGACGGACAGACCCTTCGAGGGTCGCACGGTGTTTCGGCAAGTGCGTCCGCGGGCACCGGCGTCGACAGCCTCGTGCTCATCATTGGCGGCTACACGGCTGCCAGCACCGAGCCCAGCGGCGTTCAGAACGACGCGTCGGTCTCGTACCCGTGGAACACTCGTCAGTTCCCGTCTGGTGGTTGGACGCGTAACGGCGGATACACCATCACTGCACGGGTGCGCAGCAACGGGGGCAACGTAAAGGAAGTCAGCATCAACGTGAACGTCGACAATGACGCCACGGCACCCACAGGCCTAAATGCTTCCGCGAACAACCAAGGTGTCGTCCGTCTTAGCTGGAACCGCAACCCCGAGCCCGACGTCAGCGCTTACAAAGTAGAGCGGGACGGCGCCGCGATCGGCGAGACTCAGGACACGAGCTTCACCGATCAAGCAAATCCGGGAACCTATTCGTACCGAGTGATAGCGCTACGAGGCGGTTACGCGACTCCTTCCGGCTCGGTGTCCGTGACGGTTGACGCACCGCCACCTCCGCCCGAGCCCGAGCCCGGCGAGAGTCCCTCTGAAGAGCCGAATCCCTCCGACGAGCCCTACTACCAGGACCACCCGCAGTCGGCCGGTGGTGGTGGCGAGCAGCAGGATCCCGACGGCTACGGATCTTTTCCTTCGGGCGGCGACGACGGCCCCTGCTACGACTGTGACACCGGCTGCTTCAGCTGCGGCTATGGCGACGGCGGCTCGAACTCAGATGCCGGCTCGCGGTTGTTCGGAGACGTCGACGATTTCACGACCAAGGGATTGCCGGGCGCCATCTTCGCCCCAGGTTTCGGCACCGCCGGCCTTCCCGCGTTGCCTGGAGTGCCTCGGCCCCCTTCGGTCTATCCGTTGGAGTGGGGAACCTACGAGGAGAACCTTCCCTACGATCTGTCGGCGGGACGGGACATCATGGTCCCCGGCGACCGCACCGGACTTATCAGCCGCACGATTCGCACGATCATTCCGCCCGACGGTTTGCGTTGGGTCGCCGTCGGAATCCTGATGATCGTGTCGGCCGGCATGATGAGGACGATCGGCTCCCGCGTCGCTCCTCGCACCAAGATCTCCTAGATCCGGACCCACAAGCACGGCGCTTTGCCGTCGCTTCGCGTCCGTCTCCCGGTAGCGTGGAACGTGATGCCTTTGACCACGCGTTTCCTCAGGGCATCTTGCGCCCTGGCTGTGGCAGCGATTGTCTTGCTGGGGTCCGCGCCGATGGCCCCTGCCGACGCGTCGCTCCCGCTCAACTTCATCTTGATCGTCACCGACGATCAGAGTCTCGGCTCAGAGCAATCCATGACCTATCTGGATGGTCGCTCGGATTGGGTGAGATTCGAGAACGCGTTCGTTCACTTCGCGAAGTGCTGTCCGTCGCGCGCGACGATTCTTACGGGGCTGTATTCGCATAACAACGGTATCGAGACCAACCGGGGTGGAGCTGATTTCGGTGAGGAGCAGACCCACCTCGGAATTTGGTTGCGGGACGCCGGGTACCGCACCGCTCTCATCGGGAAGTACTTAAACGACTACCCGTTCGAATTGGGAGCCTCCCACGTGCCATCCGGGTGGGATCAGTGGTATGCGCTCGCGGACTCTCGCCGCTATTACAACTACGAGCTATTCGAAAACGGGACGGCGGTGTCCTACGGCTCCAGATCCTCCGACTACATAACCGACGTCTTGGCGCGCAAGGCGATCGCCTTCATTCGCAGCTCGGACGAGCAGCCCTTCTTCCTCTACTTTGCGCCCAATGCTCCTCACGACCCTCACATTCCTGCCGATCGGCATCTCGACGATCTACGAACTTCCTCCTTCGCTCAGCCCCCGAACTTCAACGAGGAAGATCTCTCCGACAAACCCGCATGGATCCAGGCACTCGAGTTCCGCTCGAAGCGAGCAATGGCCGAGACTCGCAGGAGAGAACGCGAGCAACTACTCGCCGTGGACGATGCCGTTCGCGGCCTGTTCGAGAGTCTTGAGTCCGAAGGCCTGCTCGAGCGAACAGTCGTCATCTACACGAGCGACAACGGGTTCGCCTATGGCGAGCATCGCTGGCTCGGCAAGAAGTGCGGCTACGAAGAGTGCCTGGCGGTGCCTTTCTACGTACGAGCGCCCGGCGTGCCCGGCGGTCTCAGGACCCAGCTCGTCTCCAATACCGACTTTGCTCCGACGATCCTGGAACTGGCGGGACTGGCCCTTCGGGAAACCGATGGAATGAGCCTTGTGCCCGCACTGGCGGGCCCTCCGGAGCGCTGGCGCGACGCGATTCTGATCCGCAGTATGGGACGGGCCAACGGCTTGCGGCTCGATTTTTGGGGGTTGAGAACGGATCGCTACAAATACATGGAGCTGGTTACAGGTGAGAAGGAGCTCTACGACCTGCAGACGGATCCTTACGAGCTCGTGAACCTCGTTACGGATTCTCGGTACGACGAGATCGAGGCTGAGCTCGCGGCGCGCCTTGCTGAGATGGCTCCTTAGACGTCCACGTCCCGACGCACGCAGACGGGCCTGCCTTGGCCCTCTACCTGCGTGCAGACGCGCGCCCGCACCTTTACACCGCAGTCGCCCAGACAAAGCCGTCGCTGCGCCTTCTGGCCTGACTTGACGCCGTCTCCGTCGATGCGCACCCGGATGCCAAATGCCTTGATCTCGCCCGCCCCCTCGACGTAGGACCCACCGATCGAGAACCGGTAGGGCTGTAGCGCGTCGCGTGTCCGCGATTTCACATTGGCTGCGGGTGCGGCAGAGGCGTCCGCCGAGTCATCGACCGCGATTTGCTTAGCGGCAGCGGAACTGAGCGCGATCGCATCGCCGGCCGGAGGATCGAAGACGGGAGCGTTCGGACGATCGACCATGATCCCCGAGATCAGCAGCGACATCGGAAGCGCGAGCACCGCGAGACCCACCGCACCTACCGTGGGAGCCGTGCCTTCGTCGCCGCTCAACCGGACAAACATCCCATCAACGAATGCACGTGCATCGGCTACGCGCTGTCGAATTCGCGTGCCGGCGAGCGCGATGCCGCACTCGGTTCGGCTTAGGAGCGCTGTCAGTTCCCGCCGAGCGCGGAGACGAAGCATCTTTATTGCGTTGGCACCGCGGCCCGCGATCTCGGCGCCGTCACCTAGTTCCCGTAAGAGAACGGAGCGGTGGACCGAACTAAGTTCGGCGAGCGCACGCCGGACGCGGTCAAGCTCGAGTCGCGCGAGGCCGGCCTCCTCGACGTCGTAATCCGTAGCCATCTCGGGGACGGGGCCCAGGATCTCGCGCCGGCCGTTCCTGCGCGCCTCGTCGCGCAGGAGATTGAGCGCGATCGTTACTGCGAGACGCCAGGTCGGACGGGCGGGATCGACACGCTCCCACATACCGAATAGACGCAAGCCCGTTTCCTGGACGATGTCTTCGCGTTTGCACAGGGGAACGTTCTTGTTGTTCAGGAAGGCGTGTAGCCGCCGTTCGAGCTCCGGCCAGCTGCGTTCAAATGCACGCTTTGACTCCGGGCTCATCGTTCTCCCCCCTGGGTCGATGACATCGTCATCGTACCCGTGTACTTAGGACAACGTTGGACGGGCGGGGGGGTTGTGACATTCCTGGTGCCTATCCCGTCAGCGCTCTCAGAACCGAGATCCGACCCATTCCGAAGTAGCCGTCGCGCCCCGGGCGCCCCAAATCGACCGCGGTCTCCATGATCCGGGTCGCAACCTCATCGGCGCTCCACTCCGGATGGGCCGAAAACAGCAGCGCCGCCAGGGCCGACACGTGGGGAGCCGCCATCGAGGTCCCCGAGAAGGCTGCGAACCCTGGCGTGCTGGGCGGGGAGCGATCGGCCGGCACCGTCGACCAGATGCCCACGCCCGGGGCCGCGACGTCGACGTAGGGCCCGTGGTTCGAGAAGGGCGCCCATTCGTCCTGGGTGCTGGTCGCCCCCACACCCAGATAGCCGTCGCAGGCAGCCGGGTATGTGGTGGGGTTCTTCCTCTGAGCGGAGTTTCCCGCCGCGGCGACGAGCAGCACCTCCTTGGCGGCGGCGAGCTGAGCCAAAGCCATGAAGGGAGCAGGGCAGGAATCGCCCGCCCCGCCCAGCGAGAGATTCACTACGCGCGCTCCTTTGGCGATGGCCTCGGCGATGCCGGCCGCCACCCCGAAATTGTCGCAGCTGCCCCGTTCTCCACACACCCTGATCGCCAGCACCTTGGCCCCCCACGACATCCCGGCTATGCCGAGGTTGTTGTCCTGAGTTGCGGCGATGATCCCTGCCACGTGCGTCCCGTGCCCGTTGGGGTCGCCGGGATCGTCATCGAGGCTCACGTAGTCGTAG
>JBHELF010000161.1:0-17415 GCA_046263155.1 Actinomycetota bacterium
CGGCAACACCTGCCCCGGGGTGGCGATCGAAGATTGCGGGCACAAGGCCGGTCTCAACGGGGTCGATAACGGGCGGCTCGCCTTCGACCAGGTCCGTGTGTCGCGCGAGGCCCTTCTCGACCGTCACGGTGCCGTAGCTCCTGATGGCAGTTATTCGAGTCCGATCGACAACCGCACGCGGCGCTTCTTCACGATGATCGGAACCTTGGTCCAAGGACGGGTCAGCGTCTCGGGGGGCGCGGTCAGCGCCGCAAAGGTCGCGCTTGCGATCGCCATCCGCTACGGATTGTCACGGCGGCAGTTCAGCCCCCCGGGCAGCGACGACGAGGTCATCATCCTCGACTTTCTGCAGCATCAGCGCCGCTTGCTCGTCCCGCTGGCCACCACGTATGCGCTCCATTTCGCGCAGGAGGAGTTGGTCGCGCGTCTAGATGAATCGTTCTCCACAGATGACTATCCGGAACACGAGCGCCGTCGCCTGGAGGCACTGGCGGCCGGTGTCAAGGCAACGACTACTTGGCACGCCACGTCAACGATTCAGACCTGTCGCGAAGCGTGTGGTGGGGCCGGCTATCTATCGGTGAACCGCTTGCCGCAACTGAAAGCCGACACCGACGTGTTCACTACGTTCGAGGGCGACAACACGGTCCTACTTCAATTGGTAGCCAAAGGCCTCCTTACCGACTACCGCGACGAGTTCGGAAACCTCGACATGCTCGGCATGGTGCGTTTCCTTACGGATCAAGTCCTGCAGGGCGCCATGGAGCGGTTCTCCGGGCGACAGCTCATCGAGGCTCTTATCGCGGCCGTGCCGGGACGCGAGGACGACGACAGCGTGCTGGATCGAGGGTTCCACTTGGAACTATTCGAGTGGCGCGAGCGGCATCTGATCGAGGGTCTCGCTCGGCGCGTGAAGCGGGGCATCGATGCGGGCGACGACGCGTTCGCGGTTTTCAATCGGGCTCAGGACCACGTCCTTGCGATGGCGCAGGCGCATATCGATCGCATAGTGCTCGAGTCGTTCGTGGCCGCGATCGATCGCTGCTCCGACGCCGCGGTGGCGTCTCTGCTCGGCAAGGTCTGCGACCTGCATGCGCTTGCGACGATCGAAAAGAACCGAGCGTGGTACCTCGAGCACGGACGTTTCTCGCCGCGGGCTTCGAAAGCGGTTATGGCGGCGGTGAATCAGCTCTGTGCCGAGCTGCGCCCTCAGGCCGGCCTTCTGGTCGATGCGTTCGGCATTCCCGACGAGTGCCTGGCGCCCATCGCGCTCGGATAGAGCCCCTTAGCGCCTACACGATTTATACGATGAGATCCGACGGATCTAACGTTGTGAAACTCATCGACATCGAGCTTGATGCCAGCGAGGCTGGGCTCGATTGGGGGCCGCGCCCTTAAAGTCGCATAAACCTCGGGTCAGTCGGGTACTGGACCAAGGACTTCGATGTTCTAGGAGGTGCCTCCATGCTCGACGAGGGCGTCAAGCGCCTGACCAAGGGGCCCAATTTCGCGGCGCTGGCATTTCTCACTCCGGACGGGTCGCCCGCGAATCACATGATGTGGGTGGATTCCGACGACGAACACATACTCCTCAATACCGAGACCGGCCGCTTCAAATACGGCTGTATCCAGCGCGACAGCCGGGTTTCGGTTGCGGTCCGCAATGAGGACGATCCCTACGACTACGTCGAAGTCCGGGGAGTCGTGGATGACACGATCACCGGCAATGAGGCGCGCGCCCACATTGATGAACTGAGCGAGAAGTACACCGGCGGTCCGTACAGGAATCCCATTCAGACCGAGCGCGTCATTCTCAAGATCCGTCCCATCCGCCAGATCTCCTAACAAAGAGTGAGAAGGGAGGTAGCTAGCTATGGCTAAGGACCATGGGCCCAGCATCAAGAACGACAAGCAGTACGAGGGCCTCAAGAAAAAGGGAATGAGCAAGCAGCGCGCCGCGGCTATTTCCAATGCGCCGGATTCCTCGAAGAAAGGCGGCAAGAAGTCCAGTTCGGGAGGCCGCTCGACGACGAGCAGCAAGGCCGGCGGTACTCGAGCACAGAAGGCCGCCGCGGGACGAAAGGGAGGCAAGAAGTCGAGCTGACCTCAAGTCCCTTGTTGATGGTCTGAAGCCGCGCCGGCAGATCTCGTTGCTCCCCATGCTGGCGCGGCTTGCGCGCGCGCTGCCGGTCGGCGACTACATCTACGAGCCGAAGTGGGACGGCTTCAGGTGTCTGGTCTTTTGCGATGCGACGAGGATCGATCTCCGGAGTCGGAACCAACGTCCTCTGGCGCGCTACTTCCCCGAGCTCGTTGAGGCCTTCGCCGCGATCCGGCGGTCGTTCATCCTCGACGGCGAGATCGTCATCCTGACTCGGACTGGCACCGACTTCGACGCGCTCTTGCAGCGACTCCATCCGGCCAAGAGCCGTGTCGAGCGCCTGGCGCTCGAGACGCCGGCTTCGTTCATCGCCTTCGATCTAGTGGCGTTGGACGAAGAGGACCTAGCGAAGGAACCTTTCGAGCGTCGCCGTTCGAGGCTGACCAAGCTTCTGGAAGACACAGGACCGCCCCTGTTTCTCACCCCGGCTACGGGAGACGTCGACGTCGCGCAGGACTGGCTCACCACAACCGGTGCGGGAGTCGATGGGGTGGTGGCCAAGGACCCAAAGGGGCGCTACGAACCGGGCAAGCGGGCCCTCATCAAAGTCAAACTCGAGCGGACAGCCGACTGCGTGGCGGCCGGGTTTCGCTGGCATTACGCCGAGCCCAGCGTCGGGTCTTTGTTGCTCGGACTCTTCGACGACGACAGGGTGCTTCGACATGTGGGCTTAACTGCATCGTTCTCTGCCACGAAACGACGGTCGTTGCTGGAGGACGTAGCCCCTCACATCACGTCGCTCGAATCCCACCCCTGGAGTACCGGATTCCCCAACTGGGAGGGACCTGTGGGCCGATTGCCGGGCGTGGCGAGCCGCTGGGGTTACGACGGCCAACCCACGTGGGTTCCCTTATCGCCGGTGCTTGTGTGCGAGGTCGGCTACGACCACCTTCAGGGAGACCGATTCAGACACCCACCGCACTTCAGGCGCTGGCGGCCCGACCGAGATGCGAGTAGCTGTACCTACGCACAGTTCGAGGTCAGCGACGTCGATTTGACGGAGTTGCTGAGCGGACCATGAAAGAGATCGACTCAGCGCAGCCGAGCCAGACGATCGAGGTCTTGGGGCGGTCACTGTCGGTCAGCAATCCCAACAGGATTCTCTGGCCCGAGGTGCGATTTACGAAGGGCCAGATGGTGGATTACTACCGCGCGATCGCGCCCGTACTCCTGCCGCACCTCGCCGATAGACCGATCGTCCTGGCAAGGTTCCCCGCCGGAGTCAACGGCGAATACTGGTACCAAACCGAATGTCCGAACCCCCCGGATTGGCTGGCCACCTGTCGAATCGCGAAGGCCGGCGATCCCGCTCAGACGTTCGATTACTGCGTCCTACAGGACGAGGCGTCTTTGGTCTGGGCTGCCAACCTCGGCGCGATCGAGCTCCATCCGCTCCTGGCCCGCGTCGGATCTCTCGATCGCCCCAGCGCGGTTGTTTTCGACGTCGATCCGGGGCCCGGCGTCGGCATGGGCGAGTGCTGCTCTATCGCGCTCATGCTGAGAGCCCGCTTGGCCGTGATGGATCTCTCTTGTCATCCCAAGCTGTCCGGCTCGCGGGGCCTGCACCTGTATCTGCCGTTGAACTCGCCGGCCACTCATGATGGAGCCAAGGCCTTCGCTCGAGCGCTGGCAGAGGAAATCGTGCGCGAGCATCCCGATCTCGTCACCGCCAAGAGGGAGCGGGCGAGTCGCTCCGGAAAAGTGCTCATCGATTGGGCGCAGAACGGCCGCCTGCGAAATCTCGTCGCGCCTTATTCGTTACGGGCGATGCCCCTCCCCAGCGTCGCGGCGCCTCTGTCGTGGGACGAAGTGGAGTCGATTGCCCACCAGGGAGCGCACGTCGTGACCCTTCTTCCTTCCGATGTTCGGGCGCGCGTCGAAGCAACGGGCGACCTTCTCGAACCGGTTCTTACCCAGCGGCAGAGGCTTCCCGACCCGTAATTCTCTTTCCTTCCGGAAGAGGAAGCCAGCTTTGACCGGCCCCGACTCCCTTCACCGGCTGCCTAGGCTGGTGGAATGGATGACGCCGGAATACGCCGAGGCCGGGCTGCTCGCGCCGCGTTGGCTGTCGCGAAGCGTCTCGGCATCGAAACCGACGGTGCCCGCGTTATCAAGGACTCCAACAACACCATCGTGCACCTTTTGGCGACGTCAGTGGTCGCGAAGGTGGGTACTTCGACACTTCGTCCGGATATCCGCGCTGTACTTGAAAGGGAGCTAGACATCGGACTCCACCTCGCCGAGCGCGCGGCCCCCATCGCGCCTCCAGTCAGCCACGTGTCGCCGGGTCCGCATCTCGAACGCGGCACCGTGATCACATTGTGGCAATACACCCCTTCGGCGGACTCACCCGTCAGCACGGAGCAACTCGGCCAAATGCTGACAAGCTTCCACCGCGCCTTCGCCGACTATCCAGAGCCACTGCCAGACTTCACGGCCAACCTCGAACGAGCAAGAATGGGTCTGGAACACACGAAGCTGACCTCTGCACTCTCGCCGAGCGATAGAGCCTTCCTTCTAGACATGGCGGCCGATCTCGAAGAGACGCTGAAAAATGCTGACATCCCCCGCCATCCCCTGCACGGCGATCCCCACGAAGACGGAAACATCCTGCCTAGCAACAACGGCCCGCTTCTGATCGATTTCGAGGCCGCCTGCGTCGGTCCCTACGAATGGGATTTAACAAGTCTGGAGCGTGCCGTGGACGCCTACCCCTTGGCTAATCGCAACCTAGTAATGCTGCTTTCGAGGATGAGAAGCGTGGTCGTGAGCGCCTCATGCTGGATGCAGTACGGGCGCGCTCCGGAGGTGGATGAGGCGGCTCACGTCCACCTGAATTTCTTGCGCGAGAAAGCTTCCGATTGGTAGGCCTAAGTAACAGCGGCCTGGCTGATCTTGCCTCCGGTGATGGCGGCGTGCTGATACTGCGTCACTCGATTCTTAGGTCGTTTCAGATCGAGGAGGGATACGTTTCCGGTAGGTCCGCGGGAGCTTCCGTCGGGAAGACCCTCAGCGGGCTCAACGCGCTCGTGGCGTCGATGTGGATAACGGCGTCGAATTGTCTCGCCAAGTTGGCCTCGAAGTAGTGGCTGATCCGCTCCGTGTCGGGTCGATAGATCACGCCGATGGCGGCTCGAGCTGTTCCTTCGGAAGCCCCAGCTCGTCCAGGTCGAGAAGTAGAAAGCGCCCCCTTTCTTGCTCGTGAAAGAACGCCTCGTAGCTCTCGGGCAGAGCGGGGCGCACATTCTTCTTCTCCGCGGGACCGTCCCACTCGGAAGCCGCCGTGACGGAGCCGGTGTAGGTCGTGAAACCGATTAGGAAGGCATCGTCGCCGAATCGCTCCCGGGCCAGCTGACCGAGATTGAGCTCGCCGCGGGAACCGACTCTGGTGGCGCGCGCATCTCCGATGTGGGAGTTGTGGGCCCAGACGACGACCTTGGCGGGGGCCGAGCTTCTCTCCAAGAACTCGATGAATTCCTCCAGCGTGTCGGCCATGTGGGTATCCCGCAGGTTCCAGGAGCTGGTGCCGCCGCGATACATCGTGCGGTAGTAGCGCTCGGCGTTCTTGACCAAGCGCGCGTTTTGCAGCCCGTGAAAGTGCTCATCCGGTTCGAGCCTGCCGTCCCGACTGCGGTAGGTCGCGACGCTCTGCTGAAGCTCGATCAACTGCGCAATGACGTCATCCTCGCAGGGATCGATCGATCCGAGCGTGGCCGCGTAGCCGTAAGCCTGTCCGTCCTGGGACAAGTATTCAAAGCAGCCGTATCTGTCCCTCGCTCGAGCGGCGGCCGGCGGATCCACCTTATCGAGATACTCGATTACGGCCTCGGCGGATCGATTGAGGCTGTAGAGATCGAGTCCGTAGAAGCCGACCTTTTTGTCCGGTTCACGTCTCTCGTTGAAGGCGCGGAGCCAGGCGATGAAATCGCGCACGACTTCGTTCGACCACATCCACGTTGGAAAGCGTTTGAAATCCCCGAGGGCTTCCTCTGCCGAGGAATCCTCCGAGATCCCTTTCACGTAGCGATTGATCCGATACGCGTCGGGCCAGTCGGCCTCGCAAAGGACCGCACTGAAGCCTCGCTCCTCCAAGAGGCGCTGAGTAATCCGGGCGCGTTCGTCATAGAACTCGTGCGACCCGTGGGTGGCTTCACCCAGCAGTACGACGCGCGCGTCGCCGATTCTTTCGATGAGGGCGTCATACGAGCGAGATTTGTCTTCCAGAGGGATAAGTCGATCAGCCCGCATGATCGGTATTTACCCGGCAACAGGCGGAAGCGCCTCCTACCACCCTTCACCCTCTGCGTAGGCAACTTCGTCCGCGTAGGTGTGCTCGTAGCCTCCGGAGTGCTCGCGATCCCAGTAGTGATGCGCGGTGTAATAGAAGTTGTCGAGGGGATCGGTGATCCACGGGGTCCGATGTCGATCGCCCCACCCTCGCAGCGCCGACCACGCGTAACCGTTCACGAGGATGGGGTGGCCGTCGCCGGTCGAACGGATGGCATGCACGGCAGCCTGTGATGCTTTCTCCCAGACCTCGCGGGCGGATAACTCATTTTTGGGTTTGAGACCGACCGGCTCGGACATGATCGCGTAGGACAGTTCCGAGTGATCCTTGAAGAACGCGCTCAGGCGGCTCCACACGTCCGCGTAATGTCTGATGGGAACACGCCGTGTGCCGATGGGACGGCGAACTCCCTGCTCGCCGTCCCACAGCCAGTACGCACCGAAGTTGTGCATTGAGAGGATCACGTGGAGGCCGGCCGATCGAGCTCGGCTCACTACCGCATTGAGCCGCTCCATCGCCTTTTCGTGGAGCGCACCTCCGAGCGTCCGCTGCACATGCTCCCAGCGAAACTCGATCTTCACCACGTCGACTCCCCGGCTCGCGATGAAGTCGAACGTCTCCTGGCCGTCGTAGATGTAGCAGGTCCCGTATTTTCCCGGCGTTCGGTTCGAGAAGGTGCTGGTCTTCTCCAGGCCGTGTCCCTCGCAGAACGTGCCGGTCGAGACGTTTATGCCGCGTTGATAGGCCGGTTGCGATAGGTGCGCTTCGAAGATCGCAGCTTGGGAGTTTGCACTGTCGACACCGGCCGGTTCTTGAAGGTCTTCGTAAACCGCGAGGGGATAGTCGCCCCACCACTCGCCGGTAGCCCATACAACGGCCGGCAAGTTGGCCGAGTCGGCGACCTCATACCAGGACTGCGCGAGATCGTTCCACTCTGCCGCTTCCCCTCGAAAGTCGTCGGGCCAACCCGTCTCGCCAACGAACCCCGGCACATCGTTGGCCTGTAGCCAGTCGACGAAAGCCTGAAGCTCAGCGGTGACCTTGCGATGTAGCGCGTCGTCCGTGTGTGAGGCAGATACGGGCGCCGCAGGGAGGGCGGCAGCAAAGACCAAGCCCAAGAGCAACAGGGCCAATCGTGTCCGAACAAACATTCATGCCCTCCAGCGGCTAGCCCACGCGACGCGCGGCCCGCCCCAGCAAATGCATGTATCGAGGGTGCCCCGCCTCGTCCGGCCCATAGAAAACCATCACTGCTTTGTCGTCCAGTCCGGGCACCGAGATGAGAAATGAAAGGGGAGACACCGGCTCCAAAGGTTGGTCTCTAACCGGCGGAAACAGCCCGGTGAGTGCTCCGCCCACGGTGATATCGGCCACGAATCGTCCATCTTCGTGCCGAATCGTGGTCGACACGTTGTGCCGGTCATAGGTTCCCACAAGCACCTCGGCCTCGAGACGAAGGTCCGGGATCGGGTCTGGAAGAAGAGGCGGCGTGAAACCTCTCTTCTGAAAGATCTTGGTAAATAGATCCTCGTAGAGCCCTTTACCACTGAATCCATTGGTAAGCAGAACGACCGCAAACCCATCCTCGGGCACCACTCTTAGAAAGGCGTTTTGGCCGATCGTGCCCCCATCGTGTCCAAGCACCGCGCGGCTGCCCCAGTCGTAGATGATCCAGCCGAGCCCCCAGGCACGGCCCAGTGAATAACTCTCTTCCAGCTTGATCTGCTCTTGCTGCATCATGGCAACGCTTTGAGAAGACAGGATCTCGGCGCCATCGCGGGCTCGTCCGGCGTCCAAATGCATTTGTACGAACGCCAAGACGTCTTCGGCCGTACTCGTGATCGCGCCGGCCGGGTTGCAGGATCGAGGAAAGAACCACGCGGGGGCGCGCACTAGAGGCCCCTCGAGGTTCTGCGGGTCGAACAGGTGTCCGATCGCCACACGATGGAGGATCGCTTCTTCCGGCAAGGTCACCGTCTTGGCGAGACCGAGGGGAATCGCCAGTCGCTCCCGCACGGCCAGGTCCCAGGTCAAGCCGGTGACTTCCTCGATCAACCTTCCGGCGACGATGAATCCCGCGTTGCAGTAGGAGAACATGTCGCCGGGTCGGGCGACCTGAGGCAGGATCTTGCAGGCGTCGACGTACCGCTTCAGGCAGTCGTCTCCGCGGCCGGTGTCCTCAAAGAAGTCGCCATCCACACCACTTGTGTGCGTGAGCAAATGACGAACCGTGATGGATGCGCTGGCCTTCTCGTCTGCGAATCTCAGGTGAGGCATGTAGGTCCGCGCTGGTTGGTCGAGGTCGATGAGTCCCTCATCGACTAGTTGCATGACGAGGGTCGCCGTCCAGACCTTTGTGATCGAGCCGATCTGAAAGAGCGTGTCGGGCGTGACGCTTATGCCGGTGTCTCTGTTTGCGACTCCGGTTGCACCGGTTGTGATCCGTTGATTGTCGAGCACCCCCAGTACCGCACCCGGGACGCGATGTTTCCGCGCCAGTAGATCCAGTTCGTTTTGCAGATCCAGCACGCTTGGTGTGTCCACAGCTCTGCTAGCCGGTCGCGACCGTTGCTTGGGAGCGTTCGATCGCCGTCACGTTGGTACCGAGGTAGGAGTCGACGACGCGGCTGTCCTTGCGAATCTCCTGGGGTGTCCCCTCCGCGATGATGCGACCAGACTCCATGGCGAGGACGCGATCCGAGAGGCTCATGATCAAGGGGATGTCGTGTTCGATGATCACGAGCGTTGCATCTAATTGCTTCTTGACTCGGCGCAGTAGCTCGCCGAGCGCCTCGGTCTCGCGCTGAGCGATCCCAGAGGAAGGTTCGTCCAGAAGGATGAGCTCGGGCTCCATCGCCAGGATGCACATCAGCTCGGTTATCCGCCGCGTTCCGGTTGACAGCTCTGAGATCTGTTTGCGGCGGAATTCCTCAAGCCCCATGCGCGTGACGAGTTGCACGGCCCGATCCTGCTTCTGTCTCTCAAGACGACGCGCGCCGACTAAGGAGGCCAGAAGACGAGTCGGCTGGGCCCGTTCCGTCGCAAGCAGCGCCACGTCAAGCACGGTCATTGTCTCGAAGAGCTCGGCATCCTGAAAGGAACGAATCAGCCCGAGCCGTCCGCGCTCTTCTGGGGAGAAATAGCCGATGGGCCGACCGTTGAACGTCACCTCGCCCTCGTCGGGCTTGGTGAACCCGCTGATCAGTTCGAAGAGTGTCGTCTTGCCCGCGCCGTTTGGGCCGATCAAGCCCAAGGTCTCGCCGCGCTTGACCGAAAGCGTCACCGACCTCACTGCGTGCACCCCGCCAAATGACTTGCTCACGCCTTCGACTTCGAGAATCTCTGCCTTCTGCGTGCCCCGATCTGATCCCGAGCGCACCTCATCCCATTCCATTCGGTCGATTCGGCGTCCGTCTTGGACAACGGCGATCTTCGGGGGGCGACTCCAGTCGATACGTTCCTCACGGTCTTTGCGGGCGCGGCCCCCGAGAAAGCTTGGCAGCTTGCCCCGGCGGGGCGATGTTCGAAGAGTGTCCGCGCCGGATTCGCGGCCGGAATCCTCCTGGGCGAGACCGCTCCATTTGGCGAGGCGCGCCACGATTCCATCGCGCACGGGCCTCAATACCTGAGCGATTCCTCCCGGGAAGTACACGATGAACAACAGCCAGCCCAGAGAAGTGGCCGCCAGGCCGGCGCTGTCGAGCGGTAAAAAGGCAGGGATGGCGATGATGTAGAGCGCGCCGAGCAAGGGCCCGGCGAGAATTCCGATTCCGCCGATCACTGCCATGGCAACCACCTTGATGCTTTCGCTCGGAGCGAAGACCTGATAGCCGATGGACGCCAAGCTGTGTCCGTAAATGGCACCGCCCAGGCCCGCGAGAAACCCGGCTACCCCAAATGCCTGCAGCTTGCGCAGCGTCACCGGCACCGTGAAGGCACGCGCCCCGGCTTCGTTATCGCGCAATGCGACAAGCGAGCGCCCGAAACCACCTGATCGGACATTTCGATAGAGCCACATCGAGACGACCAGAAAGAACAGAGCAAAGAAGTAGTAACGCTTGGCCGTATCAAGGACGAGGGATCCAAGGATGGGCCGCCCAGGGTTCTTGCCACCCGCGAGCATCCACGGTTGCTGGAGTAACCAGAGATGAGTCGCAACGGCGAAGGCCAGGGTGGTGACTGCCAGCATGAACCCTTTGATACGCAAGGCGGGCAGTCCCACCACGGCTGAGACGACGGCAGCTGTAAGTCCGGCGAAGAACAGGCTGAGAGCGAAATTGCCGGTGCGCGAACTGATCAAGTAGGAGACCGTCGCGCCGAGTCCTGCGAGCGCGAACTGCCCGAAGGACAACTGCCCGCTGAGCCCCGTGATGACTCCGACCGAGAGGCCCACGATCGAGAAGGCGGCGATTGAAACAAAGATGATCGCGATCCGATTCGTGAACAAGAAGGGGATCGCGAGGCCCGCCGCGAGTCCCGCGACCGCCACGAAATGACCAAAGTGACGGACGCTCCAAAGGCCCGCGTAGCGCTCGGGCAAAGGGGGCCAGGGGTGGACGGCCGACCACGTGCCCTTGTCCTCCTCGCGCCCGCCGCGACGGGTCTGGAATAGAAGAGCACAGACGATGATCACGAATAAGACCATCTCCACAAGCCCCGCCGACGTGGAGTTGAGCCCGACCAAGACCTCGATGATTCCCAGCACGATGCCAGCAGCGAAAGCCAGGGGCAGACTGGTCATGCGCGCGACGACCGCGCCCAATAGAGCCCGGACGAGCAGCCCGGCGCCGAAGGTTTCAGGCGTGAATAACCCGCGCGCCGGAAGCACAAGAAGGGCTGTGAAAGCGCTGACCGCTCCCGCGAGGGCCCATGCGAGTGTTCCCATACGAGAGGCGGATAGCCCTACAAGGCGGGCGGCGTTTGCGTTGGCGGCCGCGGCGCGGATCGCCAGGCCATACCGGGTGCGGCGGAGAAACAGCGTAAGGCTGATGACTACTAATGGCGTGAGAAACAACATGCCTGAATAGGCAGGCGTGACGCGAAGAAAACCCACGTTGAACTGAGGCAGCGCCTGTGGTTGAGGGAAAGCTCCCGCCGCAAGCAGTTCCTGTCCCACGAGGGCGAGGGCGACCAACACGATGAAGCTGCCGGCTCCGAGCGTCGCGATCACCGTCATCAGCTTCGGGGCGTTCCGCAAGCGACGGACGATGGTTAGCTCGAGCCCGGCGGAAAGAGCTGCTCCTGCTAGTAATGCGGCCAGAAAGCCAAGCCAGTAGGGGAAGTGCCAGCGCGCGACGGAGATGGCAAGAATTGCAGCTCCGAAGGCACCCGTTTCGCCGTATGCAAAGTTAATCACCTTGCTCGCGCGATAGATGAGCGTCAGCCCGACGCTCAGGATCCCGTAGGTCATGCCGACGATGGCGCCGAGGACGACTCCCTCGAAGGCGATGTCGAATCCTCCGACGCTTATCAGCGTTTCCGTCCTTTTGTCGCGCCCTCAAGGAAAACAGAGCGCAGAAGATCTGGTCGTTTCAACAGATCGCGGGCCTTTCCGTCGAACCGGATCTCACCCTTCTCCATGAAGTAGGCGTGGCTCACCAACGCGAGCGCAACATTGACGGACTGCTCCACGAGAACCACAGCCGTACCTCCCGCGTTAATCCGTCGTACCGCATCAAGCAGTTCACCCACGATCTTGGGCGCGAGACCCAGAGATAACTCGTCGATCAGCAACAGGCGCGGTTTGTCGATGAAGGCCTTCGCAAGCGACAGCATCTGCTGCTCACCGCCGGAGAGCGTCGACGCGACCTGAGTCCCTCGCTCGGCGAGCCGCGGAAACGCTTCGAAGCATTCATCGAGTTTCCCGTTGCCGGGCCGGCTGTAGGCATACATCTTCAGGTTCTCCTCGACCGTTAGCGGAGCGAAGACGGTGTCCGAGCTTGCGATTTGGTTTATGCCCAGTCGAACCCTGCGCTCCGCATCGATGTAGGTGATATCGGTGCCGTCCAAACGCACGCTCCCCGTGGAGGGCAGACCCAACCCCGAGATCACGCGCAGGAGAGTGGACTTGCCGGCACCGTTGGTGCCGAGTAGGGCCACCATCTCGCCCTCTTCAACAGAAAAAGAAACGTCGAACAGCACCTGCAGACGGCCGTAAGAGAAATCGATGTGACGGCATGCCAGCAGGGGTACCTCCGTGCCCCGTTCGCTCAGAAGTTTGAGCTCTTCTTCCTCGATGATCTCCCCAAGCATCCGGTCGATGTCTTGGTTCACCGTCTTGGCTGCGGACAAGAAGATCAGGGCCGCGACGAAACCGGGGATCATGAGAGACGAAATCGCGGCGCTGGCCCCAAACCGGTCCTCTATGCCACCTAACAGCAACAGCCCAGCGAACCCGCCGGCGAGGAATTGCGAGATCTGAACAATGGCCGTCGCGTGCGGGCGCATTTGAGGGTGGACAGTCGACACGATCACCGTCAGTAGCGGCGGGTTAATGGCAAGCAGAAGCGCGATACCGGCTGCGAAAAACGCAAACATCAGAGGGAACGATCGGGCGTGCCCTGCTGCTGCCAGCAGTACGACGCATCCCGTCACGAGGGCAGCAACGAGGCGGGAGACCGCCGCAGGATCTCGGCGAAAGAGGTTTTCTCCGAAGCGCGCTAAGGCTAGAACGGCGGCGATTGCACCCGGGCCTGTCGCAGCAAAGAACAGGCCGCGTGCGCTCGCGTCCAGGTTCCACCGCTCGTCGAGGAAGAAGAAGAGATAGGTGTAAAGAGGGGCCAGCAGTGCTCCCAGGCCAACGGCCCCCACTACTACCTTTCGAAAAGTTGGGATCAGAAAGAGCCGGCGGATCGTCTCAAAGAAACCGAGTCGGAGTTCTTCATCCGATGTCGTCTCTTCGGCGTCTTCATGCCGCTTGACTTCGGCGCGAACTCGTGCGGTGTCGAATCGACCAAACCCTGGGTCTCGAAGCCTGATCGCGAATAGCGCCGCAACGAGCGAGACGATCCCCATAACAACAAAGACGCCTCGCCACGTCAGATGGGCATAGGTCAGTCCGGCAACGAGAAGGGGGGCGAGGATGAGGCCTGTCCAGTTCAGTGCGCTATAGAAGGAATACGCGCGCACACGCACCTCTGGAGGATAGGAATCCGACATAAGCGATGGATGTATCGAGCGCACCGAACCGGTAGAAGCCCCGTCCACGAACATCACGGTCAACAGGCCCCACACGTTCGCGACGAATCCGGTCAGAACCGTCATCGCCCCCCAGACGATCCCGGTGAGGAAACTAAGGACCCCGCGCCCCCGGCCTTTCTGAACAAAGGCAGCCATAGGTAGCGTCGCGAGGGCGAGCGCCACCCCCTTGAGGGCCTGGAGCCCGCCAAGGACTTCCTTCTCGATCCCGAGCGCGCGCGAGATTTCGGGACCGATCACGAGTAGTGCGTAGCTTTGGAACTCATCAACCACAACCAGCAGCCCCAGCGCGATCAATGGGTACCAGCCCACTCCCGCGGATCGCATGGCTTGACGAAGCCGAGGGGTATCTCCCGTACCGGTGACGCCAACCGCTTCGCGCGCGGCGAGTTTCAGCCTGGCACGAGTCTCCTCGATCTCGGCTAGGCCTTGGTCCGCGCTCACGGCGGGGTCTCCCTCACCACATCGAATTCCACGGAGAACGCGGTTTCTCCGATTCGTTCGCCGCGCCCCGTCACCAACACGATGGTGATCTCGTGACGATCCACCGCCTCAGGACGCTCGATAGGGCGCGTGTCCGAAAGAGTCTCGATCTGGAATGTCGTATCCGTCGTGTAGAACACCCCGTGCCGCGCGAACCAGTCTCGGTCGGGACATTGCGGATCGCGCCTGCACTCGAGATCGCTTTCGGCGAGTGACTCCAGGTCTTCGCCTGGGGGCATCGGAGCTCGATCGACAAATATCGCAAAGAATCCTCGATCGTCGCTTTCGCCGGGTCCCGGAGGAGCGATCTCAAACTCGCTGACCTCCCAGTCAAGAGTGAGAGGAAGGCGGACCTCCGCGCGATCCTCAGGGTTCAGGATCGTAAGTCTCGTGTCCTCGACGAAGGCCCCTTGGAGCGTGCACCCCGAGATCGCCAGGCACACGAACACAAACCCGCCGGTTAGCGTGGGCACGGAAGACACGGGTCCCGACTTTAGACACCTGTGGGGGGCTCGTCAGGCTGGTATTCGGGCCAACCTTCCAGTCGCATTTGGTCCTCGTGCACAAAATGGGTAGGGGTCTCTAGAGCGAATCTGTCTAGAGGAGTTTCTAGGCCGAAAAGGGGGCACTGCGGATGATGTCCATCCTTCGGGAGCGGGGTGCCTGGGCCGCGCTTCTCATGGCCCTGCTCGTCGTAGCGGCCGGATGCGGCTCGACCGGTCAAGTGGCGACGCCATCTGAGTCGCCGACGGCTGGGTTTGGTTCCGACGTAGCGGTCTCAGACGTTCTTCCTCCAGGCGCGCACGTCACCAAAGAGGGAAAGGTCGTCAACAAGAAGGGCAAAGTAATCGGGACCGCCGAGGAGTTTGGTCTTGAAAAAACGAAGTCCGGCAAATACGTAGCCGAAGATGACTCGGGTCGGGGGAAGCCGAAGCGTTCCAGGGGGGCCGGACCCGCAAATCCGGCAACGGACCCGAGCGAGTTGGCCGGCGAGATCAAGCTCGGGGTGGTAGTCCCGTCCGGCAACGCAGGCGCTGCCTTTGGTGTGAACGCCAACTATGGCGACAACAATCAACGGTACGCGCAAGCGATGATTGAGGAGATCAACGCCACAGGCGGTTTGGCGGGGCGGAAGGTCGTAGGTGTCTACGCCGAGATGGACCAGACGGACCAAAGCCAAGCCGACGAGACCCGTGAAGGAAATGAGATCTGTACTCGCCTGACCGAAGATGAGCACGTGTTCCTGGTTGTCACCTTCGTTCTATGGGCGCGTCACAGTTTTGATTGCTATGCCCGCCATCAAACGCCTATATGGCCGAGTGTCAACAACATCGACGCCGAAGGAATGCAAGAGCTACAGCCTTGGTTGTTGCCAAGTTTGTGGATGTCCTACACACGGATGGCGAAGCTGATGCCGGTCGCCTATCAGCAGGCGGGTGCCATTACAGAGAAGATGGGTTTGGTGGGTTTCGACCTACCCGACCTCAGGCGCGCGACGGAGGAGATCCTGATCCCAGGTTTGGAAGCCAGGGGAGGAGTAGTGCTCGACAAGATCTACGTTCCCCCTGAGTATCAGAGCGCGGCCTCGATCGCCCAAGCAGTCCTGCGCTTCAACCAACAAGGCATCGATCGGGTCGTCTTCTTCGCCCCGGGCGGGGCGGCCTGGTTGATCTTCGGCAGAGAGGCCGACGCCCAGGATTACCGACCCGGCTACAACGTCAGTTCTTACGACAATGCCAACTACATCGAGGGGCTTCTCCCCCGAAGTCAATTGGAGAAGACAGTCGGTGCCGGCTACCGTGTGCAATACGACGTGACGGAATCGGCTCAGCCAGACGCTCGACCGATAGAAGAAGAATGCTGGCGCATCATGAAAGAGCGCGCCGGGGTCGAGATAAACAATCGAAATCAGACGCCTAACCCGGGTCTTCATTACTGCGACGCCTTCTGGTTGCTACAGACCGCGCTGTCCCCGGCCCGGGGAAAGCAGTTCGATCCTCCTGACGTCGCCGGTCTTTACTTCTCAGTGGGGTCGAGATTCGCCCCCTCGTTGATGCTGGAGTCGTTCTTCACGCCCAAGCGAACCGACGGCGTCTCCCTCTATGCGCCGTTCAAGTTCTACGACGGCTGCGGGTGCTTCAAATACACGAGCAATTACCGACGCATGTCGTTCTGAGCGACCTAGGAACCGAGCCGAAAGGCGCGCAGTGCGTGTCGGCGTAGCGCTCCTCTATCACGAGACGAACACCTTCGCCGATGCGTCGACAGGGCGAACAAAGTACGAGCGCTTCGACGTATGGCGCGGGGCGGAGCTCGTCGACCACTGGGCCGGGTCGCGAACTGCTCCGGCGGGGATGGTCGAGACGATCAGAGAGATCGGGGGCGAGCCCGTTGCTCTCTACGGAGCGTTCGCCCAACCTTCGGGCACGATCGAGGCCGACGCCTACGCTCGGCTGCGCGAGGAACTGTTGGGCGCGTTGAAGGCCAACTTGCCGCTGGATGCGCTCGCGGTCGCTCTTCACGGTGCGGGAGTGGCCGACGGTGTCGACGACATCGAGGGCGATCTCGTGGCGGCTATGAGAGAGATCGTCGGTTCCGACGTACCGATCGTCGGCTCGTTTGATCTTCACGGAAACCTGACGCAGGAGATGGCGGACGGGCTCGATGGCTTCTTCGGCTTCCGGCTTTACCCGCACGAGGACATGTACGAGAGCGGCGCCGAGGCAGTCCGCATGATCCCCGTGATCCTCGAGGGAAAAGTCCGCCCGGTAACACATGTCGAGAGGATCCCGGTCCTGCTTCCTCCCTCGACCACCGACAGAGATCCTGCCGCCGAGGTCAATCGTCGTTGCGAGGCGCTCGAGGACAACCCCGGCATCATCGACTGCACGTTTTTCCACGGCTTCCCCTACGCGGATATACCGCAGGCGGGGGCGAGCATCGTTGTGGTCGCGGATGGGGATCGCGACCTGGCACGCGCGGCGGCCCAAGAGGTGGCGGCCTGGGTCTGGGACCATCGCGAGGATTTCCGCGCCGCCGACCCGGATGCCGAAGAGGCGGTTCGACGAGCTGCCGCGGCATCCGAGCATCCTGTGGTGATCAACGAGACCAGCGACAACACCGGGGGAGGTGCACCTGGCGACGGCACTCACCTGCTGCGCGCCATGATCGAGGCCGAGCTGAAAAACAGCTGTTTCGCGTCCATCTTCGATCCGGAGGTGGCCGAGCAGGCGCACGCGGCGGGAACCGGAGCCACCATCGACATCGAGCTCGGGGGTAAACACGA
>JBHELF010000162.1:0-5823 GCA_046263155.1 Actinomycetota bacterium
GCAAACAGAATGGCCGAGTCGAGGATCTCTGGAGGCCCCGCGGCCGAATCCTGGACCGAGTCAACTCCTAGATCCCGGGCCAGTTGCTGCGCCTTTTCATTCCGGGTCATCACATAAACCCGTGCTCCCTCGGCCAGGGCAATCTGGGCGGTGATGTGCGCCGAGCTACCAAAGCCCCAGATCCCTAAGCGCCCGCCGGTGGGCAGGTTCGACTGGCGCAGCGCCCGATAGCCGATGATGCCGGCGCATAGGAGAGGCGCGGCGTGCTCGTCGTCGATCTCCCTAGGTAGAGGGTACGCGTAATCGGCGTCCACCACGGCGTACTCGGCGTAGCCACCATCGTCGTCCCAGCCGGTGAAGCGTGCCGACTCGCACAGGTTCTCGTCGCCGCGGCGACAGAAACGGCACGACCCACATGTGTGACGCAGCCACGCGATACCGGCGCGATCACCGACAGACCAGTCCGTGACGTCGGAACCGATGGCATCGACGAGGCCGACGACTTCGTGGCCCGGTACCACGCCGGGCTTGTGCACCGGCAGATCGCCCTCCGCGATGTGCAGGTCGGTGCGGCACACCCCACAAGCCGAGACGGCTACTCGGATCTCCCGAGGACCCGGCTCGGGCACGTCTAGCTCGCCGAGCACCATCGGGTTCCCGTTGATCGGACCGGGTTGCATGATGCGCCAGGCGCGCATTTAGCCCTCCGAACGCCCGGAGGGAATGCCAGAGCCGAGCTGCGTCAGCTCGGCCTCCGCCGCCGCTTCAGGCGCCGTCGGCTTCGGTGCGCGGTACGCACGCAACGACGGCAGTCGCCACGCCACAACGGCGGTGCCAACCAGGCAGGCGAGGCCGCCGATGACGATCGAGCCGGGAGCGCCGGCAAACTCCGCCACCACTCCGGCCTCGACATCACCGACTCGCGGGCCCCCCGTCACAACCATGATGTTCGCCGCCGACAGACGGCCGCGCAGATGATCGGGTGTGGACTCAAGGAGGATCGTCCCGCGGAACACCGCGCTGAAGACATCGGCTGCTCCGGCCACTGCGAGGAAGAAGAGCGTGAGTGCGAACGAGAAAACGGATAACCCGGCCAGCGTTATTGCGAGGCCCCAGGCCGCTACCGAGAAGATCACCGCCACTCCGCGTCTTCGAACGATTCGCACCCAGCCCGAACTCAGAGCGCCCAGGAGCGCGCCGGCCGACGGGGCGGCAAAGAGGAGGCCGAGCCCTCCGGCGCCCAATCCGAATGTGTTCTGGGCGAGGGCCGGAAAGACGGCGCGCGGCATGCCGAAGATCATCGCAACGAGATCGATGGCGAAGATCGCAAGGATCGCTTGGGTTCTGAGGGCGAAGCGCATCCCTTCCCTGATCGATTCGAATCGGGTCCTGTCGTCGACCGTCGAGGGGGGTCGAGCCGGCACCCAGCGCAGAGCCACGAGGCCGGCGACGAAGCTAACCGCGTCGATCCCGTAGACGGCAGCTACGCCGAAGGCACCAATGACGACGCCGCCGATGGCCGGGCCGATGATCTGCGTGGTCTGGAAGACGACCTGTCGCAGCGCCGCGACCGAAGCGATCTGGTCCTCCCTGACGAGGCTCGGCGCGAGCGCGGTCCGCGTTGGCTGATCGATGGCCGTGATCGCGGCACTGACCCCAAGGAGCACATAGATCAGGGCGAGTGGCGGGCTGTCCATCAAGGCGACCAGGGTGAGGAGTGTCGAGGTCACCAGAAGGCCCGATTGCGTCCGCAGCAACAGCAGCCGGCGATCCATGCGATCACCGATCGCGCCCCCGATGATCGAGAAGACGATCAGCGGAACAACCTCGACGAGGCCGATCAGGCCCACGGCCACCGTCGAGTCGGTGATCTGAAAGACCTGATAGGCCGCCGCGACGACCCTCATGTTTGTGCCGATCAGAGATACCAGCTGGCCCAGCCACAGCGACCGATAAGGAACCGATTCCCTTAGAGGGCTTACATCCAGCGCGACCCTGCGGGCGCGTTCGAACCTGCCGGCCAAGGCGGCTAGTAGAGGATCTTGGAGTACTTCTTCAGCTTCTCGCGACGGTGCAGCGCGTCGATCACGCGCACCGTCCCGGGGCGCGATCGCATGACGATCGACTGCGTGACCGCGCTGTCACCGCGATAGCGAACCCCCCGTAAGAGATCGCCTTCGGTGATCCCGGTGGCGGCGAAGAAGACGTCGTCGCCGCTCACCAGATCGTCCGTCGTAAGGATGCGGTCGATGTCGTAACCCTGCTCCTCCGCGAGCGCCCGTTCCTCCTCGTTGCGTGGCCAGAGGCGGCCCTGGATGGTTCCGCCCAGACATTTGATGGCGCAGGCCGCGATCACTCCCTCGGGGGTTCCCCCGATGCCGATCAGCATGTCGACTCCGGTGTGCTCCCGCGAGGCGGAGATGGCACCGGCGACATCGCCATCGCTGATGTACTTCACGCGCGCTCCGGCCTCGCGAACTTCCTTGACGATCTGGTCGTGGCGGTCGCGCTCCAGGATCACCACCGTGATGTCCTCGACGGATGTCTTCTTAGCTTTCGCCAGCTTCTCGAGGTTGTCGGCGACTGGGGCGTCGAGGTCGACTACGTCGGCCCCCTCTTCGCCGACCGCGATCTTCTCCATGTAGACGCAGGGCCCGGGATCGAACATCGTTCCACGCTCGGCAAGTGCTACGACCGAGAGCGCCCCGTTCATCCCCTTGGACGTCAGGGTCGTCCCGTCGATGGGATCGACCGCAATGTCGACAACCGGGGGCTGGCCGTTTCCGATCTCCTCGCCGTTGTAGAGCATGGGGGCGTTGTCCTTCTCGCCCTCCCCGATCACAACGATGCCGTCCATGGGAACGGTGTCCATCAACAGACGCATCGCGTCGACCGCCGCCTGGTCGGCTGCCTCTTTGTCACCCCGGCCCATCCAGCGAGCGGCCGCCAGCGCGGCAGCCTCGGTGACCCGAACTAGCTCTAGGGCGAGGTTGCGATCCGGCGGTGTGTGTGAGGAGTTCTGAGCCGCCATGGGCCTACCTTAATTGGCGAGGCCCGAGCTACTCCTTCATGCTCTCGCGCTCGGCCGGGCCGGGGCCCTCCTCCAACACCTCGGCGGCCATCTGTTTTTCCTCGCCGGGAGTCCCCGTGACCTTGCCGGTCTCGGCCATGATCTCGTCGAGACACTCCGGGTCCACCTGCAACTTGACGCGCTCGCCGCCCTCTTCCCGGTAGACCTCTTTCAGTTGATTCCGGGGCCACTGCTTTCCGCAGCGATCACATACAAACGTGTCCGTTGCCAAGGGGTCTCCTTTCGATTTTTCATTGTTCGTGCCGGATCTGGCCAGCCACCCGCCCGCCCCAAAAGCGCGCGATTCGTGCGGGTGACTGTTACGTATCCGGGGGCGCCCGTGGGTAAACGCTCGTCGTCGGGGAAAGGATGGGCCGTGCCCAGACTGCGACGCGCCGATTGCTCCGCACCGGGTATCACGCGGCGTAAACGGGGTCGTGGCTTTGAGTACCTCGACGTGAACGGACGTCCGATCAAGAAAACAAAGGAAGTCGCGCGCATCCGCGATCTCGTGATCCCTCCGGCATGGACCGAGGTCTGGGTATGTCCCGACCCCCTCGGCCATCTGCAGGCGGTCGGCAGCGATGACGCCGGGCGGAAGCAGTATCTGTATCACCCCGCGTGGCGGACGAGACGTGACCAGGAGAAGTTCGATCACATGCTTGAGTTCGCCAAGGCGTTGCCCGCGATTCGCAAGACCTACCGCAGGCACCTGAGGGCGAAAGGTCTGACCAAAGACAGGGTTCTGGCCTGCGCGGTGCGGCTCCTCGACATCGGCTTCTTTCGCATCGGCAGCGAGGGATACGCAGATCAGAATCAGAGTTACGGGCTGGCGACCATGCGCAGGAACCACGTCACCGTGCGGAACGGTGTCATTACGTTCGACTACAAGTCGAAGAGCGGCAAGAGACGCGTCCTCTCAGTTGGAGACCCAGAGGTTCGTGACGTGGTGGTGCGGCTCAAGCGTCGCCGATCGGGTCGAGAGCTACTCGCCTACCGCTCCGACGGCCAGTGGAGTGATGTGAAGTCGGCCGATATCAATGAATACATCAAGGCGATCACCGATCAGGAGGTCACGGCCAAAGACTTCCGCACGTGGAGCGCGACCGTCTTAGCCGCGGTCGGCATCGCCACGTGGGGTCGTGCGGCGACCTCGAAAACCGCTCGAAAGCGAGCAATTACCAGAACCATTCAAGACGTCGCGCACTACCTCGGCAACACGCCCGCCGTGTGCCGAAGCTCCTACATCGACCCGCGCGTATTCGACCGCTTCAGATCGGGATGGATGGTCGATGTCGAGCCCATAGGGGACGTAGAGCACATCGGGCAGCCCGCATTTCACGGCGCGATCGAGGAGGCGGTCATCGACCTTCTGGAGGAGCGGACCCGCTCGGATGGTTTGGAGAAGGCGCCGAAGGCCGCCTAGGTTCTAGTTCCGTTCTCGTTGCAATTAGCGTCGCATAGCGATGCTGGATGCAATCAGAAAGGCCCTAGCAATTCGGCCCGGCGCAAAGCGGACGTGTCTTGCGGATCTTGTCGGGCCGCTCGAGCATCAGGTCGCCCGCGATCTGCTTTATGAAGATCGGATTGGCTACCGGTTTGGGGCCCTCGAGCGAGTGGGTCAAAGTCGTGTCGCCACTGACGATGAACAACCTGCCCGTGTGATCGAAATTGATCGTGAAGAAATCGCCGAGACGGCGGTCGCCTCCCTCAGTCACGTCCGTGTTGCAGCCCACCCCGCCCTGGCAGATCTCGCCGATGTGGATGGGCCGCCCGGAGGCATTCACGACCTCGAATTGGGGTGGCACGAAGCGTGTGGATCCGTCCGAGCACCGCACATGCGTGCCGTGTCCGTTCATGGAGTAGGCGACGTAGACGTAGAACTTCTTGGGGTTGTTCTTCAGCGTCTGATACCAGGTGACCGCAACGCGGCCGTCGTCCCCCGCCACGAGCCACGGCCATAGAGCATCTCCCGGCGGGGTCGGGATCTTCAATGCCTTTCCCCACTTCTTGGTAACCCGGTCGAAATAGTTGAACGTCACGCTTGCATTCGGGACGGTGTCGCCGGGACCGCTGTAGCCGCCGGCCCTCGCCGCGTATATCCCACCCTCGCGATCGATGGCCGGAACCAAAAAGAACGAGGTGAAGATGCCGAGGTTGTGAGGCTCGTAAGTTTCCCACGTGACTCCGTCATCCTCGGAGATCGCGATCCCTCCGGCGGTCTCCCCTACGAGTCCGGTTTTCGGATTCAGTGGATCGATCAGCAGCTTGTCGCCGGCCGGAAACTGACGCGACATCAGGGTGTAGGTCAAACCTCCGTCGTTTGACCTCCACAGCTGCTGTGGTGAGCTGACGGTCAGGTAGACCTCGTCTTTCTCGCCGCCGGTTACCCAGGGACGGTCCCCGGATGCGGCGATGGGGTTGGCGCGCGGGTAGCTCTGACCATCGTCGGAGCTCGAGAAGACGGCAACGTTGGCGAGATCGATCTCGACGTTGTAGATGCGGCCCCCAGCGTCCATCGTGAAGTCCGGATCTGAGAATCCCGTCGAGGTCGCGCTGTGGGGGCCGTTCCCGCTTCCCATAAGCCCGACGTATTGCCACGTCTTGCCGCTATCGTCCGAGCGCCAGTTGAGAGTCTGGTTGTAATAGCCGACCGCGAAGTCCTCGGCCCCCGGCAGGGCGTCCGGGTTCTTGTAGAGGTGCGTCGTTCCGGCGTGCGCCGACACCGAGATCGATCCGTCCTGCGCCACGAC
>JBHELF010000163.1:0-2729 GCA_046263155.1 Actinomycetota bacterium
AGAATTTGCGCGCACCTATCTCGACGTCGAACCCCTGACGGAGGGAGTACCCATCGTGCCTACCGCGCACTACGCGATGGGAGGGATTCCCACAAACACCAGAGCCGAGGTCCTGAGAAACCACGAGGGGGAGATAGTGCCCGGCCTCTACGCTGCAGGCGAATGCGCGTGTGTGTCGGTCCATGGCGCGAACCGTCTCGGCACGAATTCATTGCTCGACATCGTCGTGTTCGGCCGACGCGGGGGCCTCGAGATGGCCGAGTATGCGCGGGCCAACCCATTGCCGGAGATTCCGGAAGAGGTCGAGGGCTCGGTCGAGGACTGGCTTAACTCGACGATGGAGGGCGATGCCTCGGAATCGACCGCCGATATTCGACAGATCCTTCAGGAAGAGATGATGGACAAGGCTTCGGTCGTTCGCTCCGAAGCCTCACTGTCACTGATCCTCAACACGATTAGGGACCTCCGTAAGCATTACGAGAGTTCTCGCGTCCGGGATCGGAGCAAGATCTTCAATACGGAGCTGGTCGAGCACCTCGAGCTCGGTTTCCTATTGGACATGGCCGAGGCACTCGTTATCTCGGCCCGGGCACGCACGGAAAGCCGCGGAGGCCACTATCGAGAAGACCACACGCTCCGAGAAGACGAGCACTGGCTGAAGCACAGCTTCATCACGCGAACCCCGGACGGTGAGATCCGATTGGCGTACAAAGATGTCACGATGGGCAGGTACATCCCCGTGGAGAGGAAGTACTGATGGACGTCGCTCTTCGGCTCCTGCGGTTCAATCCTGAATCCGATACGGAGCCGCACTTCGAGGACTACATCGTCCAGGCCGAGCCGATGGATCGGCTTCTCGACTGCTTGCATCAGGTGAAGTGGTATCAGGACGGCTCGCTCGCACTGCGCCGATCTTGCGCGCACGGGATCTGCGGCTCCGACGCAATGGTCGTAAACGGCGTAAACGCCCTTGCATGCAAGGTGCTCGTGAAGGATGTCGCGCAGCCGATAACCGTCGAGCCGATCCGCGGTCTCCCCCTCATCAAGGACTTTGTTGTCGATATGGAGCCGTTCTTTGCGGGCTATCGCGCGGTGAAACCATGGCTGATCACCGACGAACAGGAGCGCGCGCCCGAGCGGGAGCGGCTGCAGACGCCAGAGGAGCGAGACCGCTTCGACGACACAACGAAATGCATTCTGTGCGCCGCGTGCACGACGTCATGCCCGATCTTTTGGGCGGATGAGGAATACGTGGGTCCTGCGGCCATCGTTAATGCTCATCGTTTCATTTTCGACTCGCGGGACCGTGGATCGCAGGAGAGGCTCGAGATCCTGTCGCAAAAGGACGCCGCCTTCAAATGTCGCACGGTGTTCAACTGCAGCGCGGCGTGCCCTCGCGGCATCAAGGTGACAATGGCTATTCAAGAGGTTAAGCGCGCCGCGTTGTTTGAATCCTTCTAAGGCCGCAGTGAAGGCTGCCGCCCGAGTCCTGCTGATCGTCCTCGTGGTCGTCGCCGCGTATCCCGCGGGTCTCGGCTATCAGATCTGGCGCCAATCGCATCGCGATGAGCTCGGCACCGCCGACGCGATCGTCGTGCTCGGCGCCGCCCAGTACGACGGCAGACCATCGCCCGTGTTCAGAGCGCGCCTTGACCATGCGGCCTATCTCTATAAGGAGGGATTCTCGGGCCGCGTGATCGTGACCGGGGGCAAGCAAAGCGGAGACCGATTTACCGAGGCCGAGGCCGGGCGCCGCTACCTCGTCGCCGAGGAAGTGGCCCCCGACGACATCCTGGAGGAACCCGCGGGTCGCACTACCCTTCAAAGCCTCGAAAATGTGAAATCACTCGCCGAGCTCAACCGCATTGCCTCCTTACTTCTCGTGTCCGACCCCTTGCATTCCGAGCGCATCAAACGAATCGCCGAGGACCTCGGCTTCGACGAGGTCTACACGAGTCCCGCTTCCTACCTCGAGCTGCAGCGCAGCAGGTTGACGAAGGCCAAGGAGCTGCTGCGCGAGGTGGCCTCATTGATGGCCTACGAGCTCTTCGGGAGATAGCAGCTATCTAACCATTGCGTCGGCTGTTTTCGAGGGGTCCGTTTTGGGCCGGGCGGAGGGCATGCCGGATTCAGCGACGGCGATTGGATAGACCACAACCTTCGAACTGAGCCCTCGGATCTTGCGCGTCCGGCCCTTGCCGAAGGAGATCGACTTGAGCCTTCGACCCGCGAGCTCTTTGGCCGCCTCGGAGACGATGACCTCGCCCGGGCGGCAGTGATCGAGCAGTCTGGCCGTCAGGTTGACGTCGTGGCCGAGTAGATCGTCCTCCTCTATCAAAGGCTCGCCCGCGTGGATCGCCGTCCTGAGCTTGAGATCGAAGGATCGGTCGCGCTCCAACTCGCGGGCCATGGCCTGTCGCAGCGCGAGCATCGATCGGATCGCCTGTGAAGAGGACGGAAAGGCCAACAGAAAACCGTCTCCGAGTTTCTTGACGCACTCGCCCTGTCCCAGCTTGACTGCCCGGTCGATCAATCCGCTCAGCCGGTTGAGGAGGGCGATCGCCTCGTCGTCGCCCCGTTGCTCCGTCAGAGTTGTAAAGCCTGCAACGTCGATGAAGACGATAGCCACCGTCTTGCCGCGTGCGATATGCGCGAGTCGACGGTTGGATCTCTCGTCTTCAACTGCAAGGTTCGCCAGCAATCGAGAACTCTGCAGGCCCAGCTTGCCC